>NZ_JARUBJ010000002.1:3194500-3501500 GCF_029626145.1 Micromonospora sp. WMMD961
TCGCCGTGCGGGCGACCGAGGCCGAGGTGCTGCCGCTGCTGACCGGTGGGGTGAACATCGCCGCGATCAACGGCCCCCGCTCGGTCGTGCTGTCGGGTGTCGCCGACGAGGTGACCGCAGTCGCGGCCCAGTTCGAGAAGTCGAAGCAGCTGCGGGTCAGCCACGCGTTCCACTCGGTGCTGATGGAGCCGATGCTGGCCGAGTTCGCCCGGGTCGCCGGCACGCTGAGCTACGAGTCGCCGCGCATCCCGGTGGTGTCCAACGTGACCGGGCAGGTCGCCGCAGTGCAGGACGCCGACTACTGGGTGCGGCACGTCCGCGAAGCCGTCCGCTTCGCCGACGGCATCACCACACTGGAAGGCCTCGGTGTCAGCACGTTCGTGGAGATCGGCCCGGACGGGGTGCTCTCCGCGATGGGCGCGGACTGCGTCAGCGACGCGGTGTTCGTACCCGTGCAGAGATCCGACCGCGACCAACCTGCCACCCTGCTGACCGCGCTGGCGCAGGCCTTCGTGCGCGGCGTCACCGTCGACTGGACGCCGTGCCTGACCGGCGGGCGGATGGTCGACCTTCCCACCTACGCCTTCCAGCACCGCCGCTACTGGCCCACGGCACCCGAGGCCGCCACCGACGCAGCCAGCATCGGGCTCGGGACCGTCGACCACCCGTTCTGGGCCGCCGTCGCCGACCTGCCCGAGCAGGACAGCCTCCTGCTCACCGGCCGGCTCTCCTCCCGCGCGCAGCCCTGGCTGGCCGACCACCTGATCGGCGGCACGCTACTGGTCCCCGGCGCCGCGCTGGTCGACCTCGCCCTGACCGCCGGCGAACACGTCGGCCTGAACCGCCTCGACGAACTCACCATCGAGGCCCCGATGGTCCTGCCGACCAGCGGCGGCACGCTGACCATCCGCGCCCTGGTCGGCCCGCTCACCGACGACGACCCGGCCACTCGACGGCGGGACATCACCCTCTACGCGCGCCCCGACGACACCGGTGAATGGCAGCGACACGCCACCGGCACCCTCACCGCAGTCACCGAAGCGGCGCAGACCCCCGGCCACTGGACACCGCAGGCGACCGAGGAGGTACCGGTCGACGGCGTCTACCCCGGCTTCGCCGAGGTCGGCTTCGACTACGGCCCGCACCTGCGCGGACTCCACCGGGCCTGGCGCCGCGACGGCGAACTACTCGCGGACGTGACCCTCGCCGACGACCTCACACTGGACGGCTTCCTCCTGCACCCCGCGCTCCTCGACGCGGCCCTGCACGGACTCGCCCTCGGCGTCCTCGACTCCGACACCAGCGGCCTCCCGTTCAGCTGGACCGGAGTGACAGTCCACGCCACCGGGGCACGCGCGGCCCGGGTGCGGATCAGCCCCGCCGGCGGCGACGCCGTCACCCTCGACCTGCGCGACGCCGAGAACCAGCCCGTCGCCACCGTGGACCGGCTCGTCCTGCGCCCCCACACGCCCACGACGAGCACGACGCTTCGCCCGTACCGGCTGGAGTGGACGCCGATCCCCCAACTGGACGTGCCCGCCGCCCTGCTCACCGACCACGCGGACCTGGCCGCGACGCTCGCCGCCGGCGACGTGCCGGCCGGCCCGGTCCTCTGGTACGCCGAGTCCGACCCCACCGCCGACCCGGTGACCGCCGCGCACACCGCCGCCGCCCGCACCCTGTCGGTGCTGCAGACCTGGTTGACCGACGACCGGCTCACCGGTGCGCGGCTGGTCATCGCGACCCGGCACGCCGTGCAGACCGGCGACGAACCGCTGACCGATCTCGCCGGCGCCACCGTGCACGGCTTGGTACGCAGCGCCCAGGCCGAACACCCGGACCGGTTCGTGCTCGTCGACATCGACGACGGACCCGGCTCGGTGGCGGTGCTCCCCGCCGCCGCCCACTGCGGCGAGCCACAACTGGCCATCCGCGGCGGCGTGGTCAGCGTCCCCCGACTCGTCCGACCCCCGGTCGAGGAAACCCGCCCGTTCACCTTCGGCACCGGAACGGTCCTGGTCACCGGGGCGCTCGGCACGCTCGGCCGACTCGTGGTCCGGCACCTGCTCACCGCCCACGGCGTACGCGACCTGCTGCTGGTCAGCCGCCGTGGCGCCGAAACCCCCGGAGCTGCCGAGTTCGTGGCGGAACTCGCCGACCTCGGGGCGTCCGCCCAACTGGTGGCCGTGGACGCCACCGACCGGGCAGCCCTCGCGCAGGTCGTCGCCGACACCCCGGACCTGTCCGGCGTGCTGCACCTGGCCGGCGTCCTCGACGACGGAGTCGTCAGCGGGCTGAGCGCGGACCGTCTGTCGGCGGTGCTGCGGGCGAAGGTGGACGCGGGTTGGTATCTGCACGAGTTGACCCGGGATCGGCGGTTGTCGGCGTTCGTGGTGTTCTCGTCGGCGGCCGGGGTGTTCGGCAACGCCGGTCAGGGGGCGTACGCGGCGGGGAACGCGTTCCTGGACGCTCTGGCGCAGCACCGTCGTGGGCTCGGACTGCCGGCCGTCTCCCTGGCCTGGGGGCTCTGGGCCGACGCCAGCGACCTGAGCGCCAACGCCGACCAACGCCGACTCGGCCGTGGCGGGGTGCTGCCGCTCACCGCCGAGCAGGGACTCGCCCTGTTCGACGCCGGCTGCGTGTCGCAACCGCCGGTCAGCGTGCCGATCCTCCTGGACCTCGCAGCGGTGGCCACCTCCGGCATCGTCCCCGCGCTGCTGCGGCACCTCGTCCGACCCGCGCGCCGGGTGGCCGCCGCCTCAACCGACCGGTCGTCGCTGCGGGCCCAGCTCGCCGACCTACCGCCGCACCAGCGACACGCCCACCTCCTCGACCTGGTGTCGTCGCGGGTGGCTGTGGTGCTGGGTCATCCGCAGGGGTGGTCGGTGGACGGTGCGCAGGCGTTCGGTGAGTTGGGGTTCGACTCGTTGACGGCTGTGGAGTTCCGCAACGGGCTGTCGGCGGCGACCGGGTTGCGGTTGTCGGCGACGACGGTGTTCGACTACCCGACCCCGGACGCGCTGGTCGACCATCTGGTGGCCGAGCTGACCGACGTGGCGGCGACGGAGACAGCTGTTCCGACCGGGCAGGCGGCGGACGAGCCGATCGCCATCGTCGGCATGGCCTGCCGGTTCCCGGGTGGCGTGGACTCACCCGAGGGCCTGTGGCGGCTGGTCGACTCCGAGGGCGACGGCATCGGCGACTTTCCCACCGACCGCGGGTGGGACCTGGAGGCCCTCTTCGACACCGACGAATCCCGGACGGACACCTCGTACACCCGCCGGGGCGGCTTCCTGACCGACGCCGCCGAATTCGACGCCGATTTCTTCGGGATCTCCCCGCGTGAGGCCCTGGCCATGGACCCGCAACAGCGGTTGTTGTTGGAGACGAGTTGGGAGGCCCTGGAACGAGCCGGAATCGACCCACAATCGCTACGCGGTTCCGACACCGGCGTCTTCGCCGGCCTGATGTACCACGACTACGGGCCATTCGCCCAGCAGAGCCCCGACGGTCTTGCGGGTTTTTTGGGTACGGGTAATTCGGGGAGTGTGGTGTCGGGTCGGGTTTCGTATTCGTTTGGGTTTGAGGGTCCGGCGGTGACGGTGGATACGGCGTGTTCGTCGTCGTTGGTGGCGTTGCATTTGGCGGGTCAGGCGTTGCGGCGTGGTGAGTGTTCGTTGGCGTTGGCGGGTGGGGTGACGGTGATGGCGACGCCGTCGGCTTTTGTGGAGTTTTCGCGGCAGCGGGGGTTGTCGGTTGATGGTCGGTGTCGGTCGTTCGCGGAGTCTGCGGAGGGGACTGGTTGGTCTGAGGGTGTGGGTGTGGTGTTGGTGGAGCGGTTGTCGGATGCGGTGCGTAATGGGCATCGGGTTCTTGCGGTGGTGGCGGGGAGTGCGGTTAATCAGGATGGTGCGTCGAATGGTTTGACGGCGCCGAATGGTCCGTCGCAGCAGCGGGTGATTCGGTCGGCGTTGGCTGATGCCGGGCTCACGGGCGTTGACGTGGACGTGGTGGAGGCGCACGGCACGGCGACGGTGTTGGGTGATCCGATCGAGGCGCAGGCGCTCCTCGCCACCTATGGGCAGGATCGCCCTGGTCGGCCGTTGTGGTTGGGGTCGGTGAAATCCAACCTCGGGCACACGCAGGCCGCCGCCGGTGTCGCGGGGATCATCAAGATGGTGCAGGCGATGCGGCACGAGATCCTGCCGCGCACGTTGCATGTGGATGCGCCGACGTCGCAGGTGGACTGGTCGGCCGGTGAGGTGCGGTTGTTGACCGAGGCGCAGCCGTGGCTGGTGAACGGTCGCCCGCGCCGGGCTGGGGTGTCCTCGTTCGGCATCTCCGGCACCAACGCCCACGTCATCATCGAAGAACCACCGACCGTGCACACCCCCGCCGACGACAGGCCGGACGCCGCCGAGGTCGTGCCGTGGGTGTTGTCCGCCCGCTCACCGGAGGCGCTACGCGGGCAGGCCGCCCGACTGGCGTCGGTGGACGCCGACCCGCGCGACGTCGGCTTCTCGTTGACGTCGTCGCGGTCGACGCACGCCCACCGGGCAGTGGTGTTCGGGCACGACGAACTGGCGGCGCTCGCGGCCGGCGAACCCGGTCCCGTGGTCGGGTCGGTGGTGCGCGGCAAGACCGCGTTCGTGTTCTCCGGCCAGGGCTCGCAACGACCGGGCATGGGCCTGGACCTCCACGACACGTTCCCGCGTTACGCCGAGGCGTTCGACGCGGCCTGCGCCGAGCTGGACCGGCACCTGGACCGGCCGATCCGCGACGTCATCGCCCAGGGCGACGACCTCGACCAGACCGTCTACACCCAGGCGGGATTGTTCGCCGTCGAGGTCGCGTTGTTCCGCCTGGTGGAGTCGTTCGGCGTCATCCCGGACTTCCTGGTCGGGCACTCGATCGGAGAGATCACCGCCGCACACGTGTCCGGGGTGCTCTCCCTGCCCGACGCGGCCAGACTGGTCACCGCCCGAGGCCGCCTCATGCAGGCACTCCCGACCGGTGGCGTCATGGTCGCCGTGCGGGCCACCGAGGCTGAGGTGCTTGCGTTGCTGACCGACGGGGTGTCCGTGGCGGCGATCAACGGACCCCGGTCGGTGGTGCTGTCCGGCACCGCGGACGAGGTCAACGCAGTCGCGGCCCAGTTCGAGAAGTCGAAGCGGTTGCGGGTCAGTCACGCGTTCCACTCGGTGTTGATGGAGTCGATGCTGGAGGCTTTCACCGAGGTTGCCGAGACGCTGACCTACGGGTCGCCGCGCATCCCGATCGTGTCGAACGTGACCGGGCAGGTCGCGTCGACGCAGGACGCTGCGTACTGGTCGCGGCACGTGCGGGAGGCGGTTCGGTTCGCCGATGGCATCACCGCCCTGGAGTCGTTGGGTGTGAGCACGTTCGTGGAGATCGGCCCGGACGGGGTGCTCTCCGCGATGGGCGCGGACTGTGTCTCCGACGCGGTGTTCGTACCCGTGCAGCGATCTGACCGCGACCAGCCGAGCACCCTGCTCACCGCGCTCGCTCAGGTCTTCGTGCGCGGCGTCGCGGTGGACTGGACGCCGTGCTACCCCGGCGGGCGGCTGGTCGACCTGCCCACCTACGCCTTCCACCACCAGCGTTACTGGCCGAGGCCCGGCACCCGGGCCACCAGCGCCACCGACGCCGCCTTCTGGGACGCCGTCGAACGTGCCGACCTCGACACCCTCACCCAGACCCTCAAGCTCGACGACAGCACCTCCCTCACCGCACTGCTCCCCGCCCTGGCCTCGTGGAGGCGCGACCACACCACCGCGCCACTGGGCCGCTACGGCATCGACTGGACCCCGCTACCGCAGGCGGGCACACCCAGCGGGACGTGGCTGATCGCCGAACCGGCCGGCGACACCCTCGTCTCGGACGCCCTGGCCACCACCGGCCTGGACGTGCGACGCGGCACGCCGGACGCGGAGACGATGCGGGACGTCACCGGTGTGGCCGTCGTGGTGGACGACCCCGCGCGGGCACTGCACGCCGTCCAGACCCACCGGTCGCTGACCACCGACATCCCACTCTGGCTGATCACGAGCGGCGCGGTGGCCGCCACCCCGCACGACCCGGCGCCCACCCCGTCCGCCGCCGCCGTCTGGGGCCTCGGCCGAGTCGCCGCCCTGGAAATCCCCCGCGCCTGGGGCGGCCTCGTCGACCTGCCCGCCGGCCGTGACCCGGTCGACGGGCGGGTGCTCGCCGCCGCCCTGTCCGGCTCCGCGGGCGAGGACCAGGTCGCCGTCCGCGCCGGGCTGCTCGCCCGGCGACTCGTCCCGTCGGCCGGCGCGGGGCGGCAGTGGCAGCCGCGCGGCACCGTCCTGATCACCGGCGGCACCGGTGCGCTCGGCGCGCACGGTGCCCGGTGGGCCGCCGGCCACGGCGCCGAGCACCTGGTCCTGCTCAGCCGCCGAGGTGAGGCCGCACCCGGTGCCGCCGAACTCCGCGACGAACTGACCGCCGCCGGGGCACGAGTCACGATCCACGCCGTCGACCTGGCCGACCGGGACGCCCTCGGTACGGTCGTCGCGGACCTGAACGCCGCCGGTGACCCGGTCACCGCGGTGCTGCACACCGCCGGCGTCGCCACCCGCGCCCCACTCGCGGAGCTGACCGCCGACGCCATCGCCGAGGTCACCACCGCCAAGGTGCTCGGTGCGACGCACCTGGACGACCTGTTCCGGGACACCCCGCTGGACGCCTTCGTGCTGTTCTCGTCGATCGCCGGTGTCTGGGGCAGCGGCGACCACGCCGCCTACGCCGCCGCCAACGCGGCGCTGGACGCCGTTGCCGAGCAGCGCCGGTCGCGTGGGCTCACCGCGACCTCGATCGGCTGGGGACCGTGGGCCGACGGGGGCATGGCCGCCGACAGCGCGGTGGACGAACAACTACGCCGGCGCGGCCTGCGCCCGATGGCCCCCGACCGGGCCCTGCGTGGGCTGCGGTCAGCGGTCGGCGACGACCGTACGAGCGTCGTCGTCGCCGACGTGGACTGGGCGACGTTCGCCCCGGCGTTCACCGCCGCCCGGCCCAGCCCACTGCTCGACGGTGTCCCGGAGGTCCACGCCCTCACCACCGAAACGGAGTCGACAGCCGACGACGGGTGGCGGGCCGGCCTGCTGGCGCTCGCCGGCACCGAACGGACCCACGCGGTGCTGGAGACCGTCCGGACCCACGTCGCGGAGGTCCTCCGGCTGGGGTCCTCGCACGCCGTCGACCCGGGCCGCTCGTTCACCGAGATCGGCTTCGACTCGCTGACCGGTGTCGAGCTGCGCAACCGGCTCGGCGCGGCCACCGGACTGCGGCTGCCCAGCACCCTGGTCTTCGACCATCCGACGCCGGAGGCGCTCGCCGCGTACCTGGAGGGCGAGGTCGTCGGGACCGCAGACCCGACCCCGGTCGCCGCCGTGACGGGTCGCACCGACGAGCCGATCGCGATCGTCGCGATGTCCTGCCGCTTCCCCGGCGGCATCGGCTCGCCCGAGGACCTGTGGCGATTGCTCGCCGACGGCGGCGACGCCATCGGCGGATTCCCCACCGACCGTGGATGGGACCTGGACGCCCTCTACGACCCGGACCCGGACGCCATCGGCACCACCTACGTACGCGAGGGCGGCTTCCTGACCGACGCCACCGAGTTCGACGCCGGGTTCTTCGGCATCTCGCCCCGCGAGGCGCTGGCCATGGACCCGCAGCAGCGGCTGCTGCTGGAGACGGCGTGGGAGGCGTTCGAACGCGGCGGCGTGCCGGCCGACGCGCTCCGCGGAAGCCAGACCGGTGTCTTCGTCGGCACCAACAACCTGGACTACGGTCCGCTGCTGACCGGTGAGCAGGAGGCCGCCGAAGGGTACGTCAGCACCGGCAACGCGGCGAGCGTCGTCTCCGGACGGATCTCCTACACCTTCGGGCTGGAAGGCCCGGCGGTCACGGTGGACACTGCCTGCTCGTCGTCCCTGGTCGCCCTGCACTGGGCGAGCCAGGCGCTGCGGCAGGGCGAGTGCGACCTCGCCCTGGCCGGTGGCGTGACGGTGATGTCCACGCCGGGCGCGTTCATCGAGTTCAGCCGCCAGCGGGGCCTGTCCGCCACCGCCCGCTGCCGGGCGTTCTCGGCCGACGCCGACGGGACGATCTGGGGTGAGGGCGTCGGCATGCTCCTCCTGGAACGCCTCAGCGACGCGGTCGCGAACGACCACCCGGTGCTCGCCGTGGTCCGGGGGAGCGCGGTGAACTCCGACGGCGCGTCGAACGGGCTGACCGCCCCGAACGGGCCGTCGCAGCAGCGGGTGATCCGCGCGGCGCTGGCCAACGCGGGCGTGTCCGCCGCCGACGTCGACGTGGTGGAGGCGCACGGCACCGGTACCAAACTGGGCGACCCGATCGAGGCCCAGGCGCTGCTCGCGACGTACGGGCGGGGCCGACCCGCCGACCAGCCGCTGTGGCTGGGATCGGTGAAGTCGAACCTCGGCCACACCCAGGCCGCCGCCGGTGTCGCCGGCATCATCAAGATGGTCGAGGCGATGCGGCACGAAACCCTGCCGCGTACGCTGCACGCCGACCAACCCAGCCCGCACGTGGACTGGACCACCGGTGCGGTGGCCCTGCTCACCGAGGAGCGGCAGTGGGCGCGGACCGGTGACCGGCCGCGTCGGGCGGGCATCTCGTCGTTCGGGTTCAGCGGCACTAACGCCCACGCCGTCCTGGAGGAGCCGCCGACCCGCAAGCCGTCCGTGCCTACCGAGCCCTCGCAGGCGCCCGTGTTGGCACTGCCGCTGTCGGCCCGTACCGGGCCCGCGCTCCGGGAGCAGGGCGCCCGGCTGCGGGAACGCCTCTCGGCGGGGGACGACCCGAGGGACCTGGTCCACTCGCTGACGACCACCCGCAGCCTCCTGGAGGAGCGCGCCGTGGTGGTCGGCACCGACACGGAAGCCCTGGTCGCCGGTCTCGACGCCCTGACCGCCGGCGCTGACCACCCCCGGGTGGTCACCGGCTCGGCGGTACGCGGGCGGACGGCCTTCGTCTTCTCCGGGCAGGGTTCCCAGCGGCCCGGCATGGGCCTGGCACTGGCCGACACGTTCCCGGTGTACGCGCAGGCGTTCGACGCGGCCTGTGCCGAACTCGACCGGCATCTGGACCAGCCGATCCGCGACGTCATCGCCGACGGCGACGACCTGGACCAGACCGTCTACACCCAGTCCGCGTTGTTCGCCGTCGAGGTCGCCCTGTTCCGTCTGGTCGAGTCGTTCGGCGTCATCCCGGACTTCCTGGTCGGGCATTCGATCGGTGAGATCGCCGCCGCGCACGTCGCCGGGGTGCTGTCCCTGCCCGATGCGGCGAGGCTGGTCACGGCCCGGGGTCGGCTGATGCAGGCGTTGCCGGCCGGTGGGGTGATGGTGGCGGTGCGGGCGACCGAGGCGGAGGTGTTGCCGCTGTTGACCGGCGGGGTGAACATCGCCGCGATCAACGGCCCCCGGTCGGTCGTGCTGTCCGGCATCGCGGACGAGGTCACCGCCGTGGCGGCCCGGTTCGAGAAGTCGAAGCGGCTGCGGGTCAGTCACGCGTTCCACTCGGTGCTGATGGAGCCGATGCTGGCCGAATTCGCCTCGGTGGCGGCGACGCTGACCTACGACTCACCGCGCATCCCCGTCGTGTCCAACCTGACCGGGCAGATCGCCGAGACGCAGGACGCCGCGTACTGGGTGCGGCACATCCGGGAAGCGGTCCGCTTCGCCGACGGCATCACCACACTGGAAGGCCTCGGTGTCAGCACGTTCGTGGAGATCGGCCCCGACGGGGTCCTCTGCGCCATGGGCGCGGACTGCGTCACCGACGCCGCCTTCGTCGCGGTGCAGCGCCCCGACCGCGACCAACCCACCACCCTCCTCACGGCACTGGCCAGCGCCTTCGTCCGCGGTGTCCCCGTCGACTGGGGACGACTGGCTCGGGGTGGCCGACGAGTCGACCTGCCCACCTACCCCTTCCAGCGCGTCCGGTTCTGGCCATCCCCGGTCGAACCGGTCACCGTCGACCCGGTGGACGGCGAGTTCTGGCAGGCCGTCGAGGACGGCGATCTCAGCCCGCTCGGCATCACCGGCGACAACGCCGATCTGCTGCCCGCCCTGACCGCCTGGCGTCACGAACGACGAGCCACCCGGGCCCGCGACTCGTGGCGCTACGAGGAGGCGTGGACCCCGACCGCCCAGACCACCACGACGATCGCCGGGACGTGGCTGGTGCTCGGCGACGACGCGTACCTCACGGCGGTCGCCGAAACCCTCGCCCGGCACGGCGCCGAGGTACGCGGCGTCCCGATCCTCGGCCCGGACCGGGCCGTCGTGGCCGACCAACTGCGCCTGGCCGCCGTCGGCGGCGGCCCGATCGCCGGTGCGGTCGCGGCCGGTGGCACGCCCGAGGCGGCGCTCGTCCTCGTCCAGGCCTACGCCGACGCCGCCGTCGACGCCCCGCTCTGGATGGTGACCACGGCGGCCGTCGCCACCGAGGCCGGTGAACCGGTCGACCCGTCCGCCGCGGCGGTGTGGGGCCTGGGCCGGGTCGCCGCCCTGGAACTGCCGAACCGCTGGGGCGGCCTCCTGGACGTGCCGGTGGACTGGACCGGCGACCATCTCGCCGCCGCGCTCGGCGGCGACGGCGAGGACCAGCTCGCCATCCGGGGTGACCGGGTGCTCGCCCGGCGTCTGCGGCACGCCAGCGCGCCCGTCGGAAGCTGGCGCCCGCGCGGCAAGGTCCTGGTCGTCGGCGACACCAGCGGCGACATCGCCCGGTGGGCGGCGGCCGAGGGCGCCGACCGGGTCATCGTCACCGAGAGCATCGCCGAGGCCGACGACGGCATCGTCACCGTCGAGTCCTGCGCCGGAGACGACCATGCCGCCCTGGCCGACCTGCTGGACCGCGTCCGCGCCGACGGCGTCGCCCTGACCGCCGTCGTCCTCGCCGACCGCTCGGAGCCCGCACCGGCACCCCTGACCGACACCACGCCCGACGCCTGGGACACCCCGGCGGTACGCCGGGCCCGGCACCTGACCGCCCTCATCGACGAGGACCTGGACGCGTTCGTCGTCTTCACCTCGGTGGCCGGCACCTGGGGCGGCGGCCTGCAGACCGCCGCGGCCGTGGCCGCCAGCACGCTGGAAGCGCTCGCCCAGCGGGCCGGGGCCACCGCGATCGCCTGGGGACCGTGGAGCGGAAGCGACGAACGTCTTCGCCGCCGCGGTCTGACCGCCCTTCCCCCGAATGCCGCCCTCGACGCGATGGCAGCCGCGGCGGGCACGACCGGCCGGGTCGTCCTCGCCGACGTCGACTGGCCCCGGTTCGCGCTCGCGTTCACCGGTACCCGGCCCAGCCGGCTGCTCACCGACCTGCCCGAGGTGCCCGTGTCGGCCGGCGAACAGCCGCCCGTCGGAGACGCCGGGGCCACCGCCGCGCTGCGCGACGAGTGGCGGCCCCTGACCGAACCGGAACAGCACCGCGCGGCTCTCGACCTGGTCCGCGGCACCGTCGCCGCCGTCCTGGGACACGGCACCCTGGAAGCCGTCCCGCCCACCCGGGCCTTCACGGAGCTGGGCTTCGACTCGCTCACCGCGGTCGAACTGCGCAACCGGCTCGGCCGGGTCACCGGCCTGAACCTGCCACCCACCGCCGCGTTCGACCACCCGACCGCGCAGGCCCTCGCCCGTCACATCCGGGACACCGTCATCGGCGACGGCCTGGACCTGACCGGCGGGCTCTTCGCCGAACTGGACCGCCTCGAAGCCGGCCTCGCCCTGTCCACACCGGACAGCACCACCCGGAGCCGGACCGTCCTGCGACTCCAAGCCTTCATCAACCGCCTCAACGACGTCGTCGAGCCGGTCACCGAGGAGGCACCCCCGCTCGAAGAGGCCAGTGACGAGGAACTGTTCGCCTTCATCCGCAGCGAACTCGGCCGCGCCTGACCGGGCCGGGCCAAGGAGGAACACTCATGACAGACGACTTCCCGGTTCCCGCCATCGAAGACTGGCAGCGGCTCACCCTGAGCGTGCTGCGCAAGTCCGGCAAGGCGGACGAGAACACCCAGGCGGGCGAGGCCGCGGACCTGCTGGCCACCACCACGTACGACGGCTTCCCACTGGCCCCGCTCTACACCTCGCACCACACCACGGTGCCGGACGGCCGGCCCGGGCAGGCGCCGTTCACCCGGGGCGGTGGAGTCGGCGGCAGGTGGGACGTGCGGACCGTGCACACCGACCCCGACCCGGTACGCACCGCGACGGCGGCCCGCGCCGACCTGCACGGCGGGGCGACCTCGCTGTGGCTGCGGGCGACGGCACCCGAGCAACTGGGCGAGCTGCTCGCCGGGATCCCCCTGGACCGTACCGGCATCGTGCTCGACGCCGGCACCGAGACCGACAAGGCCGCCGCCGCCCTGCTGGACGTGGCCAGCAGGCAGCACATCGAGCCCCGCGTGTTGCGGGGCAACCTCGGCGCCGACCCGTACGGGGCGTACGCGGCGACCGGCGTCGAACCGGAACTTCGGATCGCCGCGGAGCTGGCCGCCCAGTCGGTGACGGCGCACCCGGAATTGCGGGCGTTGACAGTCGACGCGACCACCTACCACGACGCGGGCGGCAGCGACGCCGAGGAGTTGGGTTGTGCGCTGGCCACCGGCGTCGCGTACCTGCGGGCGATGAGCGATCGGGGGATCCCGCTGACCAGGTCGCTGGCCCAGCTCGAGTTCCGGTACGCCGCGACCGCCGACCAGTTCGCCACGATCGCCAAGCTCCGGGCGGCCCGCCGACTCTGGCACCGGGTCACCGAGGTCGCCGGTGCCGAACGGCCGTCGGCGCAGCGGCAGCACGCGGTCACCTCGGCCGCGATGATGACCGCCCGGGATCCGTGGAGCAACCTGCTGCGGACCACGATCGCCTGCTTCGGCGCGGGCGTCGGCGGTGCCGGGGCGGTCACCATCCAGCCGTTCGACCTCGCCCTGGGGCGCCCCGACGAGACGGCCCAGCGGATCGCCCGCAACACCCAGATCATCCTGTTGGACGAGGCGCACCTGGATCGGGTCACCGACCCGGCCGGCGGATCCTGGTACGTGGAGTCACGCACCGAGGACCTGGCCCGCGCGGCCTGGGACTGGTTCACCACGATCGAGCGGGCCGGCGGCATCGGAACGGCGCTGCGCAGCGGTCTCGTCGCTGACCGGCTGGCTGCCACCTGGGAGCGCCGGACCACCCGGTTGGCCCGCCGGCAGGACGCGATCACCGGCGTCAGCGAGTTCCCCGACCTGGACGAGCAGGTCCCCGCCCGCCATGCCGGGTCACCCCCACCCGTCGGAGGCCTGCCCCGCCACCGGTACGCGCACCGCTTCGAGGAGTTGCGTCGCCGGGCCGATGGCGCGCCGACGCCGCCGCTGGTGCACCTGGTCGCGATCGGACGGACGTCCGACCACAACGCCCGGGTCACCTTCACCGCGAACCTGTTCGCCGCCGGCGGTATCCGCACCGTGACGACCGCCCCCGGCGACCCGGTCCCGCCCGGCGCGGTGGTCTGCCTCTGCTCGTCCGACCGGGTCTACGCCGAGCAGGCCGCGCCGATAGCGGCCGCGCTGCGGCAGGCCGGCGCGGCGACGGTCTGGCTGGCCGGGCGGCCCGGCGGGCATCCCGGCGTCGACGCCTACCTGTACGCCGGATGCGACGCCGTGCACGTGTTGGAGACCACCCTCGACGACCTCGGAGTGCCCCGATGATCCCCTCGTACGCCGACGTCGCGCTCGGCGCACCACCTGCGCCGAGCGGCCCGGCCGCGGAGCCGACCGACGTGTGGCAGACCCCGGAGGGGATCGGCGTCAAGCGGTTCTACACCGCCGACGACCTGGCCGGAGTGGACTTCCTCGACTCGCTGCCCGGCATCGCCCCGTTCGTGCGCGGCCCCTACCCGACGATGTACACCACCCGCCCGTGGACGGTCCGCCAGTACGCCGGCTTCTCCACCGCGCAGGAGTCCAACGCGTTCTACCGGCGCAACCTGGCCGGCGGGCAGAAGGGCCTGTCGGTCGCGTTCGACCTGGCCACCCACCGCGGCTACGACTCCGACCACCCCAGGGTCGCCGGTGACGTGGGCATGGCCGGGGTGGCGATCGACTCGATCCTCGACATGCGGGAGCTGTTCGCCGGCATCCCGCTGGACCGGATCAGCGTGTCGATGACCATGAACGGGGCGGTGCTGCCGATCCTCGCTCTCTACATCGTCACCGCCGAGGAGCAGGGAGTCACGCCCGAGCAGTTGGCGGGGACCATCCAGAACGACATCCTCAAGGAGTTCATGGTCCGCAACACCTACATCTATCCGCCGGAGCCGTCGATGCGGATCGTGGCGGACATCTTCGCCTACATCTCGCAGCGGATGCCCCGGTTCAACTCGATCTCGATCTCCGGCTACCACATGCACGAGGCCGGTGCGACCGCCGACCTGGAGTTGGCGTACACCCTCGCGGACGGGGCCGAGTACGTGCGTGCCGGCAAGACCGCCGGGCTGGACGTCGACGCGTTCGCTCCCCGGCTGTCGTTCTTCTGGGCGGTCGGTATGCACTTCTTCATGGAGGTGGCGAAGCTGCGGGCGGGCCGTCTGCTGTGGGCGCGGCTGCTGCGCGACGCCGGAGCGACCGACCCGAAGTCGTTGTCGCTGCGCACCCACTGTCAGACGTCCGGCTGGTCGTTGACCGCGCAGGACCCGTACAACAACGTGGTGCGGACCTGTGTCGAGGCGATGGCGGCCACCCAGGGCCACACGCAGTCGCTGCACACGAACGCCCTCGACGAGGCGTTGGCGTTGCCGACCGACTTCTCCGCCCGCATCGCCCGCAACACGCAGCTGTTGCTGCAGCAGGAGTCGGGCACCACCCAGGTGATCGACCCGTGGGGTGGCAGCGCCTACCTGGAGCGGCTCACCCACGACCTGGCCGAGCGCGCGTGGGGCCACATCCGGGAGGTCGAGCGGGCCGGCGGCATGGCCCGGGCCATCGAGCAGGGGTTGCCGAAGTTGCGGATCGAGGAGGCCGCCGCGCGTACCCAGGCCCGGATCGACTCGGGCCGCCAACCGGTGATTGGCGTGAACCGGCACCGGCCGGTCGTCGAGGACCCGATCGAGGTGCGCAAGGTGGACAACACGGCGGTCCGCGCCGAGCAGGTCGCCAAACTGCGCCGGCTGCGCGCCGAACGCGACCAGTCGGCCTGCGCCGCCGCCCTGGCCGCGCTCACCCGGGGCGCCACCGACCCGACGGCCAACCTGCTCGACCTGGCCGTCACCGCCGCCCGGGCCCACGCCACCGTCGGGGAGATCTCCACGGCCCTGGAGACGGCATACGGTCGGCACGTCGCCCACATCCGCACGACCAACGGGGTGTACCGCGACGAGGCGGGCGACGATCCCGGTGTCGCGCGGGCGCGTGCCGCAGCCGACGCGTTCGCCGAGCGGCGGGGGGTCCGCCCGCGCATCCTGGTCGCCAAGATGGGCCAGGACGGTCACGACCGCGGTCAGAAGGTCGTCGCCACGGCCTTCGCCGACCTGGGTTTCGACGTCGAGGTCGGCCCGCTGTTCCAGACCCCGGACGAGGTCGCCCGGCAGGCCGTCGACGCGGACGTGCACGTCGTCGGCGTCAACTCGCTCGCCGCCGGACACCTCACCCTGGTGCCCGCGCTGCGCGGGGCCCTGACCGCCCTGGGGCGTCCGGACATCATGATCGTGGTCGGTGGGGTGGTTCCGCCCGGTGACATCGCCGCGCTCCGCCGGGCCGGCGCCTCGGCCGTCTTCCCACCCGGCACGGTCCTCGCCGAGGCGGCGATGGACCTTCTGGAACGCCTGCTGCGCTGAGGTCACGCCCCGCCCGAGTACGCCGGTGGCCGCTCCCGCCCGGGAGCGGCCACCGCGCGTCGCGGCCGCGTCCACCTGCCGGGCGGGGCCGAGCGCGCGTCGCCAAGATCCGCGCAACCTCAGGGATCCTGCTGGCTCCCGCGTTGCGGAGGCAGCAACATCGGGGAAGTTGCTCGGATCTTCGGGCCGTCGCGGCGGCGAGCGGTGGCGGCGCGGGCGGCGGGGCGGCGCGGCGCGGGCGGCGGGGCGGGGCGGCGCGGCGGCGGGGCGGAGTTCAGCGGTGGGCGGCCAGGCGGCCGGTCGCGCGGGTCTTCGGGGCCACCGGGGCGAGCACCGTGATGGCGGTGACGACGAGGCCCTGCTCGGCCATCCACCGGCCGCTGAAGCCGCTGAGTCGCCGACCGTGCACCCACGGCCCGGTCACCAGCAGTGTGGCGGTGAACGTCCCGCTCAGCGGGTCGATGACGATGTTCGCGTCCTCGAAGTCGAGCCATCGCGCGGTCAGCGGGAACCAGGCCTTGTAGACCGACTCCTTGGCGCTGAACAACAGCCGGTCCCAGGCGACGCCGGGATGGTCCCGCAGCAGGACGGCGATGCGGTCCCGCTCCTCGGCCAGGGAGACGGCTTCGAGTACGCCGTTGGCCAGCGCCTCGTTGGGTTCGGCGTCGATGCCGACGGTGGTGACCTTCTCCTGCTCGGCGAGGACGGCGGCGCGGTAGCCGGCGCAGTGGGTGATGCTGCCGACCATCCCGAACGGCCACTGGGGCTCGCCCCGGGTGCCGGGCAGGACCGACGCGGGAGCGATCCCGATCCGTCGCATCGCCTGGCGGGCGCACCAGCGGGCAGTGGTGAACTCGCGGCGGCGCTTGTCCACCGCCTTGCGGACGACTGCCTCCTCCTCGGGGAAGAGCTCGGCGTCCGGCGGGTCCACGAACGTGTCGACGGCCGTCACGGCGCCGGGAAGAATGGACTCGATCATGGCTTCCTCCGCGCCGGAGAAACGGTTCCGGAGTCAGCGGCATCCGACCTGACGCAGTCGGGCGGCAGTGGCTGAATGCGGCTGACATTGGTCACGCTTCAACAGTATCGGCGCTGGTAGCCGCAGGGAACGAACGCTGCGGCTTTCACGGGCCGGGCTCGCCGGGCTAAGGGAGTGCCCTCGACGGCTAGGGGCCGGGCAGCGGGTGGGGGTCCGGTCGCGGGCCGCCGTGCCAGGGCTGCCGGCAGGGGTACGGCCCGCGATCCGCCCCGGGTCACTCGGCGATCTTGGTCCGGCCGGTCCAGGTGAACAACAGCGGGGAGCCGTCGCCGACGCGGCGCTCGAAGTGCTCGTAGCCGGCCAGGTAGGGCACCTTGATCTTCCCGTAGACGAGCTGCTCGACGCTGGCCACCATCGTGCGCGGAACGCCGTCCGGTCCACCCTGGAGGAACACCATCACGGGCTCGGATGTCGGTGCCATCGCCGGCCGGTCGAGCGTCAGATACTGCTGGGGCATCGGATCGTTCCTCTCCGCCAGGGAGCGTCGTTGCTCCCGAATCCAGCATGGTGGCGGCTCCGGCGTCGACACAGACCCCTAGTACCGCGGCGTGGCACGGGCGAGGTATCGCCAGGTGCGGAAGGTCGCGGTTCGTTCAGCTCTTCAGGCCGTGCTCGATCGCCTCGATGACGCGCGGTCGCAGGTCGGCCGTGCTGACGATGGCGTCGACCGAGCCGACCTGGACGGCACGTTGGATGCTGTGCACCCGGTCGAACTCGGCGGCCACCTCGCCCAACTTCTCCGCGCGGACCGACGAGCGCACCTCCGCGAGCCGGACGTTCAACGCCGTGCGCTGCGCGCCCGTCGCCCCCGCCACCTGCGCGTGGAGGTCCGCGACTCGCGGGTCCCGGGCGGTGCGGTCGTTCACCTCACCGGAGAAGACGACAGCCGCGGCCGGGGCGCCGCCGAGCACCGAGGCGAACGATCCCTCCAAGGCGAGGACTGTCATGTTCGGGTTCAGTGCCTTCGAGAAGACCACGAACGCCCCACCGTGGTAGCGGGAGATCACCGTGAAGACGATCGGCCCCTCGAAGTTGACGATCGCCCGGCCGATCTCGGCGCCGTACTCCAATTGGAGGTTGCGCATCGATTCGGGGGAGCCGTCGAAGCCGGACAGGTTGGCCAGGACGACGAGCGGCCGGTTGCCGGAGGCCGCGTTGATGGCCCGTGCCGTCTTCTTCGAGGAGCGGGGGAACAGCGTGCCCGCCGTGTAGGTGTCCGGGCCGTCGGTAGGCGGGAATCCGCGCCGGGGTACGGGCCGCGACTCGATGCCGATGAGGCAGACGGGATAGCCACCCACGTGTGCGTCCTGCACCACCGACGTGTCGGCGTCGGCCATCCCGGCCCAGCGTTCGAGGACGGGGTGGTCCTGGTCGGACAGGGCGCGCATGACCGTACGGATGTCGAAGGCCTTCTTACGGTCCGGGTTGTGGCCCGCCGAGAAGATCTGCCCGACGGTGGTGAAGTCGCTGCCGTCGACGGTGTGCGGGTAGTCCGACACATCCCGGTTCACCGGGTCGTCGGTGCCGGCCCGGCGAGGCCCGGTCTCCCCGGGTACGACGTAGCTGTGGTCGTAGTGCGCCATCAGCACGTCCCGGGCCGCCGGCAGGTCGGGCGCCCAGTACTGGGCCTGCCCGTTCGGGCCCATCACCCGGTCGTAGCCACCGATGCCGAAGTTGTCCTCGGCGGACACCCCACCGGAGAAGTCCAACGAGTGCTTCCCGGTGAGCACCATCGCGGAGTCCGGGGTCATCACCAGGATGCCCCTGGTGTGCATGAGCATCGTCGCCTCGGCGTTCCAGTACGGCTGGGCGCCCACGTTGATGCCGGCCACCACGATGTTGATCTCACCACCGGCCTGGGTGAACGTCACGACGCGCTTGAGCGCGGCGGCGACCCAGTCCATGTTCTCCGTCCCGGAACTCATCGAGATGCGGGCTCCGGCCGACAGCGCGAACCATTCGAGGGGCACCCGCATGGTCTCGGCCAGGTCGAGGGCGGCGATCACGCGGGCGCACTCCGGTTCGGAGAGCGCGCCCAGCGACTTCGTCGGATCGCCGAGCAGCACCACGCGGGTGATCCCCTCCGGGTACCGCTCGGTCGGGGTGGTCACCACGCCGGCGACGATGGCCGCCGAGTTCCTCCCCTTCGGCCGGTCGACCGGCACGAGCGTCCCGGACGGGTCGAGGTCGTACTCGGTGAAGCGGCCCAGCAGCCCGGTCAGCTCGTACGGGTAGGTGGTGCCGCGGCGTGCGGCACGCAGCACCTTCTGTCGGTAGTCGTCCAACGGTCGCACCGGTTCGGTGGACGGCGCGCCCACGTTCAGCCGTGCGCCATTGCCCGGATCAAGGGTGATCGTCACCGCCACGTCCTCGGCCGAGTGCGGCTGCCGGGCGATGAACTGCACCTCTTCCAGTCCGGCGCCGATGGTGGTGGGCAGGATCCGCTGGACCAGCGCGTTCAGTTCGTCGCGCGACAGGTTGGTGGGCGGCCAGACGTACATCATGATCCGGTTGGTGTCGAAGCGCTTGTCCTGCGGACGCCGCGCCTGGATGTCGCGGATCGCGTCCAGGGCCAGGGTGGTGGCCTCCTCCAGGGCGGGCAGCGCGACCAGCCGCCCGTCGGTTTCGCGCAGCGGGGTCAGGTCGCGGATCTGGCCCATGGCGATCAGCCGTTCGTCGGCCGGGTTGCTGTGCGCCACCGCCTTGAAGAGGTAGATCTCCTCGTCGGCCGAGGACAGCCGGGTCAGGTCGAAGTCGCGGAGCCGTTGCAGTTGCAGGCGCTGGGCGATCTGCGGGTGCAGGCCCCGGATCAGCCGGTCCTCGGTGAAGCCGGTCTCGCCGGGCCGGAAGGTGAAGTAGTGGTGCATGACCGCGCCGTTGGCGCTGGCCACGGTGGCGGTCACCCGCTCGACGGTCGAGGGCAGCGGCTGGTCCGCGAAGAGTTTCCCGAGCCGTTCCGCGATCGCGTCGTCGTCGTCGGGTTGGTCGCCCAACGCGACGTAGAGGTCGGCGACCAGCCGGGCCGGGGCGTCGGCGGCGAGCGCGGCGAGCGCGGCGAGGGTTTCCGGCAGCCGGGGGATGTCGGTGGCGCCCGCCACGACGTGGGTGGTGCCGTGCTCGGCGGTGATGAAGCCGCCCCGCGCGGTGACGGCCCGCAGTCCGCGGTTGCCGTAGTAGCGCCGGGTGAGCACCTCCAGCAGGGCGCCGTGCTCGGTGTGGCCCCGGCGTCGGATGCGCTGGCCGATGATCCGTACGAGGGGTTGCCGGCAGGAGACCATCCGTTGGACGCGTTCGGCCCGGTCCGGGGCGTCCGGGTGCTGGTCGAGGTGCCGCAGGTCGGCGCGGACCCCGGCGTAGTCCTCGGCGCGGGTGCGGCGCAGCAGCGGTTGGGCGTACCAGCGGAAGACCAGGCCCCGGGCGAGGTCGGCGACCACCGGGAAACGGACCTGGGTGGCCTCGACCAGTCGTTCGAGGACGATCCCTGCGGGTTCGCGCTGCTCACCGGCGGGTGCCGGTCCGGCGAGCAGGTGGCGCAGCACCTCGGAGACGACCGGGACCGCGGCGGCCATCCGCTGCTGGGCCAGGAAGATCCGGAAGACGGCGTCCTCCAGCTCCGGTGTCCGGTCGAGGCTGGTCACGCCGTAGTGGACGAGGACCCGTTGCAGGCGTGCCACGAACGTGGCGGAGACGCCGGCCCGTTCGACGTCGAGGCTCTGTAGGTAGCTGTGCAGGAACTCGCGCGGGGTGTGAACGGCGCTGCCCGGCTGGGCGTCAGAGGTCCGACGCGGCTTGTTACGGGCCAACTCCGCCAGGTTCGCGAAGATCGTCAGGAGGTCGAGCCAGGCCGTCGGCGGTTCGGTCCCCGGGGCCGGGTGGCTGATCTCGCCCGGGTCGACGTCGTAGCCGAGCAGGAGCGCGCGCAGATCGTCCAGGGCGTGTCTCGCCGATGTACCGGCCGGTGCCGTCGGGAGGTCGATCTCGACGGTCTCGACCGCACCCGGCGTCTCCTCGCCGGCGACGTCGGCAAGCGGTTCGAGGCGCATCAGGGGGGTGCCGGTCTCGACCTGGCTGCCGACCGAGACCGGGCACTCGCGTACCCGGGCCTTGAAGGGGGCCCGGAGTACGTTCTCCATCTTCATGCTCTCCAGCACCAGGATGGGTGCGCCCGCCTCGACCTCGTCACCGGCGGCGAGGGGAGTGGCGACGACGAGGGCGGGTGCGGGGGAGCGGACCACGCCGCCCTCGTCCCTGCTGACCCGGTGGGTGACGCCGTCGACCTCGACCGTGTGGATCGGCCCGTGGGTGGCGGTCACCAACCGGAAACGGCGTCCGTTGACCAGCATCTGCCCACGGTGCTCGTCGAACCGCTGCACCTGCACGTCCAGGTGGTGGACGTCGCCGCCCGCCGACAGGCCGACGCGGAACCGTTCCCGGTCCACCCGGGACACCGCGACCCGATAGCCGACGCCGCGCAGCTTGACGTCGAGCGGACGCCCGGTCTCGTGCCGCACCTGCGGTCGGCCTCCGTACGCGGTGGTGAACAGGCGTTGCCGGCTCACCTCCTCCTCGTCCTGGTACGCCTCGATGCCGGCCGCGGCGAGGGCGAGCGCCCAGTGCCGGTGGGTGACCAGGCGGCCCTCGGCACGGACCCGGTCGATCCAGCCGGTGTCGGCGGAGCCGTCGATCACCTCGGACTGGTCGAGCAGGTCCAGCACGAAGCTCTTGTTGGTGGCGCCGCCCTCGATGATGACGGTGGTCTCGGCCATGGCCCGGCGCAGACGACCGAGTGCTTCGTCGCGGTCCCGCCCGTACGCGATGATCTTGGCGATCATCGAGTCGAAGGCCGCCGGGATGCTGTCGCCCTCGCTGACACCGGTGTCCACCCGGATGCCCGGGCCGGCCGGCAGCGCGAGCCGCACGACCCGGCCGGGGGAGGGCGCGAAGTCGCGGTCCGGGTCCTCGGCGTTGAGCCGGGCCTCGATGGCGTGACCCGCCTCGACCGGCGTCGCACCGTCGAGGCGGCCGCCGCCGGCCACGTGCAGTTGGAGTTTGACCAGGTCGGTGCCGGTGGTGATCTCGGTGATCGGGTGCTCGACCTGCAGGCGCGTGTTGACCTCCAGGAACGCGAAGAGCTTCTGCGCCGGGTGGTACAGGAACTCGACGGTGCCAGCGCCCCGGTAGCCGACCGCCAGCGCGAGCCGTACCGCCGCCGCCTTGACCTCGGCCACCTGTTCCGCCGCCAGCACCGGCGAGGCGGACTCCTCGATGATCTTCTGGTTGCGACGCTGCACCGAGCAGTCCCGTACGCCGAGCGCCCAGGCGCCGCCCTGCCCGTCCGCGATCATCTGCACCTCGACGTGTCGGGCGCCGGTGACGAGGCGTTCCAGGAAGACGACGCCGGACCCGAAGGCCCGCAGCGCCTCCTGACTGGTCCGCTCGTAGGCGTCGGTGAGGTCCTTCGCCGAGTCGACCCGCCGGATGCCACGCCCGCCACCACCGGCGGTCGCCTTGAGCATCAGCGGATAGCCGATCTGTTCGCCAGCGCGAAGGGCGTCCTCCAGCGTGGCGACCTCGCCCCGGCTCCACGGGGCCACCGGCACCCCCACCTGCTCGGCGATCAGCTTCGAGCCGATCTTGTCGCCGAGCTTGCGCATCGCCTCCGCGCCGGGCCCCACGAACGTCACCCCGAGCCGCTCGCACAGCTCGGCGAACACCGGGTCCTCCGCGACGAATCCCCAGCCGACCCAGGCCGCGTCGGCGCCGGTCTCGACCAGGGCGCGCTCCAGCAGCGCGTGGTCGAGGTAGGGGCGGGTGGCCGCGGCGCCCAGCGGATAGGTCACGTCGGCCGCGCGGACGAAGGTAGCGGTCCGGTCCTCGTCGGTGTAGAGGGCGACCGTCTCGACCTGCTCACCCGACTCCGCGGACAGATCCCGTACGGCATGGATCAGCCGCATCGCGGCCTCGCCCCGATTGATGATCGCGATACGCCTGAACACCGGTCGACCCCTCCCCCGTCGTCTGCCGCTTCGACAGACGACGATTCCGAGTGACCCGCGCGCGTATCGCGGTACGGGCACGGCCGGACCGTAGCCCGCCTCCGGGGCCAGCGGACACCCCTAGCGCCTGTGTCGAAGCCCTTGGCCGGCCTGCGGCGGGCCCGGACGACGACCGGCTGCGTTGGATATTCGGCCGGATACAACACCGGTATCCGAACGAATATCCGCCTTGCCGGACCGCCGCCCGGACTCCGCCTCGGCTCGACCGAGGACTTCGACACAGCCCTAGCTTCGCCTCGCCCGGGAGGCCGCCCAGCGGGACGGCACCGAGGCGGCAGGGGTGTCGGGTGTGGTGGTGGAGCCGGCGCGGCCGGTCGTCTCCCGGTACGCCCCGGCGATCCCGGCCAGGCCGCGGCTCAGTTCCGAGCCGCGCACCCCGGCGTAGCCGACGACCAGCGCCGGCGGTCGGTCGTCGGCGCGCAGCGCGTAGAAGCGACCGCCTCGGACCAGTACCGAGCGACGCCGTGCCGCCCGCACCAGGGCCTCCTCGTCGCACCGCGCGGGCAGCACCAGGTACGCCTGCAACCCGTTGTGCCCTCCGAGCACTCTGCTGCCGGGCATCTCGCGGGCCACGAACTGGTGGACCGCCTGACGGCGCTTCTGGATGTCGGCCCCGAGTCGGCGAAGGTGCCGGTCGAAGGCGCCGGTGTCGATCAGCCGGGCCAGGGCGAGTTGCTCCAGGCTGGAGCACCCGATGTCCCAGCCGGCGCGGAGCCGCTCGATCGGCGCGGTGAGCGCCGCCGGGGTGGCCAGCCAGCCGAGGCGCAGCGCCGGCGCGAGGACCTTGCTGGCGCTGCCGGCGTAGATCACCCGGTCCGGGGCGAGGCTCTGCAGTGCCGGCATCCGATGCGCCGGGGCCACGAAGGCGGCGTCGAAGTCGTCCTCGACGATGTAGCCGTCGACCGCTTCGGCCCAGCCGACGAGCTGCTCCCGGCGTTGCGCACTGAGGGTGGCCCCGGTGGGGAACTGGCTGGCCGGGGTGACGAGCACGGCGCGTACCCCGCTCGCGGCCAGCGCGTCGACCCGGATGCCGTCGGCGTCCACCGGGAGGCCCACCGGGCGCAGGCCGGCGTCGGCGATGAACTCCCACTCGCCCGGGTGCCCCGGGTCCTCCACCCCGACGCTGTGGTGGCCCCGGTCGCGCAGCTGCCGGCAGAGCAGTGCGAGCCCCTGGGCGAACCCCGAGGTGATCATGAGGTGTTCGGGTCGGCTGCGGACGCCCCGCACCCGACCGAGGTAGCCGGCGAGGGTGTGCCGCACGACCGGGAGGCCCGACGGTGGGGCGTACCCCAGCTCGCGGTGGCCGGCCGAGGTGACCACCGCGCTGACCGCCCGGATCCAGTCCTGACGGGGGAAGGTGGAGCTGTGCAGGCCGCCGGTGCGCAGGTCCCAGACCGCCGTCGTCGCCGTGCGGTCGTCCAGTGTGAGCGCCGAGCCGCTGTCGGTTCGTGCCGTCGCCGCCACGGAGGTGCCTGAGCCGTGTTGTGAGACGAGGTACCCCTCGGCGCAGAGTTGTTCGTACGCCTCGACGACCACACTGCGGGACACCCCGAGGTCGACGGCGAGCTGCCGGCTCGACGGCAGCCGGGTGCCGGGACGAAGCGTGCCCTCCTCGATCTGTGTGCGAAATGCGTTACGGAGCCGCACTGCCAGCGTTTCACGCGATTGACCATCTATTGACAGGCTTAGATTCAGCGACAAGTGGTCCGCTCCGGCGTCGTTGAAGTGGTATGGACAGCATGATCCGTGCCTGAGGAAAGTGTTGGTCGGACGCGCAACCGCCCAGCTGTCGGCGAATCCGGGCGTACGTTCCGAGTATGTCCAATATGGACTTCGGCATCGTCGCCGGCCCCGGTGCAGGGGTGGTCGTGCGAGTCCTTTTGTGCTGGGGGGAAGAGTCCGACCTGCCGCGTCACCCGGCGGGGTCATCGCCAACGGGGGCGCGTGAATCGGGCTGCTCAGAGGGGGTTTCGCAGTGTCCTCATTGTCGGCCAAGACTGCCACGCGGCTCATTGGGTCGCATTCCGTGGCGGTGCGGCGTACGCCACCGACCAACTCAATTCCAATAGAAGTGACATCTGTCACACTGTCGCCAATCGATCCTTTGTCGCTCTACACGGCGCTCGCCGAAGTTCGTTCTTCGGACGATCTGTATCTCTTCGAAAGCCTGGACGGCCCGGCCCAGGACCGCCACGCTGCGGCCGTCGGCTGGGATGCTCTCGCCGAGCTGCGGTTCATCGCCGACCGGCTTGAGGTGATCTCCGCGGGGCCGCTCGGCGATGCCCTGGCGGCAGTGCTCACCGCCGTCCTGGGCGAACCGGTCCGGCACCGCGCCCAGCAACGGGTCTGGTCGGTCGCCGGGCCGTCCGAGGTGTGGGCCGGCGTCCGGGCCGTGCAACGGGCGTTCGCGGTGCGGACCACCGCGCCCACCGACAGCTTCGCCTTCGGCTTCCTCACCACCCTGGCGTACGAGGCCGCGCGGGACATGGACGAACTCTCCGTCGACCGGGTGGTCGACGACATCCCGCGCTGCACCCTCGTCCTGTTCCGGCACACCGTCTGGTGGGACCTGCGCGCCGGCACCGTGCGGCACCTCGCCGCCACCGGCCCGCACCTGCCGGAGGACACCACGGCCCCCCGGTTACCGGCCCTTCTCGCCGGGCTGCCCGACGTCGACCGGGAACTGCCGGCCGCCCCACCGCCCAGCCTGGTCCGGGACACCGTCGACGAGGAGACGTTCGCCGCCCGGGTCGAGCAGTGCCTGCGGCACATCCAGGTCGGGGACAGCTACCAGATCCAGATCGGCCACCGGATCGACGTGGAGACCACCCTCACCCCGCTGGAGGTCTACCGCCGGCTGCGACACCGCAACCCGTCGCCCTACATGTACCTCACGCCCTGGGCCGGCGGGACCGTCATCGGGGCGAGCCCGGAGCTGTTCCTCCGCATCGAACAGGGCCGGCTGGCGATGCGTCCGATCGCCGGCACCGCGGCCCGCAGCGCCGATCCGGAAACCGACCACCGGCTGGTGGCCGAGCTGGCGGCCAGCGAGAAGGAACGCGCCGAGCACGTCATGCTCGTCGACCTCTGCCGCAACGACATCGGTCGGGTCTGCGTGCCGGGCACGCTCAGCGTCGACGCGATGTTCGACGTCGAGCCGTTCGCGTACGTGCACCACCTCGTCTCCACCGTCTCCGGACAACTCGCCGACGACGCGGACGTCTGGGCGGCGATCTGCGCCGCCTTCCCCGCCGGCACCATGACCGGCGCGCCGAAGCTGCGGGCCATGGAGATCATCGACGGGCTGGAGGACGAACCCCGGGGTGTCTACGCCGGCTCGGTCGGCCTGGTCGACGTGCGCGGGTTCGCGGTGCTCGCACTCTGCATCCGCACCGCCGTGCACGACGGCCACCGCTACCGCACCCAGGCCTCCGCCGGGGTCGTGGCCGACTCCAACCCCGACGCCGAGTGGCGGGAGACGCTGGCCAAGATGAGCGCCACCTTCTGGGCCCTGACCGGTACGGAGCTGCTGCCGTGAAGGTCCTGCTCGTCGACGCGTACGACAGCTTCACCCACATCATCGACCAGTACCTGCGGACCCTCGGCGCGCGGACCGTGGTGGTCCGTTCCCGGTCGCGGAGCAGCGACGAGCTGGCCGCCCTGCGGCCGGACGCGGTGGTGCTCGGCCCCGGGCCGGGCCATCCCGCCGAGTCCGGGCACGTGGAGTTGGTGCACGCTTTCGCCGGCCGGGTTCCGCTGCTCGGTGTCTGCCTCGGTCACCAGGCGATCGGCCTCGCCTACGGCGGGTCGGTCGCCGTCGCCCGGCACCTGATGCACGGAAAGACGAGCGTGGTCGGCCACGACGGCCGGGGCGTCTTCGCCGGGGCGGCCGCCCCGCTCACCGTCACCCGCTACCACTCGCTCATCGTCGCGGACCCGGCGCCGCCGGCCTTGGAGGTCACCGCGCGGTCGTCCGACGACGGCTACGTGATGGGGGTACGACACCTGACCCTGCCGGTGGAGGGGGTGCAGTTCCACCCGGAGAGCGTGCTCACCGAGGACGGGCTACGCCTGTTCGACAACTTCCTGCGCGTCGCCGTGGCGCTGCCGGTGGCCGGATCGCCGGCGGCGGGAACGTCATGACCGACGACCAGTCGGCCCCCGTCGCCGTGGTCACCGGCGCGGCGGGCGGCATCGGCCGGGCCGTGACCGCCGCCCTGAGCGGGTCCGGGCACCGGGTGCTCGGCGTCGACGTCGAGCCGGCCGGCGACCCGGCGGCGTACGCCTCGCTGGTCGCCGACGTGGCCGTGCCGGAGCAGGTGGAGCAGCTCTTCGCGCGGATCCACGAGCGGTACGGCCAGCCGACCGTGCTGGTCAACAACGCCGGCGTCTACCACGCCCGGGACTTCCTCGACTACGACCCGAAGACGTACGCGCAGGTGCTCGACGTCAACCTGGGTGCCGCGTTCTTCTGCACCCAGGCGTTCGCCCGCACGCTGATCGCCGCCGGCCGCCCCGGCGCCGTGGTCAACGTCGCCTCGATCAGCGGGCAGTCCGGCAGCCCGGACGCGGCGTACGGGGCGTCGAAGGGTGCGTGCATCGCGCTCACGCGCAGCCTTGGCCGGGCGCTCGCCGAGCACCACATCCGGGTCAACGCGGTCGCCCCCGGCCTGGTCGACACCCCGATGGCCGCCCGGATCCCGGTCGTGCGTCGGGACGACTACCGCGCCCGGATCCCGGTCGGCCGGTTCGGCGTGCCGGCCGAGGTCGCCGCAGCCGTCGCCTGGTTGGCCGGCCCGGAGAGCAGCTATGTCACCGCGTCGGTTCTGGACGTCAACGGTGGCCTGCACTGACCTGCCTCACGGCCCGCCGCGACCGCACGGCAGCCGGCTCATTCCTGGAGAGGACCCGACCCATGTGGCTTCCGACCACCGGACCGGCGGCGGACTTCGCCGTCGACTACCTGGCTCTGCACACGGCGTTCTACGACCGCACCCTCGCCCCGGCCGACCTGGGGGCCTGGCGGGAACGGCAACTGCGCACGGTGCTCGACCAGGTGTCCACCGGCTCACCGTTCTACGCCCGTCACCTGGCCGACGTCGATCTGTCGACGATCACCCCGGCGACCCTCGACCGGCTGCCCTTCACGACCAAGACGCACCTGCGGCAGGAGATGCTCGACGTACTCAGCCGACCGCTGGCCGACGGGGTCTTCTTCTACGAGACGACCGGCACGACCGGCCGCGCGACGCCGTGCCCCCGCGACGGTCGGGAGGTGGTGGCCAGCAACGCCCACGTCACCGAGTCCTGGGCGTCGATCTTCCGCCACCACTTCGGCGACCACCCGCCCCGGATCGGGCTGATGGGCCCGACCGAGGTGCACTCCTTCGGCGACACCCTCGGTGACGTCGCCCGCAACGTCGGTTCGTTGAACGCGAAGATCTGGCCGTACTCGCCGGTGATCGGGTTCGCCAAGGCGTTGCAGCTGATGAAGGACCTCGAGCTGGAGGTGGTCTGCTGCACGCCGGGCGTGGCGATGATGCTGGCCAAGGCCGCCGAGCACTACGGCTACCGGCTGCGCGAGGACTTCGCGGTCAAACTGCTCTTCGTCACCGGCGAGATGTGCACCCCGGCGCTGGCCCGCAACCTGGAGTCCGTCTGGGGCGCGGACGTCTACAACATCCTGTACGGCTCGCAGGAGGCGTTCGTCATCGCCACCGCCTGCCGGAACAAGCGGATGCACCTCTCCCAGACCAACTACCTGATCGAGGTGGTCGACCCGGAGACCGGCACGTCGTACGGCTCGCGGGGCAGCGGAGAACTCACCGTCACCATGCTGATCGACGGCGTGAAGCCGCTGGTGCGGTACCGCACCGGCGACGCGGTGATCGTCGAGGCGTCGGACTGCGACTGTGAGATGGCCGGCGACCTGGTGCAGATCGTCGGCCGCACCCTGGACCGCATCGAGCTGGGCGGTCGACGTTTCACCGCCGGGCAGATCGAGATGGCGGTCCTGACCGGGGTCGTCGGCTCGGGTGGCTACCAGGTGGTGATCGACCACGACCCGGGCGCGGGCACCGACCGGCTGACGGTCCGGCTGGAGCTGCTCAAGGACCTCACCGACGACCCCGCCGGGGTGGCCGACGGGGTCCGGGAGCGGGCTGCCGCCGCGCTCGGCGTACCGGTCGAGGTGGAGCTGACCGACGGGCTGGACCCGATCGTCAGCACCGGTGCCTTCGTCAGTTGGAAGGCCGCCCGGATCGTCGACCGGCGAGTCGAGGTCGACCACGAGACCCGGGTGGCGCAGCGGATGGCGGGCAATCGTGGCTACACCACCTGAGACCGTCGCCGACGAGCGGGTGCCCGCGCTACCGGGGCCGCTCACCGACGCGTACGGGCGGCGCTGGCGCAGCGTGGTGGACCGGTGGGCGAGCCGGCCCGGCACGACACTGGCCACCCTCGGCCCGGCCGGGACGTCCAGTCACCTGACCGCGGCGTTCCTCGCCGAGCGGCACGGGCTGCGCATCGAGCTGTCCGACAGCTTCGACGCGGTGCTCGCCGCATTGGTCGAGCGGCGGGTCGACCAGGCCCTCGTGCCGAGCGCCTACCAGGGGCTCACCCGCTTCCACTGGCACCGCGACCTGCGGCTGGATGCCTACTTCGCGCAGGCGACGCCGGAGTACGGCATCGCCGCCCGGCCGGACCGCGAGCTGGACCCGGCCGGCGGTCAGCTCACTGTGGCCGCCCTGTGGGAGGTCCGGCGGATCTTCACCGACCTCGCGCCGCCGGCCCTGCGGGACCGCCCGGTGCGGTGGGTCGACGCCGACTCCACCCAGCACGCCGCCGAGATCCTCGCCGCCGACGGCGCCGACCTCGCGGTGACCAACGCGCCGGGGGTGCACCGCCACGCGCTGCGGTGGGTGGCCCTGCGGCCGGGCGCCGAGATCGTGTGGACCCTGTTCGGCCGCCGCTGAGACCAGACACCGAGAGAAACCGGAGTGACAGTCGTGTCCCGACGAACGTTGCTGCATCGCGCCACCGTCCAGGAAGGACTGGGCGTGGCCTCCCGACCGCACCACAGCGTGCTGCTCGACGGCGAGCGCATCGTCGCGGTGCTGCCCGAGGCGCAGGCACCCCTGCACGACCCGGACGTCAACGTCCTCGACCTCGGCGGCCGGACGGTCATGCCGGGGATGACGCTCGGCCACACCCACATCGCGTACCTGGACGTGCTCGACGGCCGGGAGATGCTGTTCAAGTACACGATTCCGGAGGTCACCCTCGGTGCCGCCGCCAACGCCGCCGCCATGCTCCGGCTGGGCTACACCGCCTTCGTCGGCGCCGGTTCGGTGTCCGGCATCGACATGGCGCTGCGCCGGGCCATCGACAGCGGAAAGCTGCCGGGTCCGCGGATCACTCCGTGCAGCCGGGACCTGATGGTGTCCGGCCCGCCGCAGCGGCGCAACCCGGGGGTCAAGCAACGCATCCCGAGCGACCTGATGCGGCTGGCCGACACCCCGGAAGAGCTCATCGAGTACGTCGACACCGAGGTCGCCCAGGGCGCGGAGATCATCAAGGTCTTCTCCACCGGAGACGACACCTTCCCCAACGGCCGGTCACACGAACTGCTGTTCACCGCCGAGGAGTTGGTGATCGCGGCCCGGGCCGCGCACGAGCGGGGAGTGAGGATCCGGGCGCACTCGCGTGGGTTGGACGGCATCCGCAACGCCATCGCCGCCGACGTCGACGTGATCGACCACGCCACGTACGCCGACGACGCCGCCCTGGAGGCGATCGCCGACCGCGGCATCTTCGTGGTGCCGAGCCTGCACCAGCCACACCGCCTGCTCACCGACGGGGTTCGGCACGGCAAGACCCCGGAGTACCTGGAGACGCTCGAGTTCCAGGCCGAGGTCGACAACACCCTGCGCATCCTGCCGCTGATGGTGCAGATGGGCATCCCGATCGTGGCCGGCGACGACTTCGGGTTCGCCTGGACCCCGCACGGCCGCTACGCCGAGGAGTTGGAGACGTACGTGACGATGGCCGGCATCCCCGCCCCGGTGGTGCTGACCTGGGCCACCGCCAACGGCGCGCGGTTGGCCGGTCGGGGCGACGAGGCGGGCACCGTGCAGCCGGGCCGGCTGGCCGACCTGGTGGTCACCGACGGGGACCCGGCCGAGGACATCACGGTGCTGGGCCGGCCGGAGGCGATCGAGATGGTGCTGCTCGGCGGTCGGGTGGTCGCCGGGGACGCCGCCCGTTACCGCGCCGGGCAGCCGATCGGGATGGCGTGATGCGCCGAGGCGTGCCCGTCGTCCCACTGCTGGCCGCCGGCGCGCCAACCCGTGCCGGCCGTTCCGACGATCAGCCACCGACCGCCGGATTGGCCTCACCGGATCACCCCGGATTGGCCACACCCGGTGGTCGGCCCGCTGCGTACGGTCGGACCGACAATCGGACCCGAACCCTACGAGGACCACGATGACCCAGCTCAGCGACGGTGTGGACACCCTCACCGTGCGCATCGACGACCGGGTGCTGACCGCAGTGCCGCACTACGTGCTCGGCGTGATCGCCGTGCCGGTGGTCGAGGTCGCTCCGGCGCCTCCCGCCGTGTCGACGCTTCTCACCGCCGCCGAGGACGCGCTGCACGCGGCCGGCCTGGACAAGGCCGGGGTGGCGGATCTGCCGGGCATCGCCGCGTGGCGGGAGGCGTACCGGGCGGTCGGGGTGAACCCCAACAGGTTTCCCTGTGCCGCCGAGTCGATCGCCCGGCGGGTCGCCAAGGGTGACCGGCTGCCCCGGATCAACGCCCTGGTCGATCTCTGCAACGCGGTGTCGCTCGGCGCGGCGCTGCCGGTCGCCTCGTGCGCGGTCGACGGCCTCGCCGACCTGGTCGTCCGGCCGGCCGACGGCACCGAAACGTACCTGCCGCTCGGCGCTCCCGAAGCCCCTGAGCAGCCCGAACCGGGTGAGGTCGTCTACGCCGACGCCGACGGGCGGGCCCACTCGCGGCGCTGGAACTGGCGGCAGGGCCACCTGGTCCGCACCGATCTGGGCCGGCACCGGCTGCTGCTCACCGTCGAGTCGGCCCACCCCGGTGGCCGGGCGGAGGTGGTGGACGCGCTCGCCCGGCTGGCCGGCGTCCTCGACGAACTGTCCGACGGCACGCGGCAGGAGGCGGTGCTCGACGCCACGGCGACCAGCGCCGTCCTGCGCACCGCCGGCCCGGTCGGCAGCGACAGTGGGAGCCGTTCGTGAACCGCGCGATCCTGGTGATCTACCGACCGGCCGCCGGCCGGTACGCGGCCCAGTTCCGCAGTGTGGTCGCCGCCGCCGCCGAGTTGGGCGTCGCCACCGTCGCGCTGCTGCCGACCGGGCAGCCGGCTTCCGAAGCGGCCGGGATGCCCTGCTACTTCACCGACCTCGACGACCGGGAGGCCGTTCGTGCCACGGTCACCGCGATCCTCGCCGCGCAGCCGGTGGAGCGCATCTTCCCGCTGTTCGAAGGCGACGTGCTCACCGCCGCCCACTGCCGGCGTGACCACGGCATCCCGGGTCTCGACCCAGAGCAGGCGCTGACCTTCCGAGACAAGAACGTCATGCACCGCAGGGCCGTCGAGGTGGGCGTGCCGGTGGCCCGCTCGTGCCGACCCGAGACGGTGGGCGCGGTCGCCGAGTTCGCCGCCGAGGTGGGCTGGCCGGTGGTGATCAAGCCGTACGCCGGCTGGGCCTGCGGCGACACGCACCGGGTGGACTCCGCCGACGACCTGGCCCGGGTGTGGCCGTTGGTCGCCGACGACCGCCACGACTACCGGGTGGAGGAGTACGTCCGGGGCGTCGAATACCACGTCGACTCGCTGCTGCGCGACGGTGAGGTGGTCTTCGACCAACTCTCCCGCTACACGTACTCGATCCTGGAGTTTCGCGACGAGCCCGGCGGCACGGTCTCCCGCAAGCACGACCTGACCCCGGCGGAGCGGCGCATCGTGGCCGCCAACGCCACCGTGCTGCGCGGCTTCGGGATGCGGACCGGTGTGGCGCACGTGGAGTTCTTCCTCCGCGACGACGGCGGGCTGGTCTTCGGCGAAGCGGCCGCCCGGGCCGGTGGCGGCTCGATCGTCCCCGCCATCCAGGCCGGGCGGGGGATCAACCTGGCCGGGGAGTGGTGCCGACTCGAACTGGACCCGGGGCACGTGCCGGCGGCCACCCTCGGCCCGGAGATCGGCACCGAATACCTCTGCTCCGACCGGTACGGCCGGATCACCGAGATCACCACAGCGGAGGATCTGCGGGCACTCGACTCGGTGCTCGACGCGGACGTGTGGAAGAGCGTCGGCGACGTGCTCGCCGTGCCGACCGCCTCCAACGACGTGCTCGGCTGGTACGTCTGCGAGGGCCGCGACTTCGACGACGTGCGCGCCCGGTTCAAGGTGATCCGGGACGCCTTCCAGGTGGTCACCGAGCCGGTCGGTGACGCGTGAGCTGGCTCGGCCGGTTCCGGGCGCTGCCGCGCCCGCTGCGGATGCTGGTCTACGCCTCCTTCATCAACCGGGCCGGCATGTTCGTCTTCCCGCTGCTCGCTGTCTACCTGGTGCAGAGTCGTCAGCTCAGCACCGGCGAGGCGGGTGTGCTGATCTCCGTCGGCAGCACCGGCCTGCTCGCCGGCAGCCTGCTCAGCGGCCCGGTGTGTGCTCGCGCCGGCCGACGCGCCGCGCTGGTGTCGAGCCTGCTGCTCAACGCGGTCGGCTACCTGGGTCTCGCCCTGCTCGACGGTCCCACCTGGACGTACGCGGCGCTGCTGTTCGTCGCGCTGGTCGGAATGGGGATGTTCGCCCCGGCGGCGAACACGCTGATCGCCGACCTGACCGAACCGGGCGAGCGGCCGTTCGCGTACACGGTCAGCTACCTCGCCAACAACCTCGGCATGGGGGTCGGCCCGCTGCTCGGCGGGATCGCGGCGGCCTACTCCTACCAGCTGATGTTCGCCGGGAACATCCTGCTCGGTCTGGTCGCGGCGACGACCATCTGGATGTTCGTACCGGCGGACACCCGGCGCGTGCCGGTGGCTTCACCGGTCGCCGGAACCCGTCGAGCCGGGCTGCGCCGCGACCTCGACGTGGCGGTGCTGGTGGTGGTCTCGTTCTGTTACGTCGCGCCGCTGATCGGCCTGGAATACACGCTGCCGCTCGCGGTCACCACAGTGCTGCACTCGTCGGTGGCGGTGGTCGGGGCGGTCTACACCATCAACAGCGTGGTCGTGGTCAGTACCAGTCTGCTGATCGAGAAGCGGATGAAGGCGTACTCGACCCGGACGCTGCTGATCGTCGCGGGCCTGCTGTGGTCCACCGGGATGGCCGTGCTGGTGTTCGCGTTCTCGCTGCCCGCCGTCCTGCTGTCCACAGTGGTCTGGACGTTGGGCGAGATCATCGCCTCGGTGGTGGTGCCCACCTACATCGCCGACCACGTCGAGGAGCACCGGGTCAGCGGTTTCATGGCCCTGAACGGTTTCGTGCTCAGCTCCGCCCGGCTGGTCGTGCCGATGGGCCTCGGCTTCGTCTGGCAGGCCGGTGGGCACCAGCCCGTCCTCCTCCTGCTCCTGCTGACCCCGGTGGTCGGCGTGGTCGCGTTCGCGGTGCTGCGGATGCGACCGGCTGCCCGGTCCGTGCCGTCACCTGCCGAGCCGGCCACCGCCAGTCCCTGACACCCACCCCTGGAAGAGGCCATGACCGCGACGAAGTTCGTGCTGCCCGAGAGTGACATCCCGACGACCTGGTACAACGTGGTCCCCGATCTGCCCAAGGGGCTACCCCCGATGCTGCACCCCGGCACCCGGGAGCCCATCACCCCGGCGGACCTCGAACCGCTCTTCGCCACCGGCATGGTCGAGCAGGAGTTCTCCACCGAGCGGGAGATCGACATCCCCGGGCCCGTGCTCGACATCTACCGGCAGTGGCGGCCCAGCCCACTGGTCCGGGCCCGTCGCCTGGAGCAGGCCCTCGGCACGCCGGCCCGGATCTACTTCAAGTACGAGGGGGTCAGCCCGGCCGGCAGCCACAAGCCGAACACCGCCGTCCCGCAGGCGTACTACAGCAAGCAGGACGGCGTGCAGCGGCTGACCACGGAGACCGGCGCCGGCCAGTGGGGCAGCTCGCTCTCGATGGCCTGTTCCTACTTCGGCCTCGACTGCGAGGTCTTCATGGTGCGGGTCAGCTACGACCAGAAGCCGTACCGGCGGGGCCTGATGGAGACGTTCGGAGCCTCGGTCACCCCGAGCCCGAGTGATCGCACCGGGGCGGGCCGGGCGGCGCTCGCCGCCGACCCGGACTCCAGCGGCAGCCTCGGCCTGGCCATCTCCGAGGCGGTGGAGGCGGCGATGAGCAGCGGCGGTGCGGCCAAGTACGCCCTCGGCTCGGTGCTCAACCTCGTGCTGATGCACCAGACGATCATCGGCCAGGAGGCGTTGCTCCAGTTGGCGATGGCCGACGACTACCCGGACATCGTGGTCGGCGCGGCCGGCGGCGGGTCCAACTTCGCCGGGCTGGCCCTGCCGTTCCTACGTCGGCAGTGGGGCGGTGGCCCGACGGTGCGGTTCGTCGCGGCCGAGCCGGCCTCCTGCCCGTCGCTGACCCAGGGCAGTTACGACTACGACTTCGGCGACACCGCCGGGCTCACCCCGCTGACCAAGATGCACACCCTGGGCCACGACTTCCACCCGCCGGCGATCCACGCCGGTGGGCTGCGCTACCACGGCATGGCCCCGATCGTGAGCGCGCTGCGGGAGATCGACCTGATCGAGGCGCGGGCGGTGCCGCAGACCGCCTGCTTCGAGGCCGGCGTGCTGTTCGCCCGCAGCGAGGGGATCGTGCCGGCACCCGAGTCCACCCACGCCGTGCGGGTCGCGGTGGACGAGGCGCTCCACTGCCGGGACACCGGCGAGTCGAAGGCGATCGTCTTCTCCCTCTCCGGACACGGCCACTTCGACATGCAGGCCTACATCGACTACTTCGCCGGAAAGCTGACGGACTGACCTCGCACAGGGGTGGGCGCGGTGCGGCGCCCAACCCGCGACGAGCACCGGGGGTGAAAGTGCACAGCGAAGCAGGGACCATCCTCGCCATCAACGGATCGGAACGGGTCGGCGGCAACACCGACCACGCCATCGCGTACGCGGGACGACTCATCGCCGAGCGGGGTGCCGTCCTGCGCACCATCCAGTTACGTGAGCACCGGATCTCGCCGTGCAGCCCGTGCGGCGACTGCAACAGCCGCACCCTGCCCTGCCAGCTGGACGACGACGTCCCCGCCCTGGTGGAGCAGATGACAGGCGCGGACGGGCTGATCTACGCGGCCCCGGTGCACGGCTTCGGCCTGGCCCACCTCATGCAGGTCTTCATCGAGCGCGCCGGCGTCGGCTACCTGCGCTTCACCCGTCCGCTGGCGGACAAGGTGGGCGGCATCATCGTCACCGGGCGGCGCTACAGCGACTCCTCAGTGCACAACCAGATCGTGAACAACCTGCTGCTCAACCGGATGATCCTGGTGGGCAGCGGGTTCCCCGTCCTGCTGCGCAACACCACCGGCACGCCCGGCCTGCACGACGCCGAGGGCGTCGACGCGCTGGAGCGGATGGTGCACCGGATGCTCGACATGGTGCAGCTGCTCAAACAGCACCAGCGGGTCGACGGCGCTCCGGTCCTTCCGCGGCGGGACCGCAACGAACGCGTACCGCGGCCCCGCCGCCACGATTCCGCCCCGACCAGAGGAGATATCGAGAATGTCCACTGAGCAGGTCGCCGCGCCGGTCGGCATCGACTTCCCGGCCACCGAGTGGGAGAGGTGGGACAAGCCGGGCGCCGAGGGGCGCGTCAAGATCTCGTACGTCGGGGGGCAGCGGCTGCGTCTGCTGGAACTGCCGCCCGGCTTCGACGAGCACCACTGGTGCCTGCGCGGGCACACCGGCTACGTCCTGCGGGGCGAGTTCACCATCCACTTCCGGGACCGGTCGGTGCCGTGCCGCCCCGGCATGGGGTTCGTGATCCCCGACGACGAGGAGCACCGGTCCCAGGGCAGCGACGCCGAGCCCACCGTCGTCTTCGTGGTCGACCAGGTTCCCCAGCCATGACCGACCAGCACTGGTTCGCGGCACCGGCCGGCTCCCCGCCGGCCGGTGCCGCCGACGGCCCGACCCGGATCGCCGAGCTGCGGGGCGTCATCGACCATCTCGACCAGCGGATCATCGCCCTGCTGGCCGAGCGTACCCGGGTGGTGCAGGAGCTGACCGCGCACAAGACGGACGAGGCGACAGTTCGATCACCCGACCGGGTGCGGCAGGTGCTCGACAGGGTGTCCGAACTGGCCGTGGGGAACGGCATGCCGCCCGAGGTGGCGGTCGGCACCTACCGTGCCCTCGTCGACGAGCTGACCCGGATGCAACTCGACATGCTGGCGGCCCGCCGTGCCGCCGCGTCGGCGGGGGAGGAGCGGTGAGCCGCTCACCCGTCGACCTGCGGCACGCCCTGGCCACCCTCGACCCGCTCCCCGGTGAGCTGGTCCGCGTCGCCACCGAGCTGCCGGCGCGGTTCGGCGTCTCCGCGCACTACGCCCGCTGGGCGGGCGCGCCCGCCGCCCCGCCCACCGGCGCCGGCCCGGCGGTGCTCTTCGACCGGGTACGCCCCGACCACGGTCCGACCCGAGCGGTGCTGATGGGCCTCTACGGCACCCGGCGTCGGGCGGCCGGGCTGCTCGGCTGCACACCGGCCGAGCTGCCGCACCGGCTGCTCGACGCGGTGGCCTCGCCCCGCCCGCCGGTGCCCGCACCCGACCCGGCCCGCTGGCCCCGCGAGACGCTGCCGGTGGACCTGACCGCGTTGCCGGTGCCGGTGCTCACCGACGAGGACGCCGGGCCCTACCTGACCCTCGGCGCGGTGCTCGCCACCGACCCGGACACCGGGGTCCGCAACCTGTCCGTGCACCGGATGTGCGTCCAGGGTCCGGACACGCTGACCATCTGGATGGTGCCCGGCCGGGACCTGGAACTCGCCTACCAGGCGGCGTTGCGTCGGGGGAGTCCGTTGCCGGTCGCCGTCCACCTCGGCCTGTGCCCGGCGGTGCTGCTCTCCTCCTGCTGCCCGACCTCGCTGGTGCCACCCGACCTCGACGAGCTGGCGGTGGCCGGTGCCCTCGCCGGGCAACCGGTGGAGCTGCTGCCCTGCCGCACCGTCGACACCGAGTTCATCGCGCACGCCGAGTACGTCATCGAGGGCGAGTTGCTGGCCGACCGGGCACCGGAGAGCCGGCACGGCACTGTCGCCACCCCGGAGTTCCTCGGCTACCAGGGCCGGGCGCATCCCGCGCTGCCGTTGATCCGGGTCACCGCGATCACCGCCCGGGAGAGCCCGATCCTGCAGGCCGTGTCCGGCCCCGGGCACGAACAGTCGGTGCTGCTCGGCTTCGGGATGGAGGCCGCGGTGCTGGACCTGTTGCGCCGCAGGGGCATGCCGGCGCTGGCGGCGCACTGCCACACGGCGGGCGGCGGTCAGCTCATGGTGGTGCTCCAGTGGCCGGCGAAGCGCGGCCCGGAGGACGACGTCGCGGTCCGCGTCGCCGCGGAGGCGGTGCTGGAGCAGTTCCGGATGGCCAAGCTGGTGCTGTGCGTGGACGACGACGTCGACATCGAGTCCGACCAGGACCTGTGGTGGGCGATGGTCACCCGCTTCCAGGCCGATCAGGACCTGCGGGTGCTTCCGGACCGGGAGGGCTTCCCGCTCGACCCGAGCCAGCACACCGGCTACTCCCCGTCGCTCTCGGCGGACGGGCGCACGGCGAAGGCGGTCTTCGACTGCACCGTCCCGTACGCCCAGCGGGAGCGGTTCGCCCGGCCCCGCTTCACCGAGCCGTCGATTCCCGCACCGCGGCGGCCAGCAGCGCCACGCCCTCGGTGATCCGGGCGGTGGGCAGCGCCGCGTACCCGATCAGGAAGGTCGGCTCGGTCGGTGGCCGGGTGACGAAGTAGCCCGAGGCCGGGTAGACCCGGACGTCGCGGGCGGCGGCGGCGCGCGCGATCGCCGCCTCGTCGGCGTCGGGCGCACCGCCCAGGGTCACCAGCACGTGCAGCCCGGCCGCCGTGCCGGAGATCCGCACACCCGCGCCGAAATGTTCGTAGAGCGCCTCGAGCAGCCGGGCGCGTCGCTGCCGGTAGAGGCGGTCCATCCGGCCGATGTGCCGGGCGTACGCGCCGGAGGAGATGAACTCGGCCAGTGCCTCCTGGGTCAGCGTCGGGGTCAGCCGGTCGGTGATCCACTTGACGCCGAGGAACGGCCGCACGAGGTGTGGTGGCAACACCGCGTACCCGATGCGCAGCGAGGGGAAGAGGGTCTTGCTGAAGCTGCCCACGTAGACCACGTCGGCGTTCTGCGGGTCGGCGGCCAGCGACGGAAGCCGCTCCTCGGCGAACGTGAACTCGTTGTGGTAGTCGTCCTCCAGCACCGTGGCGGCGTGTTCGCGGGCCCAGCGCAGCAGCGCTCGTCGCCGCCGCTCGGACATGATGAACCCGGTCGGGAACTGGTGCGACGGGGTCACGTAGATCAGGCGTACCCGGGACGGGTCGTGGCCGTGCGCGCGGACCTGGCGCTCGATGTCGTCGACCCGCAGGCCCTCCTCGTCGACGCCGACCGGCACCACGGCGGCCCGCGAGTAGCCGAAGATCTGCCGCAGCACGGTGTGGCTCGGGTCCTCGATGACCACCACGTCGTCCGGGCCGACGAGCAGCCGGACCAGGATGTCCATGGCCTGGGTGGCGCCGCTGGTCACCACCGTGTGTTCGCGGTTGGCGTCGAGTGCCCGACTGCGCCGCAGCAGGGCACTGATCTGGGTCCGCAGCGACGCCGCGCCCTCGGCCGGGCCGTAGCCCAGGGCGACGGCGTCGGCCCGACTCACCGCGTCGGCGAGCGACTGTCGCCACCGGGTCACCGGGAAGCTGGCCAGCGCCGGGGTGCCGTGCCGGAAGTCGTACGTACCGTCCGTCCGGTGCATCGGCGCTGGTTCCCAGGGCTTCCACAGGGGGCTGCCGGCGTCGGTGGGCAGCGGGGGCTCGGGCCACAGTGGTGAGCGGGCGGCGCGTTGGGTGGGTGGTGGCGTGTCGGTCAGCGCGCCGCTGACCCGGGTGCCGGATCCACGCCGTGAGGTGAGCACCCCGTTGGCGCGCAGCAGTTCGTAGGCCCGGGTCACCACGGTCCGGGAGACCCGGAGCTGGTGGGCCAGCTCACGGCTCGGCGGCACCGGATCACCGGGGCGCAGTCGACCGGTGCGCACGGACCCGCTGATCTGGTCGCAGAGCTGTTGCTGCAGCGGAACCGAACTGTCGCGGTCCAGTGCGACGAGAAGCTGGGACGAACTCACCTGCGCACGCACCCCCCGGATCGACGCTGGTGCCGAGTCTAGTCGCGCCACCTCCGGCCCCCTGTGGTCCACGCGGCGTGCCGCCGGGGCGGCGATCCGCGCCGGTCCGACAATCCGTCGCCGGGTCGGGGCGCTGGCCCCTCGCGGTCACCGGTCACGACAGCCGAGTTGGTCGCCGAGGTCGTTCGGGATGCCGAACGGGCTGCATTCCAGCGCACTGCCCTCGCCCAGCTTCTTCCACCCACCGCTGGTGTACTCGAACACCAGCAGGCCGTCGCCCTGCATGGTCGGGTCGACGGCGATCACCCCGGCGGTCGCCCACCGGTCTGCGCACTCGATGTGATCCGGGTTGATCCGGTGGGTGTCGCCCAGCCCTGACGCCCGGTGCAGGGTGGCCGCGCTTACCGGACAGGCAGCCCGGACGGTGGGTGTCGCGGGCGACGCGTTGCCGGTCGGCGACGCGGCCGAGGAGGCGGGCGCGACGCTGGGCGCGGGCGAGGTGGCGTTTCCGCTGGCCAGCGGAGCGGGCGAGGCGGTGGTGCAGGCCGCCAGGCCCGCCAGGACGGTGACGGGCACGAGGGCACGTAGCGCTGTCGGGGTCATCGGGTCCTCCAGTCCAGATGGATGGGTTTCCCGCTAGACGCCCTGCGGTCCGTTGTGGTTGCGGCCGACGGGTCAGCCCGAGTGTCGGCTTTTCGCGGCCGTACTGGTTGCCGGGAAGGCGTACCGTCGTGCCCGGCACCCGGCCGGCCCCGATCGTCACGGGTAGCGGGAGGTGTGGCGGAACAGGCCGAGCCGGTCCAGACCCACCAGGGCCAGGACGATCCCGGCCAGCAGCACCAACCACTGCTCGACCAGCGGGTAGAGCCGGACGACCCACCCTTGCGTCAAGGTCACGTCGTCGGTGCAGGTCACCTGGGCTGGCCCGGAGAACCACGGGTCGAGCCGGCGACCGTCGAGGTGCGGGCCCCGGTTGGGCCAGGACGGGACGTCGACCGTCCGCTCCGGCCCGCTCTCCGGAGTGACGGTGCAGGTGTGCGTGCCGCCGCGTACGGCGCTGGTGAGGTACGCCGCAGCGGTGCCGTCCCAGGTGTGGCTGGTGTCGACGGCACCGCTGCGGGCGTGACCCATCAGCGCCAGGCAGAGCGCCGCGAGCACGCCACCGAGCGCGACGAGCCCTCGGCCCAGCAGGGTGTTTGCCCGCTTCGACAGCGACCTCACCGCCACGGGCGCTCCTCGGACGACTCGTCGCCGTAGCCGGCCCAACCGCGGTCGGCGTGCGGCCGCTCGTCGGCGGGGTGGGACGTGCCCTCCTCGATCGCGGCGGAACGCGCGGCGGCGGCCAGGTCGTCCAGGTCGAGTCGTTCGGCCTGGGTACGGGCCCGGCTGAGGAAGCCCTGATAGTCACCGACGGTGAGCAGGTCGCGGGGACTGAGGTCGCCGTCGCGCAACTGTCGACCGATTTCCCGGCCGATCGGGTCAGGCCCGGAGGCCAACGACTCGTAGACCATCTGCCGTCGCCGGGCCTCGTCGCGCACGACAGCACCGTACGGGGTGCGGTCGACGGCGGCGAGGACGTCCGCCGGGGTGCTCGGGGTGTCGTTCACGTGGACAATCCTCTCCGAGGTGGGGTCAGCGGGGCAGCCCGTCGGGTGCCGGGGCCAGCACGGGCAACTCCCGCACGCTGGCCGCCATCCCGAAGTTGCCGACGGTGGCGGTGAAGGCGCTGGTCAGCGAGTCGGCGCGACCCACCAGATCCAATGCCTCCTTCAGGATGTCCCACATCTTGTATCCCTCGTACAGCGCTGCGGCTCCGAACGCGATGCCACCGACGACGGTCTCCGAGGTCGCGACGGCCGTGCTGGCGGTCACCGTGAAGATCATTGCAGCGTCGGCGAGGTCGGACAGCAGCGAGCCGAGAACCTTGCCGATCTCGAACATCGCCTCGGCTGTCTTGCGGTATTCGACGCCGAGCGCGCGCAGCGGGCCACCGGCGCTGTCGAGTTTGCGCGCCGAGTCGACCAGGTGCGCCTGGAAGGCGGTGGCCGCCTTGCCCTGCCAGTGCTGCTCGGCGCCGACGGCACCCCACCGGATGTTGTCGGCCATGCCGGCGAGGGCCGCGGCGAGACCGTCGAACACGTCCGCGCAGCCGCGCACCGCGGCCCAGTCACCCGCGACGGGTTTGACCAGCGACTCGTACGGGTCGTAGGCGCGGTCGCAGATGCCGAGCTTGGCGGCGAGCCAGGTGGCGCCCCAGATGGCGTCCCGGGTCAGCGACGTGGGGCTGGCCAGGTCCCACATCTGCGGCTCGAACTGGAACGCGTCGTCCTTGTTGTAGTCGGGCACCGGGCGCAGCAGCTGTTGCGGGTCGGCCCGGTCGGCGAACGGCGCGGGCAGGCTGGCGTCCCGGTAGAGGTCCGCGAACTCGGAGCGGTCCACCATCCAGGTGCGCCGGAATGCCTGGTCCAGCTTCTCGGCCGCCGCGGCGTCGGTGCGTTCGTAGTAGTCGAGCGACTGCCGCAGGGCCGTGCCGGTGTCGGCCGCCGTGTACTTCGCGATGTCCTCGACGAAGTCGCGAATGGCCAGCATGGCCGTCTCGTGCTTGCCGTTGATCCGGTTGATGAAGCCCGGCCCGTATTCCAGCGCGGTGTTGGCGTCGAAGTAGGTCAACCCGGAGCGGGCGTCCTCCCCGAGACGGTCGAACAACTGTGGAAGGCCGCGCAGCGCGGCCACGTCGACGTCGAAACCCATGAACAAGCCCCCGTGTACGCCGACCGGCAGCCCCCGCCGCCGGTCATCGGTGGGTACATCCTGCTGCAGCCGGCGACTCCGGTGGGGGCGCGGTGTCGAAGCCGGGGTGACCCGCTCAGGCGGTGCCCTCGGCGACGAGCCGTCCGTCGACGTAGGCCCTGACGTGTTGCGGCCGGAAACCCGCGAGGAACACTTTGCGCTCCTTCTCGATGAGCACCGCGTGTCGTTCGTCCTGCCCCACCACGAACTCGTACCGCTTGACCAGGTCGACTGACAGAACCCGCAGCTCCTGGTGGACCGGTCGACCGTCCACCAGGATCGACAGCCCGCCCCAGAACTTGTTGAACGAGAACGTCACCTCGTGCCGCTCGTGGACACCGACGTCGAAGTTGAGTTTCACCGACCCGATTCTGCCGTACGACCAGGGACGGCAGAGGCCCGCGAAGCGCAGCTGCGGGCGCCGGAGAATCCGCCCGGTGGGCGGTACATCCGATGTATGGGTACCTGCCCGTGTGGTCGGTGGTGTCTTCCAGTGACCCGGACGGGCTGGGCGACGCTGGTTTCCTTGCCGGCTTCCCGGCGATGTTGCATCGCTGCGCGGGACAGAGCGTGGCGTCTCGCTATGTATCGACCATTGCCGATTCTGTTGCGTCGGAGTAACCTTCGCGAAACACATCAGATGTCTGGCTGTCTCCGGGGCTGACCTCGGCCGGTCACTGCGGTCGCGGTCGATGCCAGCAAGCGGATCCCGACGACGGCTCCCATGGTTGTCCCGCTTCGGGTGGCCGGACCGGTCACCGTTTGGAGGATCGATGTCCGACCTGACTCGACGGCAGGCCATCAAGATCGGCGCAGCCGGTGCGGGTGGTGCTCTCCTGCCGCTGCCCTGGACCGCCGCGGCCCGCGCGGACGCGGTGGCACCGCCGCAGGTGCTGGCCGCCGGGGACCTCGCCCTCTGGTACGACGAGGGGGCCGGCACCGACTGGCTGCGCGCGCTGCCGATCGGCAACGGCCGGCTCGGCGCCATGGTCTTCGGCAACGTCGACACGGAGCGACTCCAACTCAACGAGGACACCGTCTGGGCCGGCGGCCCGCACGACCCCAGCAACCCACGGGGCGCGGGCGCGCTCGCGGAGATCCGGCGCCTGGTCAACGCCAACCAGTGGACCCAGGCCCAGGACCTGATCAACCAGACCATGATGGGCAACCCCGGCGGCCAACTGGCCTACCAGACCGTCGGCAACCTCCGACTCGCCTTCGGGTCCGCCAGCGGGGCGTCGCAGTACGACCGCACGTTGGACCTCACCACCGCCACCGTCACGACGTCGTACGTGCTGAACGGCGTTCGACACCAGCGCGAGGTGTTCGCCAGCGCGCCGGACCAGATCATCGCGATGCGGCTCACCGCCGACCGGAACAACTCGATCAGCTTCACCGCCACCTTCGACAGTCCACAGCGCACGTCGGTGTCCAGCCCGGACGGCACCACGATCGGCCTCGACGGCGTCTCCGGTAACCAGGAGGGCGTCACCGGCGCGGTACGTTTCCTCGCCCTGGCCAACGCCACCGTCACCGGAGGCAGTGTGTCCAGCTCCGGTGGCACCCTGCGGGTGACCAACGCCACGAGTGTGGTCCTGCTGATCTCCATCGGTTCCAGCTACGTCAACTACCGCAACGTCGGCGGCGACTACGCGGGCATCGCACGACAGCGCCTCGGCGCGGCGCGGGCCAACAGCTTCGACCAGTTGCGCAGCAGGCACCTCGCCGACTACCAGGCGCTCTTCAACCGGGTCACCCTGGACCTGGGCCGCACCTCGGCCGCGAACCAGACGACCGACGTGCGGATCGCCCAGCACAACAGTGTCAACGACCCGCAGTTCTCCGCGCTGTTGTTCCAGTTCGGCCGGTACCTGTTGATCTCCTCCTCGCGGCCCGGCACGCAGCCGGCCAACCTGCAGGGCATCTGGAACGACTCGCTGACCCCCTCGTGGGACTCCAAATACACGATCAACGCCAACCTGCCGATGAACTACTGGCCGGCCAACACGACGAACCTGGCCGAGTGCCACAACCCGGTGTTCGACATGGTCCGCGAGCTGTCGGTCGCCGGAGCGCGCACCGCTCAGGTGCAGTACAACGCGGGCGGCTGGGTCACCCACCACAACACCGACGCGTGGCGGGCCACCGCGGTGGTGGACGGCGCGTTCTGGGGCATGTGGCAGACCGGCGGCGCGTGGCTGTCCACCCTGATCTGGGACCACTACCTGTTCAACGGCGACGTCGAGTTCCTGCGGACGAACTATCCGGCCATGAAGGGCGCCGCGCAGTTCTTCCTGGACACCCTGGTGACCGAACCGACCCTCGGCTACCTGGTGACCAACCCGTCGAACTCGCCGGAGCTGAGCCACCACTCGAACGCCAGCGTGTGCGCCGGCCCCACCATGGACAACCAGATCCTGCGCGACCTCTTCGACGGCGTCGCGCGCGCGAGCGAGATCCTCAACGTGGACGGCACCTTCCGGGCCCAGGTCCGCGCCACCCGGGACCGGCTCCCCCCGATGAAGGTCGGCTCGCGCGGCAACATCATGGAGTGGCTCTACGACTGGGTGGAGACCGAGCCCAACCACCGGCACATCTCGCACCTGTACGGGCTGGCCCCCAGCAACCAGATCACCAAGCGCGGCACCCCACAGCTGTTCGAGGCGGCCCGGCGGACCCTGGCGCTGCGCGGCGACGACGGGACCGGCTGGTCGTTGGCCTGGAAAATCAACTTCTGGGCTCGGATGGAGGAGGGCAAGCGGGCGCACGACCTGATCCGCTACCTCGCCACCACCGCCCGGCTCGCGCCCAACATGTTCGACCTGCACCCGCCGTTCCAGATCGACGGCAACTTCGGTGCCACCGCGGGCATCGCCGAGATGCTGCTGCAGAGCCACGCCGGCGAGCTGCACATCCTGCCCGCCCTGCCGCCGGCCTGGCCGACCGGGAAGGTGACCGGCCTGCGCGGTCGCGGTGGACACACGGTCGGCATCACCTGGAGCAGCGGTCAGGCCACCGAGGTGCTCGTCCGACCGGACCGCGCCGGCACCCTCCGCCTGCGCGCCCGGATCCTGACCGGCACCGTCACGGTTGTCGACACCGCCGACGGCTCGGCGCCCCGGGTCACCCGGATCGAGTCGGATCTGATCGAGGTCACCGTGCAGGCCGGGCGCACCTACCGGGTCACCAGCACGGGCGTCGCCACGCCGACGTTGGAGCAGAGCTTCAGCAACCCCGGCATCACCAACGACAGCAACACCAACGTCGGCAACTTCGACGGTGGCGGAGCCAGCCTCTCCGCGCAGGCCCTCGCGCAGGCCGGGGCCAGCCCCGGCGCCACGATCAGCCGCAACGGGGTCACCTTCCGCTGGCCCAACGTCAGCCCCGGCACGGCCGACAACGCCATCGCCTCGGGCCAGACCATCGGCATCAGCGGCACCGGCAGCACGCTCGGCTTCCTGCTGACCGGCACGTACGGCGCGGTGTCCGGAACCGGGACGGTGGTGTACGCCGACGGCACCCGCCAGACGTTCACGCTGAGCTCGCCCGACTGGTACGGCGGGCCGCACTCCGGTGGGACCGCCGCCATCGTGTCCGCGTACCAGAACCGACCCAACAACGTTCGCCAGAACACCGCCGCCTGCATCTACTACGTCGGCGTGACGTTGCAGAGCAAGGCGGTGGCCCAGGTCGTCCTTCCCAACATCAGCGCGCGGCCGGCGACCAACGTACCGACCATGCACATCTTCGCCGTCGCGATCGGCGGCTGACCGGCAACGGGTCCCGGACGGCGGTGACCGTCGGTCACCGCCGTCCGGGCGGATGCGCCCGGCACGTACCGCAGCCACAGGTCGGAGCCGTGCGCGACGAGACCCGCCGACAGGAGGAGCCTGCGCAGTGGGCGGATGCCCGGCATGCGACGTCGGATACCGCGCGCGACGCGGATACCCGAGCGCGTGCGGCCCCGCCGGTGTTCTACTCGCTGAACTCTGTCACGGAGAGCGCCCTGTCCAGCCGGCCGGCGGCGAGGTCGTCGTGGCGGATCACGAAACTCCCGTGGTAGAACTCGTCGGCCAGGGGAAAGCGGGCGAGTGACAACCACTCGCTCGTCAGCCGGTGCTTCTCCTCCTCCACCTGGGAATACCACTTCGCCACCGGTATGACGATCTCGCCAGCCTTCTCGCGCCCCGCGAGGATCTGCTCGGCGATACTCGTGATCACCTCGTCGTCGGCATACCCGCCGATGTAGGCGCTGGCCAGCCCTTCGTTCGGCGGCCAGAGGTCGTCGGCCAGAGTGCGGAGTTCGTCCAGGTGCGGCAGGTCACGCTCCAGGTCGTGGTTCACCTGCTGCTGGAAGGGCGACAGGTCGTCCTCGTCCTCGTTCGTCCCGAACCAGTCGGGCAGCTGCGCGACGAGCGTGGCGACGACGTCGTACTGCTCGCCGACCATCTCGTGGTCGGTGGGTTGCTCGGCAACCTCGGTATCGGTGCCGGCGGGCACGTACACGACTCGCGCGTACCCCGGCTCCCTCGCCAGGTGGTCCTCCTCGGGGTCGAGAAAGAACAGCAGCGAGCCGTCCACCGGCAGGCCCGAGCCGTCGACTTCGGGCAGCGCCGCGCAGTCGACGGAGAAGATGAACGGCAACCGACTGGCCCCGGCGACCGGCCAGTCCATGCCCACCGGCAGCCGGGGCAACCCACCGAACTGCCCGACCGGAACCCCGCCCGAACCGCCGCCCAACCGGATCGACAGACGGAGGTGCGTGGTGAACCTGCCGATCTCATCGTCCGGGATGCCCACCTCGAGCGCTGCGGCACGGAACTTCCCCTGATGATCCATGGCCCAGCATGATGCCAGTTGCCGTCGCCCTGGCGTACCGGGAAGCGCACGGTCGGCTGGGCGAGGAAGATCGAGCATCGACGACGCGAGTCGTGACAGGATGGTCGGTATGTCTGCTCGCGCACTGAGCTTCGGGATGGTGGCGGAAGCATACGAACGGTACCGGCCCGGATATCCCGTCGAGCTTCTCGACCTGGTGATGAGCTATGCGGGTCGGCCGATTCGAACGGCCCTGGAGATCGGTGCGGGGACAGGCAAGGCGACACGGCTGTTCAGCCGACGGGAGGTCACGCTCACCGTGACCGAGCCGGACGGTGCCATGCTCGCCGAGCTGCGCAAGCACGTGCCGTCCCCCGTCCAGACGGTGCAGGCCGCCTTCGAGGACCTGCGACCGGGGGAGAGATACGACCTGGTGTACGCGGCCGCCGCGCTGCACTGGACGAAGGCGGAGGGCCGCTGGTCGCGCATGGCCGCGCTGGTGGAGCCGGGCGGCGTGTTCGCCTCGTTCGGCGCCCCGATCCAGCTGGCCGATCCGGCGGTGGCGGACGCGGTGCGTGCGGCCCGGGCGCCGTTCCTGGAGAGCGACGAGGTGCCGTCCCCCGACGGCACGCCCCCGGGGCACGCGATGCAGTGGCCGGGCACCGAGCTGCAACGGTCCGAGTGGTTCACCGACGTCCAGCAGGTGGTGATCGAGCGGCGTCTGACGATGAGCGCCGACGACTACGTCGGGCACCTGTCGACGATCTCGGCGTATCTCGAGCTGCCGACGCCGGAACAGGAGCAGGTCTTCCACCGGATCACGCAGGTCCTGCCCGAGACGGTCGACCTTGCCGCCGACATCATCGTCCATCTCGCCCGTCGGCGGCACGAGCAGTAGCGTCTCGACGCCGGCGGCTGCTCAGACCAGGAAGTTCTCCCGCATCCTCGCGCCCAGGTTGATCCCACCCACCGCGCGCGGGCCGGCCGGGTCGTGCACGCTGACGGTGTTGTTGCGGCGCATCAGCTCCCGCATCGCCGGCGGCAGCCGGGGCGGATCGTCCATGGCCGCGAGGATCTGCCCGGCGCTCAGGATCAGCCGGTCGGCCAGGGCGGCGGCGTCGGTGTCCACCCGCACCCGGCCGTACTCCCAGGCCGCGGTGGTGAGGTCGAGCACCTCGAACACGCGGGTCAGTAACGGGTTCGGGTCGGTCACCCGGTCGAGCCGCGGCGCCCGGCCGCCGACCACCGTGACAGCGGCGGCCACCTGCGCGTACGGGTGGAAGCCGCTCGGCAGGGCGAACAGTGGCCAGCGCAGGGCGTGTCCGGCCTCCACCCACAGCGGCCGGTAGTTACGACGGTGCACCAGGAGACGCCGGCCGGTCCGTCGGTGGATCTCGTGGGCCTGGGCCTGAAGGTCCACGTGGGCCTCGTCGGCGACCTGGCTCACGATTCGGGCTGCCACCACCAGGCCGTCGTCGCTGTCCAGCGCTGCGGTCAGCGCCGCGACCTGGTCCGGGAAACGCACCTGCGCGTGGGCACCGTAGCGGGACTGGACCTCGTGCAGCAGCGTCTGCTGTCGTCCCGGGTCGAGCTGGACCCGCCTACCGCCCAGCAACCGCCGGAGCCAACGCATGTCGCCTCGATTCAGCAGAGCCGTCGTGGACGGCGGCAATGCTAGTGCGTCGGCCCGCCCTGACGTTCCCAAGGGGGTTGATCGACGCCGTTGTCGGACACGGCGTTCACCGACGACGCGGCGCCACCAGCCCCGACTCGTACGCCCACACGACCAGTTGGGCCCGGTCGCGGCAGTGCAGCTTCGTCATCGCCCGGTTGACGTGTGTCTTGGCGGTCAACGGACTGATCACCATGCGCGCGGCGATCTCGTCGTTGGTCAACCCGCGGGCGACCAGCTCGACGATCTCCTGTTCCCGGGCGGTCAGCACGTCGCGTCCGGCCGCCGGCACGGCCGGCGGTGGGCCGGCCACGAACTCACTGATCAGTGTGCGGGTGACGGTCGGCGCGAGCAACGCATCACCGCGGGCGACGACGGTGACGGCGTGCAGCAGGTCGGCGGGGTCGGCGTCCTTGAGGAGAAAACCGCTGGCACCCGCGCGGAGGGCGGCGAAGACGTAGGAGTCGAGCCCGTAGTTGGTGAGGATCAGGACGCGGATCGCGGCAAGGTCGGGATCCGCGGCGATGCGCCGGGTGGCCTCGATGCCGTCGATCCCCGGCATCTGCACGTCCATCAGGACGACGTCCGGGCGCAGACACCGCGACAGGTGGACGGCCGAGCTGCCGTCGGTCGCCTCGCCGACGACCTCCAGGTGCTCCTCGGCGTCGAGCAGTGCCCGGAAACCGGCTCGCATCAGCGCCTGGTCGTCGACGATCAGCACCCGGATCATCGCCGTTCCTCCGCGCGGCGGGTGGTCATCGTGGGCCGTCCAGCGGGAAGGTGGCCCGTACCGTGAACCCGTGGTCGTCGCGCGCGGCGGTCCGCAGCGTGCCGCCCAGTGCGCTGACCCGCTCCCGCATGCCCCGCAGGCCCACCCCCGGGGTCAGGGGCTCGGCCGGAGACGCCTGGCCGTCGTCGGTGACCGCGACGGTCAGCTCCGCCGGTGCGTACTCCACCTGGACGTGCGCGGTCGCGGGGCCGGCGTGGCGGGCCACGTTGGTGAGGGCCTCCTGGATGACCCGGTAGCCGGCCTGGTCGACCTCGTCGGGCAGGTCCCAGCGCTGACCGGTGACGGTCACCTGCACCGGTACGCCGACCGCCCGGGTCCGCTCGGCCAGCTCGTCCACCCGGGCCAGCCCGACCCGGCCGCCGTCGGTGGGTGCGCGCAGGACGTCGAGGGTGGTGCGGAGTTCCCGCATCGCCGCACCGCTGGCCTCCTGGATCGCCAGCAGTGTGGCCGACGGCTCCTCGCCGTGCTTGCGGGCCAGGTGCACGGCGATTCCAGCCTGGACCTTGATCACGGAGATGCTGTGGGTCAGGGAGTCGTGCAGGTCGCGGGCGATGCGCAGGCGCTCCTCCCCGGCGCGCCGCAACGCCATCTCCTCGCGGGTGCGTTCGGCCTCGATCGCCCGCTGCTCGACCTGCTCCAGGTACGCCCGGCGCTGCCGGGCGACGAGCCCGGCGACGTTGGCCGCCACGAACCAGCCGAGCAGCAGGGCCGTTCGCTCGGCGACCAGTTGGCCCGGTCGGCCGGCCGGCGCCATCGCGATGTCGCGGGCCAGGAAGCCTCCGAGGAAGGCGAGGCTGGCCACGGCGGCGGCCCACCGGTGTCCCAGCCAGGCGGTGACGTAGACCGCGCCGAGAACGGGGAACGCGGCGGACACCCCCGGGTGCACCCGGAGGTGAACGGCCAGCATGGCGACGGTGACCACGCCCAGCGCCACCACCGGGTAACGCCGGCACGCCGCCAGGGCCGCCGCCATGGCCAGGACCAGGGCGACGTCGAGCACCTCGACCGTCGCGGCGTCCGGGGTGAGCACGGCGTTGCCGATCAGGAGGACGCCGAGGGCGAGACCGCCGAGGGCGTACGGGAGGTCACGGCGCATGGTCGCACTGTAGAACGGCCGTCGTCGGTGGAGCATCCCGCGCGCGTGGTAGCCGGGGCGTACCACGGACGCGGTATGAGCGGCGGGGCAAGTGTCTGCGGAGGCACGACGCTTTCCCGGCCCGTCGCCACGAGCATCGATCCCATGACGTACCGCTTCTTCACCCCCATGCCGACGAGAGCGGCCACCGGCCGCACGGCGGCCGTCTACCAACAGCTGCGCGACGACTTTCTCGGGCCGTTGCCGACCTTCCAGGCGCTGTCGGCCGTGCCGGAGGTGCTGGCCGCGACCTGGGCGCTGATGCGGGAGGCGCTGCTGGCCGGGGACGCGTCCCGGGTCGACCGTGAACTCGTCGCCGCGGCGGTGTCCCGCGCCAACCGCTGCCAGTTCTGCGTCGACGCTCACGTGCTGCTGCTGCACGCGTTGGGCGAACCGAAGCTCGCCGAGGCCGTCGCCCGGGGCGAGACGCCCCCCGAGCCGAGGCACGCCCAGCTCGTCCGCTGGGCGCAGGCGAGTCGCAGCCCCGGATCCGCCGACTGGACCAACCCGTACGGCCCGGAGGTCACCGGCACCCTGCTCGCCTTCCACTTCATCAACCGGGTCGTCTCCGCGTTGCTCGACCCCGATCTGCTCCCCGGCGGTCTGCAACGTTCCCCACTGGTGCGCTCGGTCGGGGGCCGGCTCTACGCCAGGGCGGCCCGGGAGCCGAAGGAGCCCGGCGGAAGCCTCCCGCTGCTCGACGTCGACGTGACGGCGGCACCCCCCGCCTGGGCGGGGGACAGCCCGGTGGGGGTCGCCTACGCGTCGTTGCGGAACGCCGCCACCGGGGGCGGGGAGCTGCTGGGCGACGTGGCACGCCAGACCGTCACGGCCACCGTGCGCTGGGAGGACGGCCGGTTCCCGGGTCGGCCCGCGGACTGGGCCGTCGACCTGGTCCGGGACGTGCCTGGCGAGGACCGCGTCGGGACGCGGATCGCGTTGCTGGCGGCGTTCGCACCCAGCGCGGTCAGCCAGGGTGACGTCGCACTCTGGCGGCTCTCCCACCCGGCCGACGCCGACCTCGTGCGGTTGGTCGCCTACGGGGCGATCACGGCCACCGATCATGTCGCCCGGGCACTCGCCTCGGCGCACCTCTAGGAGGTAACCCCCCGTGCGCAAGGCACTCGTCGTCATCACTGCGCTGTTGCTCGTCGCGTTCGCCCTGCAGTTCGTCTTCGCCGCCGTGGGCGGGTTCACGAAACCCACCGGCGACGACGCGTATGTGCTGCACAGCGTCAACGGCATGGTGGTCATCCCGATTCTTACCCTGCTCACCGCCCTGTTCGCCGCGCTGGCGAAGGCGCCGGGAAAGCTCATCGGACTGGCGATCCTGCCGATCGGCCTCGTCGTCCTCCAGCCGCTGATCGCCGTGTTGGCCGAGGCGTCCACCGACGCGTCGGGTGTCAGCACCCCGCTCGGCCTGACCATCGGTGGATTGCACGCGCTCAACGGAATCATCGCGGTGCACGTCGTGGTCGGCGTGCACCGGGGGGCGCGAAGGCTGGCCGGCCTGGTGCCGGCCGACGCCGGGGTGGCCGTCCGCGAAACGGAGCCGGCATGACCACCGGGTCGCTGCTCGTCGTCGACCTCGTGATCGCGGTCCTCGCGGCCGGTGCCTGGCTGGGTGGCGGCGCGGCGTCGGCCGCCCGACGTCGCCCGCTCGCGCTGGGGCTGGCGGCCGTCGCGCTGCTCGCCACGCTCGCCCGCGCGATCACGATCACCGCCCTCGCCCGCGCCGGTTGGTGGTTCGCCGCGGAGAAGGTCCTCATCGCCGCGCCCCTGTCGCTCGCGGCGGTGGGCGTCGCCGGCTCGCGGCTGCTGCGGGCCGCGGGTGACATCCGGGCCGTCGCGGTTCCGCTGCTCTTCGCCGGGTACGCCACCAGCAGCGCACTACTCGTGACGATCCTGCACGGCTACCCGGCGTCGGCGGGGGCGGGGCTGCTCGCGCTCGCCGGGGTCGTCGCGGCGACGGTGATCTCGGGACGTGCTCTCGGCGCGCGCCCGTCCCGGGCGGTGTCGCGGCGCGCCCTCGTGGTGGCCGTCGCGGCGCTGGTGACCGGAACCGGGCTGACCGTCGCCCCGGGCGGCGCGCCCGTCGTACCGCATGACCATGGTTTTTCGGCGGCCCGGATCGCCGACGAACCGACCCGGCGGTTCACCCTGACCGCCGGGACCGCCACGGTGGACGCGGGCGGTCGGAACGTCGCCGCCTGGGCGTTCAACGGGCAGGTACCCGGACCGGAGTTGACCGCCACCGTCGGCGACGTCGTGGAGGTGACGCTGCGCAACCGGGACATCGGACGTGGCGTCACAGTGCACTGGCACGGGTACGACGTACCGAACGACCAGGACGGGGTGCCCGGGGTGACGCAGGCGGCGGTGCGGCCCGGGCAGGAGTTCGTCTACCGGTTCCGTGCCGATCAGGCCGGAACGTACTGGTACCACACGCACTCGGCTTCCGATGTCGGCGTGCGGATGGGTCTCTACGGTGTGCTGGTGGTGCGACCGGGGCCGGCGACCGGCCTCGACGTCACGGTGCCGGTGCACACCCTGGCGGGCCGCCCGTTGCCCGCGCCGAGAGTGCAGCAGGTCGCGGCCGGCGCGCCGGTGCGGTTACGGCTGATCAACACCGACAGCACGACGCACCGGTACGCCCTGGCCGGGACCGCGTTCCGGGTGGCCGCGATCGACGGCGTCGACGTGCGGCGCCCGACGCCACTGGTCGAGACCGCCGTTCTGATCCCGGCGGGGGGCCGCTACGACGTGGTCTTCGACGCGCCGGCGAGCCCGGTGGCGCTGTTCGTCGACGGCCGGGCGGTGTACTCGACCGGCCCGGTGTCGACCGCGACCGGCGCCTGGCCGGTGTTCGATCCGCTCGGCTACGGCGCGACCGCTGAGGTGCCGTGGTCCCGGTTCGACAAGTCGTTCACCCTCGTTCTCGATCGGGGCATCGACCTGCGCAGACTGCTGCCGCGGTACGCCCACACCGTGAACGGCGCGGCCGACCCGGACATCCCACCCCAGGTCGTACGCCGTGGCGACGTGGTGCTGTTCACGATCGTCAACCGGTCGCAGGTCGTGCACCCGTGGCACCTGCACGGCCACCACGTGCTGGTGCTGAGCCGTGACGGAGAGCCGGCGGTCGGAAGCCCGCTGTGGCTGGACTCGTTCGACGTCCGTCCGGGTGAGGTGTGGAAGGTGGCGTTCCGGGCCGACAACCCGGGGATGTGGGCCAACCATTGCCACAACCTGGCGCACGCCGATGCCGGGATGACGCTGCATCTGATGTACTCGTGATCGCGGCTGCCGGTAGCTTTCTGGCATGACTACTGAGGACACCTTCCGTTCGGTGGCGATCGAGCGCACCAGCCTGGGCAACTACGTCGTGCGGAATGTCCGTGGCGGGTCGCTGTCGTTGGGCACCGGCGAGGACGGCAGTTTCACGCCGGTGGAACTGCTGCTGGCTGCCATCGGCGGCTGCACCGCGGTGGACGTGGACCACATCACCAGTCGTCGCGCCGAGCCGATCGAGTTCGCCGTCGCCGTCACGGGTGACAAGATCCGCGACGAGGCCGGCGGAAACCGGATGCGAAACCTGCGGGTCGAGTTCACCGTGACGTTCCCGGAGGGCGCGGACGGCGACCAGGCCCGTGCGGCGCTGCCCCGGTCGCTGCGGCAGTCGCACGATCGGTTGTGCACCGTCTCCCGCACCGTCGAGCTCGGCACTCCCGTCGTGATCGCCGAGGCGCCCGGGCCCACCGGAGACTGATCGTCGCTGACCACGGCTACTCAGGTCCGTGCGGTTCGTTCGGGCGAGGATGACGACATGCGTCGACTGCTGGTGCCACTGCTGATCGTCCTCGCCGCGGCGGTGGCGTGTGCCGACCCGAACGCCCGGCCGGGGCAGCCGGACGCGACGGTGGCGGAGCCGGTGCCCACCGAACTGCTGGCCGACGGCAGCGTCCCCTGGGCCGACCTGAAGATCACCGACGAGGACCTCAACGGCCGCCCCGCCGAGCCGAGGAGGCCGGCCAGCGGCAGTGAGCCGTGCCGTGCGCAGCAGCTGACCGGCCGGCTCACCAGCTGGACCCGGCCGGGCACCGGCGGTGAGAAGCCTCGCGGCTTCGACGCCGCCATCGGCAAGCTCATCGGCGAAGTGGACGTGCGGAACGCGTCGAAGAAGGAGTGCACGCTGCAGGGCGAGGTGCCCACCAGGATGCTCGTCGGCGGCCGCGAGGTCCCGATGCTCTACACCCATGGCATCGACGTGGAGGGCCGCTCCCGGGTGGTTGCCGTGCCGGCCGGTGGCCACGCGAGCCTGCGCGTGGACTGGTCCGGGCCGTTCTGCCAACCCCTCGGGCCGTTGGAGCTCGCGATCGAGCTGCCGCACGACGGGGGCACCCTGCGCGCGCCGGTCACCGCCGATGAGCGCCCGGGCTGTCCGCAGGGGGAGGGGGTCAACCCGAGCGCCCGGGCGACGTTGTCCGCCAGTGGGTTCACCGAGCCGGTGGCGGTGTCGGAGCCCCCGTCCTCGCCGCTCGACCAGCTCACCGTCGCCGTTCAGGGGCCGCCAACCGCCGCCGCCGGGTCGCGGGTCTCCTTCCGGGTGACGCTCGGCAACCCGACCGACGGTCCCCTCGCGTTGGACCCCTGCCCGGCCTACCTGATGGAACGGTTCTCGCTCGGCGACGCGACGAACGACGCGGTGAACTCGTCCCAGCTGTACCGGCTGAACTGCCGCCCCCGCACGCGGATCCCGGCCGGCGGCAGCGCGGTGTTCGAGATGGTCGCAGAGGTGCCGGCCTCGATGCGGGCTGGGCGCGAGCTGACGGTGACGTGGAAGTTCTATCTGCCGCACTACGTGCAGCGCGGCGGCCAGTTCGGGGTGCTCACCCTCACTGTCGGCTGAGGAGCGTCGTTCCGGGTCGGCCGCAGCGGGAAAGTCGACGGTCAGCGAGAAGCGGGCATAGATGTTGTTGATGGTATGGGAGCGCTCCCGTAACATACCCGACGCGGCCTGTTAACGCTCACAATCAGTCACTGAGCAGCGACCACCACCACCGGGTAGGCCGCCGTCCCGCGAGGAGGGTGCAATATGACCAGATCCAGAGCCACCAATGCCGGTCTGGTTGTGGCCGGCGTCGGTTTACTGGTGTCGTCGACAGTCGTCGCCGCGCTGCCGGCCGGCGCCGCGGCCGAGGGTTGTTCGGTGAACTACGCGGTGTCGTCGCAGTGGCAGGGCGGTTTCGGTGCCAACGTGGCGATCACCAACCTGGGTGATCCGCTGACCAGTTGGACGTTGACGTGGTCCTACGGCGCCGGGCAGACGGTGACGCAGGCGTGGAACACCACGTTGACGCAGAGCGGGTCGGCGGTGACGGCGAGGAACGTGAGCTACAACGGCGCGGTCCCGACCAACGGCTCGGTGTCGTTCGGTTTCAACGGCTCGTGGACGGGCAGCAACCCGGCGCCGACGAGCTTCGCTCTCAACGGTGTCACATGTACCGGTGGCACGACGCCGACCACGCCGCCGCCGACGACTCCGCCGCCCACCGACCCGCCGCCGACGACTCCGCCGCCGACCAACACCTGTGACCTGCCGTCGTCGTACCGGTGGTCGTCGACTGGTGCGTTGGCGCAGCCGAGGTCGGGTTGGGTGTCGTTGAAGGACTTCACCGTCGCCCCGTACAACGGTCAGCAGCTCGTGTACGCCACCACGCACGACTTCGGGACCAGGTGGGGTTCGATGAACTTCGGCCTGTTCACGAACTACTCGCAGATGGCTTCGGCCAGTCAGAACGCGATGAATTCGGGGACTGTCGCGCCGTCGTTGTTCTATTTCGCGCCGCGTAACATCTGGGTGTTGGCGTATCAGTGGGGTGGGCCGGCGTTCTCGTACCGGACCTCGACTGATCCGACGAACCCGAATGGTTGGTCGTCGCCGCAGACGTTGTTCAGTGGCAGTATCTCCAACTCGGGTACCGGTCCGATCGATCAGGCGGTGATCGGTGACGACCAGAACATGTATCTGTTCTTCGCCGGGGACAACGGTCGGATCTACCGGGCGAGCATGCCGATCGGGAACTTCCCGGGCAGCTTCGGGTCGAACTACACGACGATCATGACCGACACCACGAACAACCTGTTCGAGGCGGTGCAGGTGTACAAGCTGCAGGGGTTGAACAAGTACCTGATGATCGTGGAGGCGATCGGGTCGCAGGGCCGGTACTTCCGGTCGTTCACGGCGAGCAGCCTGGGTGGGTCGTGGACGCCGCAGGCCACCAGTGAGAGCAACCCGTTCGCGGGCAAGGCCAACAGTGGTGCGACCTGGACCAACGACATCAGCCACGGTGAGCTGCTGCGCACCAGCGCGGACCAGACGATGACCGTGAACGCCTGCAATCTGCAACTGCTCTACCAGGGTCGTTCCCCCAGCTCCGGCGGTGACTACGGTCTGTTGCCGTACCGGCCGGGTCTGTTGACCCTGCAGCGCTGAGCCGGGCCTGGTGACAGTGCGACGCTGATCCGTGGAAGGCGGGCCCGCGACGGACACTCCGTCGCGGGCCCACCCGAGCCGCGCCCAAGGCCGAGCCGGCCACCGAGCCGGAATCGACACGCGGTGTCCAGGCGGCCGCACGGGGGGCGAGTTTGGGATGATGCGCCGGTCGATCCACCTGCATCACCCGACTCGAAGGGACCCACGATGGCGAAGGTCATCTCCACGTTGTTCATCGCGGCCGACGGCGTGGCGGAAATCGATCCCGACTGGCACTTCCCGTACTTCGACGAGAACATGGGGCGCGCGGTCACCGAGGACTACGAAGCCGCCGACGTGCTGCTGATCGGCCGCGAGACCTACGACAGCTTCGCCGGCGCCTGGCCCGACCGCGAGGCCGCCGGTGGGGAGGACGCGCCGTTCGCCAAGCAGATCGGGGACCTCCGCAAGGTCGTCGTCTCGCGCCAGGCGTTGGACTTCTCCTGGCGCAACTCCGAGTTGATCCAGGGCGACCTCGTCGACGCCGTCACCGCGCTCAAGACCGATGCCGGTGTCCGCGGCATCCTCATTCCCGGTTCGATCTCGGTGGTGCAGCAACTGCTCGCCGCGGGGCTGGTCGACGAGTTGCGCCTGCTGGTGCACCCGGTTGCGGCCCGCAAGGGCCGCAAACTGTTCGACGAGGGCGATCCGGCGTACCACCTGCGCGTGGTGGCGACGGAGGCGTTCCCGACGGGTGTGCTGCGCGTGATCTACGCGCCGGCCGATGCCCCGACCCCGGCCGGCTACGACGACGTCAAGGGCCAGGTGCCCGAAGGAACTAGCTAGGCCGAGTGTGAGCGACTCAGTCGTCGCTCATGTCGGGCTTGCTCGCGGTCGTCGTGAGGGCGAGCGCGTCCAGGAAGTCGTCGAAGGCGCGGTCGGCGCGTGGTGTGTCGCCGGTGGCCTCGATGTCCGTTATGAGGCCGCGGATCACGGCCAGCACGAGGGTGGCGAGCTCGGGGCGGCCGATAGTGCGCAGGCCGTCCTCGAGCGGCTGCAGCCAGTCGGTAGTGGCCTCGCGCCGGAAGTTCGGCCACAACTGCTGTTCGGCGTCCTGGCGGAGTCTACCGAACATGCTGAGGTAGGGACGCCGCTCGGGGCCGGTCATGGCCTGCCACATGCGGCGCAGTGTGGTCAGGTAAGGCTCGTCCGACCTGGGGGTCAACAGGTCGCCGTAGAACTCGCGTTGACGCTGCCGCGCCCGGCGCAGGGTCTCGCGCAGCAGCGCGTCGCGCGTCCCGAAGTGGTAGATCAGCATTCGGGAGGAAACGCCCGACGCCTTCACGAACGGTTCGAGACGGTCGGGGAGGCCGTGGGCGAGCGCGTGGTCGACGCAGGCGTCGAGGATGCGGTCGCGGATCTCGGGTTGTTGGTGACGTCCCACCACCATACTTTTTCACGTAACTGGCGGTACGTCTAACGTTGATCCCAGCCGAAGAAGGAGGCAGAGATGCGAGTGGTATTCGTGCACGGTGCGTGTGTCCGGGACGGCGCCTGGTGGTGGCACCCGACCGCCGAAGCACTGCGCGAGCGTGGCATCAGCAGCGTCGCGCCGTCGTTGCCGAGCTGCGGTGAGGGCGACCGGCCCGCCGGTCCGAACGGTCCCGGCCTGCCGGAGGACGTCGCGGCGGTGCGGGCGGTGCTGGCCGCCGGCGATGAGCCGACGGTGGTCGTGGGACACAGCTATGGCGGGATCGTCGCGGCCGAGGCCGCCGCGGGCGTCGCAGCGATGAGGCACATGGTTTTCGTGTCGAGCTACCTGCCCGAGCCGGGCGAGTCGCTGTCCACCTTCGGGGCTCCGGAACCGCCGCCGTTCCTCGACTTCGACCCCGAGGGCGGCACATTCGGCGCGGTACCGCAGTTGTTCGCCGACACCTTCATGCAGGACTGCCCGCCCGACATCGTCCGCGAGGGTGCGGCTCGCCTGATCCGGCAGACGGTCGCCGTAACCCAGCAGCCGGTGCGGCAGGTGGCGTGGCACGACCTGCCCACAACGTACGTGGTGTGCGCCGAGGATCGCGGCACTCCCGCGTCGGCGCAGCGCGAGTTCGCCCGCCGCGCCGACAAGGTCGTCGAACTGCCGACAGGCCACCACCCGTTCCTGTCCAAGCCGCAGGCCGTCGCCGACATCGTGACCGGGCTTTCATGACCAGGGCGCCGCAGCTGGTGCGGCGCATGTACGCCGCCTACAACCGCCGCGACGCCGACGGCCTGCTCGCCCTGCTGACCGACGACGTCGACTGGCCGGACGGTGATGCCAGACTGCACGGCAAGGATGCGCTCCGCCGCTACTGGCTTGAGCAGTGGACCCGGGTCCACACCCACGACGAGCCCAGCGAGCCGGTCGAGCTGGGTGAAGGGCGCATCGCGGTCCGTGTCGACCAGACGGTCCGTACGCCGGACGGGTCGCCCGTATCGACGGCGCGCTTCGTCCATCTGTTCCGGATCCGGGATGGACTGGTCGCCCGAATGGACATCGAAACAGCTTAGGGAGCGACTCGTCCGGGGCGCTCCCGCCTGCCCTCCCTGAACGTGGCCGGCCGGCCGGTCGGAGCGGGGCAGGTCGGTGAGGTTGGCCAGTCCTTCGTCGGCGAACCTGCCAACCAGGCCAACTGCGTAGCTGTTGGCTACGCCCTCCTTCACCGGTAAGGCAGCCGCCATGAGCAGTCCGACCTGCTGGGACGTGGCGGGGGTGAGGTCCACCGTAGACGCAACCGCCGTACTGGCCCGTGCGTGCTGCGGCGTCCAACGCGCTCTGGATGGACGACGTCGCGTTCCCGCTGCTGTGCAGGCACGGCATGCGGGTGGAGTGGAACCGACAGCAGTCCCGGCGGATCAGGGTCACCGGTGCCCCGGTGGTACGCGCGGTTGGGCTGAACGCCACTGGGCCAGCCCACATCGCGACCCCTAGTTTAGTGAGGCCCATCTATATTGACGTTCGGCGTTGGTGAGGACAGGATCTCGGCACCACCACCACCGTAATCCCTTCTGGGAGTCGCCATGACCCGTCCTCGCCTGCCCCTCCTGCGGGCAGCCACCCGGCTGGCCGCACTGGCCCTGGCCACCGCCGGTGTGCTGCTCACCGTCGCCACCCCTGCCAATGCGGCCGTGCCCACCGGCCGTTACGTCGCGCTGGGCGACTCGTACACCGCCGGCCCGCTGATCCCCACCCAGGTCGACCTCAACTGCCTGCGGTCCAACCGCAACTACCCCTCGCTGGTGGCCGCTGCCGCCGGCTCGTCGTCGTTCGCCGACGTGAGCTGTTCCGGAGCCACCACTGACGACATCCTCTTCGGCGGCAGCGGTCAGTTGGGCACCGCGCTGCCACCGCAGCTGAACGCGGTCACGTCGAACACGGCGCTGGTGACGGTGCAGATCGGCGGTAACGACATCGGGTTCTCCGGCATCATCGGCGACTGCGCCGAGGCGAGCTTCAGCAGCCCGCTCGGGTCGCCGTGCAAGAACCGCTACACCGCCGGTGGCGTCGACCAGTTGCAGGCGAGGATCGCCGCCGCCACGCCGAAGGTGACCGCCGTGCTCCAGGCGGTCCGCCGGGCCGCGCCGAGCGCGCGGGTCGTGGTGCTGGGATACCCGGCGATCCTGCCGGACAGCGGGTACGGCTGCTGGCCCGTCGTCCCGATCGCCTACCAGGACGTGCCGTACCTGCGCGGCATCGAGAAGTCGCTGAACGCGATGCTGGCCAGCGCCGCGAGTGCGAACGGGGCAACCTACTCCGACGTCTACACCCCGTCGATCGGCCGTGACGCGTGCAAGGGCAGCGGCACCCGCTGGGTCGAGGGGCTGGTGCCGCAGAACTCGGCCGCGCCGTTCCACCCGAACGCCCGGGGTGAACAGGGCATGGCCACCGCTCTGCTCGCCACGTTGAACAACTGACCCCTCCGTGATCGGTTGAGCCGGCCCCGGCGGAAGCGGCGGGGCCGGCTCGCGGGTGGTCCGACGCTCTCCGCACGCGGCGTCGACCTCGTGCGCCGGGAGGTCGAACGCCCGCCGACGGTCTCCCCGGGCGCTCGCGCTCCTCGCGGTGCGGACGTCTCACCCAGGCCGGCGTGGCGGTGCCCAGCCACGTCGGTGCAGCCGTTCGATGCCGTCGAGGAGCAGGTCCAACGCGAACTCGAACTCGAACTGGTCGTCGCAGCCCTGCCCGAGGACGGACGCGTCGTCGTGCGACGCCGCCAGGGCGATTTCTGCGACGTGCGGGAACCTGGCCGCGATCTCCGGTGGTAGGGCCGTCGGCGGGGCCGGGTCGGCCCGGCCGGACCGACCGGCGCGTCGGTCGGCGTCGAAGAGTTCCTGACTGAAGCCGAGGATCCGGCTGCCCATCGCGTGCATCACGTGATGGGTGAGATCGACGGAGAATCCGCCGGCCCGGAACGTCCCGATCATGGAGTCGAGGTAGGCCAGGAGGGCTGGCGTCGCCATGTTCCGCGACTCGATCGCCAGCGGTGCCCACGGATGCCGCTGCAGCACCTCCCGCGCCGAGAGGATGCGCCCGCGGATCGCACGCTTCCAGTCGACGCCGGGCTCGGGCGCGCCGATCTCGCCGACGACCACGTCGATCATGCCGTCGAGCAGTTCGTCCTTGTTGGCCACGTGCTTGTAGAGCGCCATCGGCACGACGCCGAGGTCCTGAGCGAGGTTGCGCATGCTGAGGGACTCGATGCCGGCCTCGTCGGCGAGCGCGACGGCGGCGCGTAGGACCCGGTCCCTGCTCAGCGGCGTGCGGGGCAGCGTCTCCGCCTGCTCGACCATCTCGCTCCTCGTCGTCCGTGGACAACCGAAACCCTAATCCCCTTGACCGGTGTACGGCGTACACCTATCGTTGTGGGTGTCGGTGTACGCCGTACACCAGGGGAGGAGTGAAGCCATGAAGGCGATCGTCCAGGACCGGTACGGGCCATCCGAAACGCTCAGCCTCGCGGATGTGGACACGCCGGTGCCCGCCCCCGACGAGGTGCTCGTGCGGGTCGAGGCCGCCGCGCTCAACGCGTACGACTGGCACGTCATGCGGGGCGATCCGCGGGTGGCCCGCCTGGCGCTGGGGCGGTCCCGGCCCCGGGCGCGTATCCGTGGGCGGGACTTCGCCGGGCGGGTCGAGGCCGTCGGTTCCCGCGTTCGGGAGATCCACCCGGGCGACGCCGTCTTCGGCGATCTCGGCGAGGCCAACGGCGCGTTCGCGGAGTACGTGTGCGTATCCGAGAACCTGGTCACGGCGAAGCCGGCGAACCTGACCCCGCAGCAGGCCGCCGCCCTGCCGTTGGCCGGCGTCACCGCGCTCATGGGCCTGGACGCCGGGCAGGTCCGGCCCGGCCACCGCGTCCTGGTCAACGGCGCCTCCGGTGGGGTCGGCACTCTCGCCGTCCAGCTGGCCACGGTGCTCGGCGCGACAGTGACCGCCGTCTGCAGCACCCGCAACGTCGACCTGGTCCGTTCCCTCGGTGCCGAGCACGTCGTCGACTACACCCGTGACGACTTCGCCCGCGACGCCCGCCGCTACGAGATGGTGTTCGACCTGGTCGGCAACCGTTCCCTGCGGGCGCTGCGGCGGGTGCTGACCCCGACCGGGACGCTGGTGCTCTCCGGCGGAGGCGTGTTCCGCGGCGGCAGCCTCATCGGGCCGATCGGCCTGATCGCGCGCGGGCGGCTGCTGGCGCCCTTCGTCCGGCACCGCATCGTCGTCCTCACTGCCGTGCCCGGTCGGCGGCACCTCGACACGCTGCGCGCGTACGCCGAAACCGGCCGTCTCACCCCGGTCATCGACCGGAGTTATCCCCTGCACGAGGTACCGAAGGCGATGCGGTACCTCGAAGACGAGCACGCCCGGGCCAAGGTCGTCATCACCGTCTGACCTGCCACGACGGCCCGCTCCGCCACCGAGCGGCGGCCCGATCCGGCATCGCGGTGCTTGAGATCGCGGAAACCGGGGTACCGAAAGTGTCATGCCGAATGTGGGGCAAGTCGTCGGAGACCGGTACCGTCTGGTCGAGAGCATCGCCAGCGGTGGGATGGGTGACGTCTGGCGGGCGGTCGACGAGACCCTGGACCGCTGCGTCGCGGTCAAGATGCTGCAGAGTCGACTGGTCGCCGACGCCGGCTTCGGCGAGCGGTTCCGGCGCGAGGCTCGGGCGATGGCGGCCCTGCGGCACCCCGGCGTCGCCCAGGTCTACGACTACGGTGAGGTCTCCGAGCCCGACGCGCTCGCGTACATCGTGATGGAGTGTGTCCAGGGGCAGCCCCTGTCGGAGCGGATCGCCGAGGTCGGTCGGCTGGGCGTGGCCGAGACCATGTCGATCGCCGCGCAGACCGCTGGTGCGCTGCAGGCCGCCCACGACGCCGGCGTCGTGCACCGCGACGTGAAGCCCAGCAACCTGGTCATCGAGCCGGACGGGCACGTCGTGCTCGTCGACTTCGGTGTCGCGGTGACGCAGGAGGCGGCGAGCCTGACCGGTACGAACCAGGTGGTCGGCACCGCCCTCTATATGGCGCCGGAGCAGGTCACCAGGAATGAGACCACGCCGGCGATCGACATCTACGCGCTGGGCGCCGTCGTCTACCACTGCCTCGCCGGCAGGCCTCCGCACCAGGGTGAGAACGCTGTCGCGGTGGCTCTGCGGCATCTCCAAGAGGAGCCACCACCCCTGCCTGCGGACGTCCCGGAGGCGGTGCGGCGGTTGGTCGACACCGCGATGGCGAAGCAGCCCGCTCATCGCTTCCCGACGGCGGCGGCCATGGCCACGGCCGCGCAGACACTCGCGGATTCGTCCGACCAGTCGCTGCCGACCGTCGTCGCGGCATCGGGGACCGCCGTCACGGCACCGCTCGGAGCGCCGATCCAGCGCACCGACGTCCCGCGGCCGGTCGTCGGCAGCGTGGCGAAGCGGTCGGGCGTCCCCGGGCCTAAGGGTCTCGCGGTGCTGCTCGGGTCGATGGTCGCCGCGGCCGCCGTCCTGGTGTTCGCCGATCCCACCGGGATGATGCCGGGCCGGACCGGTCAACCGTCGACCCCGCCAGCGGTGTCGCCGCCGGCCCCGTCGCAACGCGACCCGGGTCCGGGCGGCGGCGGCGGTGACCCGGCCAACAGCGATTCCGCGGGCCTGCCGGTCCGGGCCACCGGCTCGCCGACCCCGACGCCCAGCGGCTCGGCCGGTCCGGGGACCGTCGACCAGTCGACGCCGCCCGGTGAGAGCACCGAGGGTGGGGCAACGCCCACTCCGTCCGAGAGCGCCCCGACCGACCCGACGGCGGCTCCGACGGGTGGGACGACGGCGGCACCGACCGAGTCGTCCTCCGAGGAGCCCGCGGAGCCCGAGGAGGAGCCCGCGGCGCCCGAGGAGGAGCCCGCGGAGCCCGAGGAGCCCGAGGAGGAGGCGGCGGCGGACCCGACGCGGACACCGCCGACGCCGGAGTCGGCAGCCGAGACGTCAGCGGTACCGCAGGTCTAGCAGCGGTGTGTCGAGGGCGACTGCGGTGGCTGGCGCCATCGGGCAGGATCGTCGCATGGTGAGCATCAGCCAGGAGTCCCCTGACGAGACCGCGCTGCGGCTGCGGCAGGTCATCGCGGCTGCGGAACTGGTCATCTTCGATGGTGAGTGGTCGTTTCGTGAGGCGCCGCTGAGTCAACCACCGGCCTTGACGGTTGACCTGCTTGCCGTGGTGCGCGACGAGGACCGGTGGTGCTGGCTTGCGCCAGCTGGCGGCGCCACCGACGGTGAACGCTTCACGGTGTTCTCGTTCCACTTCCCGCCCGGAATGGACAACAGCGGGTTCGTCGGATGGCTGGCCACGGAGTTTAAACGCCGGCTGGGCACCGGGGTGTTCGTCATCTGTGGCCACAACAGCGACCGCGCTGGCATTTACGACTACTGGGGCTGCCCGGCGCAGGTCCGCGCCGAGGCTGTACAGGTCCTTGGCGAGCTGCGCGCCGGTCGGTAGAACCTCCAGGCCACGGCGAACGGAGGCGTGCAGCGTCATCGATTACGGGCGACGATCTGGGTCCCGCCGCGCGGACCCCGCATCGACGACTCTGGCGTGGCGGCCGAGACCGCCACGCCAGAGGTGTGACTTCAGCAGTCGCGCACCGTCAGCTGGTACGACAGCTGACCGTCGGCCAGGTCCAGTTGCCGTTGGCCATGACCGTGATGCCGAAGTTGTTGCCGTTGCCGTTCGGCCTGGCCGTCACCGTGCCGCTGGTGCCGCTGACGGAGGCGTTCCAACTGTTCTGGATGCTCTGGCCGCCGTTGAGACCGAGGCTGACCACCCAGTTGTTGGTGCCGCTGACCGCGACGTTCAGGTTGAACCGGTCACCCCACTGCTGACCGGCCGAGAGCGTCGCGTTGCAGTTGCCGGTGCCCGGGTTGCCGGTGGTGGGCGGGGTGGTCGGGTTGCCGCCGCCGCCCTCCCAGACGGTGATGTCGGAGCTGCCTTGGCTCTGGTAGCCCTCGGTGGCCATGATCTGGTACGCGTGGTTGCTGCCCAGGTTCAGGCCGGCGCGGGCCCAGGCGTCGAAGTGGTTGGCCGTGGTGATGGTGCCACTCGAACGCTTCTGCTGGCGGACGCTCCAGTACTGGTAGAACGTCTGGTTGCCGTCGATCGACGGGGCGTTGACCCGCTGGCTGCGGAGGATGTCGTAGGTGCCGCCGTCGGTGGTGACCGTACCCAGTCGCTGCGCGCCGCTGCTCGGGTTGTAGCTACCGAAGTTCTCCACCACGTAGTACTCGATGAGCGGGTTGCGCGTCCACCCGTACAGGGCGAGGTAGGTGTTGTTGTTGCCCGGGTTGTAGCTGCCCGAGTAGCTGACCGTCCGTCGGTTACCGGTGGCCCAGCCCTTGCCGCCGACCCAGTTGTTGGTGCTCCGGTCCCAGCTGCTGGAGTAGCGACCGTCGGCGCGCAGCGTCATGCTGGCGTTGCCGCTGTCCTTCCAGAACGAGAAGTAGTACCCGTTGTGGGTGCCGGTGAGGTTCGAGGTGAGCGTGCGGTCCGCCTCGGCGTACGCGTTGGTGGCCGTCATCGTGCCGGCCACGGCCAGGACGGCGGCGCACGCGGCGCCGAGGAGCAGCCGCAGGCGGCCGCGCCTGGAAGGTGCGATGGGAATCTGACTGGTGTCGCTCATGGACGTGTTTCCTCCTCGTGACGGCTGGCGGGGGCCAGCAATGCGGCACGTCTCGGCAGGCTGCCGGTGGCTCGGTGACGGCCACTGTCGTCGTGCCGCGCTGTGGTGGTTGGTCGGTCGTCCTGCACGACGACCGGAGGAAGGTGGCGCGGTGACTGCCATCGACGGTGATTGAGCGCCGTCGATGGCGACCGTATTAACCTGGTCGTCGCCTTGTCAACAATTTCCGGAAACATGGCGGTAGGGCCGCGACGGCGCGTGAGCCCTCGCCGGGCGGTGTCTATCCAGGTCAGAGTCGATCGGCCTCGCTCAAGCTCCGCTGCGGGTCGTGGTGGCCGCTCTGGGCGCGATAATGTCCCGCCGATAACTTCCGGACTCTTTCCGGACCGCAATCATCCGATGACCGCCACGGTTCGGGGAGCGGGGCGTCGGTCAGCGGGGCGGCAGGGCGTTGAGCCGGGCGGCCTGGCGGGTCAGATGGTCGCGCTCGGCGAGGTTGGGGGCCAGCCGGGCCGCCTCGGCGTACCACCGGGCCGCCGTCGCGACGTTGCCGTCGCGTTCGTGCAGGTACGCCCCCACCGCCCGGTAGCGCGGCAGGGACTCGTCCAGCGCCGCGAGCGCCGCGAGACCGGCACGCGCGCCGTCGGCCTCCCCGACGGCCACCGCGCGGTTGAGCCGGACGATCGGACTGTCGGTCAGGCGCGCCAGTTCGTCGTACCACTCGACGATCTGCACCCAGTCGGTCTCCTCGGCGGTGGGAGCGTCGGCGTGCAGTGCCGCGATGGCGGCCTGGGCCTGGAACTCGCCCAGCCGGTCGCGGGCGAGGGCCGCCTGGAGGATCGCGACGCCCTCGGCGATCGACGCGGTGTCCCATCGGCCGCGGTCCTGTCCGGCCAGGGGCACCAGGCTTCCGTCGGGCCCGCTCCGGGCTGCGCGCCGGGCATGGTGGAGCAGCATGAGGGCGAGCAGCCCGGCCACCTCGGGGTGGTCGATCGCCGCCCTGAGCTGCCGGGTGAGCCGAATGGCCTCGGCGGCGAGGTCGACGTCGCCGGAGTAGCCCTCGTTGAAGACCAGGTAGAGAACGCGCAGCACGGTCGCGACGTCGCCCGGCTGGTCGAACCGCACCCCGGAGACGGTGCGTTTCGCCCGGCTGATCCGTTGCGCCATGGTCGCCTCGGGGACGAGGTAGGCGTGCGCGATCTGGCGGGTGGTCAGGCCACCGACGGCGCGCAGCGTGAGTGCGACCGCCGACGACGGCGTCAACGACGGGTGGGCGCACAGGAAGTAGAGCCACAGCGTGTCGTCGACCGCCGACGCGGGTCCCGGCGGCGGCTCCTCCTCCACGGCGTCCTCGCGTCGGCGGCGCGCCGCGTCCGCTCGGGTCGTGTCGAGGAAGCGGCGCCAGGCCACGGTGACCAGCCAGCCCATCGGGTCGCGAGGTGGGTCGGCCGGCCAGACGCGCACCGCCTCGACCAGCGCGTCCTGCACGGCGTCCTCGGCCGCCGCGAAGTCGACTCCGCGGCGGACGAGGATGCCGAGCACGCTCGGGGTGAGGCCCCGGAGCAGGGACTCGTTCACTCCGTGATGGTGGGGGGCTCGGTCAGGAACGGGCGCAGCTCGAGCCACTCGTGGATCGGCTTGCCGCCCGCCCCTGGGGCAGCCGACAGCTCCCCGGCCAGCTCGACGGCGCGTTCGTAGCTGTCGACGTCGATCACCATCCAGCCGGCGATCAGATCCTTGGTCTCGGCGAACGGACCGTCGGTCACCGGCGGGCGGCCCTCGCCGTCGTACCGGACGAACGTCCCGGTGGGGGCGAGTGCCTGACCGTCGACGAACTCGCCGGTCTCCTCGAGTCGTGCCGCGAAGTCGCGCATGTACTGCATGTGAGCCGAGACCTCTGCCGGCGCCCACTGGTCCATGGGCACGTCGTTGACCGCCTCGGGGGCGCCGCGGTAGTGCTTGAGCAGCAGGTACTTGGCCATGGTGATTCTCCTCGACACTGGTGTGCGACCGTCGTGGTCGCGTTCACCCCGGGGACGAAGCCAGGTGTCGGTTCTCGACATGGCCGTCCAGATTATTTCTACTATCGCGGAGGACCTGGGTGAATCCTTCGCCACAGCGGCGCGCGGACCCGGGCAAAACTTGATTCGTTCCAGAAAAGTGGGCTAGTGTTCGGCGGGTGATGTCCGACTTCGAGGCGCAACTGCGGGCCGCCTCGCTGCGGGTGACCCGGCCCCGACTGGCGGTGCTCGCGGCGTTGCGCGACCACCCGCACGTCGGCACCGACGCCGTGATCGCGCTGGTGCGGGCGGATCATCCGACGGTCTCCCACCAAGCGGTGTACGACGTGCTGCGTGTGCTCACCGACGCTGGTCTGGTGCGGCGTATCCAGCCGGCCGGTGCGACCGCCCGCTACGAGTCCCGGGTCGCGGACAACCACCACCATGTCGTCTGCCGCTCCTGTGGCGTGATCGCCGACGTCGACTGCGCCGTCGGTCACGCCCCCTGCCTCACCGCCCCCGTCGACCACGGTTTCGTGATCGACGAGGCGGAGGTCGTCTACTGGGGCGTCTGCCCCGACTGCGCGACCGACCGTACGCCCCAGAGATCCGCAAGCTCGGAAGGAAGTACATGAGCGACACCCAGGACAACGTCCCCACCAGTGCGCAGGGCGTGGACCAGAAGGCAGCGGCCGGCTGCCCGGTGGCGCACGACTCGGTGACCGCGCACGGCAGCGAGAGCGAGAACCCGGCGATCGACTCGCCGACCCCGAAGACCGGCGGTCGTCCGCGCACCAACCGGGACTGGTGGCCCAACCAGCTCGACCTCTCGGTGTTGCACGCCCACTCGTCCAAGGGCAACCCGCTGGGGGAGGACTTCAGCTACGCCAAGGAGTTCGCCAAGCTCGACGTCGAGGCCCTCAAGCGGGACATCGTCGAGGTGCTCACCACCTCGCAGGACTGGTGGCCGGCCGACTTCGGCCACTACGGCGGCCTGATGATCCGGATGAGCTGGCACGCCGCCGGCACGTACCGCATCGAGGACGGCCGCGGTGGCGCCGGCGACGGTGGTCAGCGCTTCGCCCCGCTGAACAGCTGGCCGGACAACGCCAACCTCGACAAGGCTCGTCGGCTGCTCTGGCCGGTCAAGCAGAAGTACGGCCAGAAGATCTCCTGGGCCGACCTGCTCGTGCTGGCCGGCAACGTCGCCCTGGAGTCGATGGGCTTCAAGACCTTCGGCTTCGGCTTCGGCCGTGAGGACGTGTGGGAGCCCGAGGAGATCTTCTGGGGTCCGGAGGACACCTGGCTCGGCGACGAGCGCTACGCCTCCGAGAAGGAGATGGCGGCCGGCGTCGGCTCGACCGAGATGGGTCTCATCTACGTCAACCCGGAGGGCCCCCGCGGCAACGCGGACCCGGCTGCCGCGGCGCACTTCATCCGGGAGACCTTCGGCCGGATGGCGATGAACGACGAGGAGACCGTCGCCCTCATCGCCGGTGGTCACACCTTCGGCAAGACCCACGGTGCCGGCGTCGCCGACAACCACGTGGGCCCGGAGCCGGAGGGTGCCCCGCTGGAGGCGCAGGGCCTGGGCTGGCTGAGCACGCACGGCAGCGGCAAGGGCGCCGACACGATCACCAGCGGTCTCGAGGTGACCTGGACCGACGTGCCGACGCAGTGGAGCAACCGCTTCTTCGAGATCCTGTTCGGCTACGAGTGGGAGCTCACCACGAGCCCCGGCGGCGCCAAGCAGTGGGTCGCCAAGGACGCCGCGGAGATCATCCCGGACCCGTTCGACGCGTCGAAGAAGTACAAGCCCACGATGCTCACGACCGACCTGTCGCTGCGCGTCGACCCGGCGTACGAGAAGATCTCGCGTCGCTTCCTGGAGAACCCGGACCAGTTCGCGTTGGCGTTCGCCAAGGCGTGGTACAAGCTGTTGCACCGCGACATGGGCCCGGTCGCGCGCTTCCTCGGTCCGTGGGTGGCCGAGCCGCAGCTGTGGCAGGACCCGGTGCCGGCCGTCGACCACGAGCTGGTGGGTGACGCCGACGTCGCCGCGCTCAAGGCGAAGGTCCTCCAGTCCGGTCTGACGATCGCCCAGCTGGTCTCCACCGCCTGGGCGTCCGCCGCGAGCTTCCGGCACACCGACAAGCGCGGCGGCGCGAACGGCGCACGGATCCGTCTCGAGCCGCAGCGCAACTGGGAGGTCAACCAGCCCGAGCAGCTGGCGACCGTCCTGGGCGTCCTGGAGGGCATCCAGCGGGAGTTCAACGAGGCCGGCGGAGCGAAGATCTCGCTGGCCGACCTCATCGTGCTGGCCGGTTCGGCCGCCGTCGAGAAGGCGGCGCTTGACGCCGGCGTCGAGGTGACGGTGCCGTTCCACCCGGGCCGCACGGACGCGACCCAGGAGCAGACCGACACCGAGTCCTTCCGCGTCATGGAGCCGCGCGCCGACGGTTTCCGCAACTACCTGCGTCCGGGTGAGAAGACCCAGCCGGAGGTGCTGCTGGTCGACCGCGCGTACATGCTCAACCTGACCGCGCCGGAGATGACCGTCCTCGTCGGCGGTCTGCGCTCGCTCGGTGCCAACACCGGCGGCGCCCAGCACGGTGTTCTCACCGACCGGCCGGGTGTGCTCAGCAACGACTTCTTCGCGAACCTGCTGTCCCCGGGCACCCGGTGGAGCGCGTCGAAGTCCGACGAGCACGTGTACGAGATCCGCGATCTGGCCACCGACGAGGTGAAGTGGACCGCCACCGCGGTCGACCTCATCTTCGGTTCCAACTCGCAGCTGCGTGCCCTCGCCGAGGTCTACGCCAGCCAGGACGCCCGTGACAAGTTCGTGGCGGACTTCGTGGCCGCCTGGACCAAGGTCATGGAGCTCGACCGGTTCGACATCGCCTGACAGCTCGACACGACGAGCCCCGGCCGATCCTTCAGTGGATTGGCCGGGGCTCGTCGCCTGCACGGCTGTGGTCAGTTGCACGCGGGTCGACCGGGTCATGGGTGGCGGAACTGATACCCCCGGGGGTATGTTCGGACGGAGGAGGCGTCGATGAAACTGCGACCAGAGATGACGTCGGATGCGCTGACCAGGCTCAAGCGGGCTCGAGGGCAGCTCAACGCGGTTATCGAGATGATGGAGAGCGGTCAGGATTGTCGTGAGGCGCTGACCCAGCTCGCCGCGGTGTCAAAGGCGATCGACCGAGCGGGTTTCAAGATTATCGCCTCGGGGATGCGGCACTGCGGTGCGGCGCGCGACCGTGGCGAAGAGCCCGAGATGACCGAGGAGGAGCTGGAGAAGCTCTTCCTGGCCCTCGCCTGAGGCGGCACTAGGCCACCCACGCCGTAGCCGCGGCGTGGGTGGGTGGCAGCGTGCACGTGGAGAAGTTGGCAGCGGTGTGCCCTATGCATACCCCCGGGGGTATGAGCGTTTTGTGAAACTTGAAGGAGTGGACATGTCAGTTCAGGTCTCCATCGTCGAGACGTCATCCCTCGGCGATCGCAGCTACCTCGCCTCCGACGGGCGCGTGGCGATCGTGGTCGACCCGCAGCGCGACATCGACCGCGTGATGTACCTCGCCGGGGCGCTGGGCGTCCGCATCACCCACGTCGTGGAAACGCACATCCACAACGACTACGTCTCCGGAGGGCTGGAACTCGCCCGGATCACCGGCGCCCACTATCTGGTGGCTGCGGCCGACGAGGTCGGCTTCGAGCGGACCCCCGTCTCGGACGGCGACCAGGTGGCCGTCTCCGAATCGCTACGGCTGCGGGTGCTCGCCACGCCGGGTCACACCTTCCACCACCTGTCGTACGTGTTGGATGAGGCCATCGACGGCGAGTGGCGGCCGGCCGGTGTCTTCACCGGCGGATCACTGCTGTTCGGCACGACGGGCCGCACCGACCTGCTCGGCAAGCAGTACGCCCACGAATTGGCCCACCACCAGCACGCCTCGGCGAAGCGGCTGGCGGATCTGCTGCCCGACGGGGCTGAGGTGTGGCCGACGCACGGTTTCGGCAGCTTCTGCTCAGCCAGTCAGTCGGACGCCCCGGAGTCGACCATCGGCCGGGAGAAGGCGAAGAACCAGGTCCTGAGGCTGGCCGCGGACGACTTCGTCACGGAGACCCTCGCCGGTCTCGACGCCTACCCCGCGTACTACGCCCACATGGGCGTGGCGAATCTGGCCGGACCGGCCCCGGTCGACCTCACCCCGGTGAGCCGCGCCGACGCCGCGGAACTGCGCGAGCGGATGGCCGACGGGCAGTGGGTGGTGGACCTGAGGCACCGCAAGGCGTACGCGGCCCTGCACCTGGCCGGCACGGTCAGCCTCGGACTGGACGGCCCGATGTCCACCTGGCTCGGTTGGCTGATCGACTGGGGGATGCCGATCACCCTGCTCGCCGAGACCCCGGGACAGGTCGCCGATGCCCAGCGTGAGCTGGTCCGGATCGGCATCGACCGCCCGGCCGCGCAGGTCACCGGCGAGGTGGAGCGGTGGGCAGCCGAGCCCGGTCAGCTACGGGAGCTACGGATATCCGACTTCGTGGCCCTCGCTGCGGCCCGCGCCGGGCATGTTCCTGCCGGCCTCCCTGCCGCAGACGTGGTCCTCGACGTGCGAATGACCAACGAGTGGCGGACCGGCCACATCGACGGCGCCCTGCACATCCCGCTGCCTGAACTGCCCACGCGACTGGCCGACGTGCCGGTCGGCGCCGTCTGGGTGCACTGCGGCTCCGGCTACCGGGCCACCGCGGCGGCGTCGCTGCTGGCGAACGCCGGCCGCGAGGTGGTCGTCATCGACGACACGTTCGACCAGGCCGAACGCGCCGGCGTGGCAATGGCCACCGGCACCTGATCCGAACAGGACGGACCACCGGCCGACGCCATCGAGGTGTCGGCCGGATACCCCCTGCCAGGTGTGTTGCGACCTGCCCGTGAAAGAGGAGAAATGAGCCCTTCCGAGACCGCCCGCCCCACCACCGTCGATGCCACCGGGCTGCGGGAGCTGATCGACTCCGGTCACGCGCCGCGCCTGCTGGACGTGCGTACCCCGGCGGAGTTCGAGACGTCGCACATCCCCGGCTCCTACAACGTGCCACTCGACCTGCTCAAGGAGCACCGCGAAGAGCTGCGCCACCACCTGGACGAGGACGTCGTGCTGGTCTGTCGCTCCGGCGCCCGCGCCACTCAGGCCGAGCAGACCCTGGCCGGGGTCGGCCTGCCGAACCTGAAGGTCCTCGACGGCGGCATCATGGCCTGGCAGGCGGCCAACGCGCCGATCAGGCGGGGTGCTCCCCGGTGGGACCTCGAACGCCAGGTCCGCCTCGTCGCCGGCTCGGTCGTGCTGGTCAGCGTCCTCGGCTCGGTGTTCGTGCCGCAGCTCAAGTGGGTGGCCGGATTCGTCGGCGCCGGCCTCACCTTCGCCGCTGTCACCAACACCTGCGCCATGGGCATGGTGCTCGGCAAACTGCCGTACAACCGGGGCGCCAACTGTGACCTGGACACCATCGTCGGCCAGTTGGGCGGCAGCATCGGTGAACGCGCATGACACCGAACCTGGCGCTGACCATCGGACTGGCCGTGCTGATCGGTGTCAGCCTCGGGCTGCTCGGCGGCGGCGGATCGATCCTCGCCGTGCCGCTGCTGGTCTACGTCGCCGACCTGCCCGCCAAGGAAGCCATCGCGACCTCGCTGCTCGTTGTCGGCGCCACCAGCGTGGTGGGCGTCCTTCCGCACGCTCGCGCCAACCGGGTGCGCTGGCGTACCGGCCTGATCTTCGGCGTCGCCGGCATGCTCGGTGCCTACGTCGGCGGACGCCTGGCCGGGTTCATTCCGGCGGGGTTCCTGCTCACCGGGTTCGCCGTGATGATGCTGGCCACCGCTGTCTCGATGATTCGCGGTCGGCGCGACGCCGCGGGCCGGGCAGTGCCACACGAACTGGCGGTGCCGCGGGTGATCCTCGACGGTCTGGTGGTCGGACTGGTGACCGGCCTGGTCGGTGCTGGCGGCGGCTTCCTGGTGGTGCCCGCCCTGGCCCTGCTCGGTGGACTGCCGATGCCGGTCGCGGTCGGAACCTCGCTGGTGGTCATCGCGATGAAGTCGTTCGCCGGCCTGGCCGGCTACCTGTCCAGCGTCAGCATCGACTGGAACCTCGCGGTAGCGGTCACCGTCGCTGCCATCGTCGGCAGCGTTGCCGGTGGGCGGCTCGCCGGTCGGATCCCCGCGGACGTCCTGCGCAAGTCGTTCGGCTGGTTCGTCGTGGTGATGGGCGTCCTCGTCCTCGTCCAGCAACTGCCCATGGAACTGCGGACCAATCCGCTGCTGTGGACCGGCGTCGGTGTCGCCGCGTCGATCTCCGTCGCGCTGACCCTGCTGAGGGGCCGGAGCAAGGTGCGCAAGCAGGGTGAGCCGGCCACCGGCTGAGGTCTCGCCCGGGTGCCATCACGGTCCACCGCGATGTCATCTGGATGACATTCCCTGTCTAACGAATCCCATGTATGAATTTTTTGTCTAGTTGATCAGCTGGCGAACGGGCCCGTTCGTGGCAAGGTGTTGATCTGCCCGGGTGGCGGGCGCGCACCTAGTCACGCAGGGAGTCATCGTGGCCCATACCGACCTGCAGGCCGGGGAAGCGGACCAGCACGCCGGAACCCCTGCGATACCCCGGCAGCGGTTGGTCCCGGCCCGGCAGTCCCGAGTGGGCGTCACCGACACCGGCACCGCCTGGCGTCCACTGCGGATCGCGATGATCGGGCAGAAGGGGGTGCCGGCGACCTACGGCGGGATCGAACGACACGTGGAGGAGATGGCCAGCCGGCTCGCCGGCTACGGGCACGAGGTCACTGTCTACTGCCGCCGGAGCTACGGCGAGACACCCGCCGACGACTACCGGGGCGTACGGCTGCGCCAGACCCACACGATCGCGAGCAAGCACCTCGACGCCATCGTGCACGCGGCGACCTCGACCATGGCGGCGATGACCGCACGGCCCGACATCGTGCACTACCACGGGCTCGGACCGGCCCTGGTCGCCCCGCTCCCGCGCGCCCTGTCCCGGGCGCGCGTGGTGCTCACCGTGCACGGGCTGGACAACCAGCGGGGCAAGTGGGGGCTCGCCGCACGGACGGTGCTGGGCAGCGCCCACTGGTTCAGCGGGTACGTCCCGCATCAGCGGGTGGCGGTCTCGCAGGGGCTCGCCGCCCACTACGACACCCGGTTCGGCCGCCCGACGACCTACATCCCGAACGGCGTGAACCCGGCCCGACCGGCGCGGACCCGCCAGATCCAGGACCGGTTCGGGCTGACCCCTGGCGGCTACCTGCTGCTGGTCGGTCGGCTGGTGCCGGAGAAGGCCGCCGACCTGTTGATCAGGGCCTTCCGTCGCACCAAGACCCCGATGCGCCTGGCGATCGTCGGCGGTTCGTCGTTCACCGACGACTTCGTGGACCGGCTGCGCCGGGAAGCCGGGGCGGACGACCGGATCGTCTTCACCGGCTTCGCCTACGGCGACCTGCTCGCCGAGCTCTACTCCGGCGCTGCCGGCTTCGTGCAACCGTCCCGGTTGGAGGGACTGCCGTTGACGTTGCTGGAGGCGGCCGCGTACGGGCTGCCGGTGGTCGCGAGCGACATCTCGCCGCACGTCGAGGTGCTGAAGTCCGACGCCGCCGGAGGGCGGTTGTTCCGCGACGGCGACGAGGACGACCTGGTCCGGGTGCTGACGTCGCTGCTCGCCGACCTGCCGGGGGAACGTGTCGGTGCCATGGCGCTGCGTGAGCGGGTCACCGGGAGGTACAGCTGGGACACCGCCGCCCGCGAGTTGGAGCTGCTCTACCTCCGGCTGGCTCCGGAGCCGGGCCGACGGTCCCGGGCCCGACTCGCGGGGCCCGTCGACTGACCGTGCGGCGTTCGCCGGGATACTGCCGGATCGGCCCCCCGGGGGACGGAGCAGTCGGTGCAACGGCCACTTCTGCCGTCGAGGTGACCGGACTAGATTGAACCGATCTTGTGCCGGGAGGACATCGGTGGGCCGCGCCCGGCAGCGGCCGGGCAGTGTCGATTCGGTTCAGTGGGATCAGTGGAACAACACACGCAGAAGGTCACTCCGCTCATGACCAAGCGGCTCGACCCGACCCGCCTGCTCACCGGCGGCGCGGCGCTGGCCGCCGCGGTCGTGGCGGTGGTCGCGGGAGTCTCGATGGCGGCCGGTGACCGGAGGGGCATGGTGCTGCCGCTCGCGGCGGTCGCGGGCGTCGCGGTGGCCGTCCTCGCGCTGACCCGCTTCTCCGGGTACGTGCTGCTGATGCTCGCGGTCCGCTCCTGCGTCGACCTGTTCAAGCTCACCGGCCCGAGCGCCGGCCAGGCCGACTCCGCCGGAACCGCCCGGGCGGTGGACCCGTCCACCCTGCTCGCGGTGCTGTTCCTCCTCGCCGCCGGGCTCTGGCTGGCCGCGCAGCTCAGCCGGCACGGGCGGTTGCGCGGCTCGCCGCTGGGCTGGGCCATGCTGCTCGTCGGCGCCAGCAGCGTGGTCAGCGCCCTCGGCGCGACCCGGCCGGCGAACAGCCTGCTGGAGGCACTGCGGATCCTCACCGTGGTGGTGATGTTCGTGGTGCTGGAACAGCTCATGCCGGACACCGCGGCGATCCGTCGGGTCCTGCTCGCCTGCTACGTCTCGTTGGTGCTGGCGCTCGGCTACACCGTCGTCCTGTCGTTGCTCGGCAGCCCGCCGGCCGAGGTGAAGGGCGACTTCACCCGGATCAGTGGCACGTTCAGCCAGTCGACCACGTTCGGTCGCTACCTGATGTTCATGGTGATCTTCGGGTTCGCGGTGTACCGCTTCCTGGGCCGCCGGCTGCGGGTGACGCTCGGCGTACTGCTCGGGCTCTCACTGCTGTTCCTGTTGCTGACCAACACCCGCAGCGCGCTGCTCGGCGCGGCGATCGGCCTGGTCGTGGTCGCGGTGCTGCACCGTAGCAAGCGGATGCTGGTCACCCTCTGCGTGGTGGCGGTCGCCGGGGTGGCCCTGGTGCCCGCCGTCGGCGAGCGGTTCGCCCAACTCGGCAGCTCACGCGCTGTCGGTGGGGACCCGACCGGGAACACCCTGGCGTGGCGGATCGGCTACTGGACCGAGATCGTCACGCTGGCCGACCGCAACCCGGTCACCGGCATCGGCCCGAACATGACGCAGCGCGAGACCGACGAGGCGAAGAAGCCGCACAACGACTTCCTGCGGGCGTACGTCGAGACCGGGCTGCTCGGTCTCGGGGCGTACCTGATGATGCTTTTCGCCTTCCTGCGCACCGCCCGCAGGGCGCTGCGGCGGGCGCCTCCGGGCAGCTTCGAGCGGGGCGTCGCGGTCGGTTTCGCCGGTTGTGCCGTCGCGTTCGTGGCGGTCAGCGCCGCGTCCAACGTCATTTCCAATGTGGTTACGCTCTGGTATTTCGTCGCGTTCGCCGCGGCGGCCAGTGCGATCGCCCGCCACCCGGCTCCGAACCTGGCCGGCGAGCAGCCGCGAAGCACGTCTGTCCCGGTCTGAGTGAACGACAGCATTGGGGAAAAAGTGGAGATCGTCGACTACCTGCGGGTCGCCCGGCGGCGCCTCTGGGTACTCGTGGGGGTGCCGCTGCTCGCCACCGGCGCGGCGGCCGGCATCGTCCTGCTCGCGCCACAGCAGCACAGCGGCACCGCCTACGTGGCGGCACCGGCGTTGGTGGGCGGGGCGGCCGGGACGCAGTACACCGGCACGCAGGCGGCGAACCAGTTCGTCGCGGCCTTCGGCGCGGCGGTCACCTCACCCCGGGTCCTCGCCGACGTGGCGACTGGCACCGGGGTGACGCCGGAGCGGCTGCGCGACGGCCTCGCCGTCACCCAGGTCGGCGCGAGCAGCCAACTGGAGGTGACGTACACCGCCGGGGACCGGACGACCGTCGCGCCGGTGCTGAGCGCGACCACCACCCGCGCGCTCGCCTTCCTGTTCTCCTCCCAGGTCGGGATCGCCACCAGCGAGGTCGAGGCGGCCAACGCCGACGTCACCGCGGCCACCAAGGCGATCGGCGAGTGGGAGAAGGCCAACAAGGTCTCCCAGCCGGACCGGATCTACCAGGCGACCCTGAGCGAGCTGACCAGCCTGCGGCAGCAGCAGCTCTCCATGCAGGCGGTCGGCAACAGCCGGGGTGCGGACGCGGCGGCTGCCGCGATCACCGCGGCGCAGAGGAAGCTCGACGAGCTGGGGCCGAAACTCCCCGACTACCAGGCACTGCTCGCCCAGCGGGACGCGGCGACCGGCGCGCTGTCCCAGGCGCGGGAGGGGTTGCAGGCGGCCCGGGCCCAGGCCCAGGCCGCCGACCCGAAGCAGGTCACCAGCATCGGCGAGGCGCACGAGGTGAGCCGGATGTCCGAACTGGTGCGTACCGCAGTGCCGGTGGGCGGTGCCGGTCTGCTGCTCGGGGTGCTGTTGGTGGGTGTCCTCGAACTGCTCTCGCGGGCACGCCTGACCGGTCGCCCGACAACCGCGCCGGCCGTGAGCGACCCGCCGCCGGCCGAGCCGCCGGTGCCGGCACAGACGCCGGCCGAGCCGCCGGTGCCGGCACAGACGCCGGCCGAGCCGCCGGTGCCGGCACAGACCGTGCCCGCGGCACGGCGGTGACCGCCCGGGAACGGGCCGCCAGATGCGCGGCGAGCTGACCGGCCGGCCACCGGCCCCGCCGGAGGCCGGCGACCAACAGGTACGCGGCATGGCCCGCGGCGGCATGCTGAACCTGGCGAGCGCGGTGCTCAGCCAGGTGGCGCTCTTCCTGGTCATGCTGTTGCTGGCCCGCGTGCTGGGGGTCCGCGAGCTGGGCCGGTACGCCCAGGTCTACGCCGTGCTGTCGTTGCTCGGGCTGCTCTCGCTCTCCGGTTTCCGCGCCGGGCTGACCCGGTTCGTGGCGGTGCACCTCGCCGACGACGATCCGGCCGCGCTGCGGGGCGCGATCCGCCTCGGGATCGGCATCTCGGTCGTGGCGTCCACTGTCATCGCTGTCGGTCTGGCGGTCGGTGCACCGTGGCTCGCCGGGGCACTGCACGACCCGCAGCTCACCACCGGGCTGCGGCTGGTCGCGCTGTGCCTGCCCGCCTCGACCGTCTGCGAGGCCGCGCTCGCGGCCACCCGGGGTTGGCGCACCCAACGGGCCTACGCGCTCATCGGCCAGGTCTACGAGCCGGCGGCCCGGCTGGTGCTCACCGCGGTGGCGCTCATCGTGGGGGCGGGCCTGACCGGCGCGATCTGGGCGCTGGTCGTGGCGAGTTGGAGCGCTGCCGCGTTCGCTCTCGTGGCGCTCGCCCGGATGGTCCGCCGGGTGCCGGCCGCCCGGCCCGCGTACCGGCCGGCAGAGCTGTTCCGCTTCTCCACGGTCAGCTGGGTCTCCTCGCTCTCCTCGACCGGGCTGATCTGGGTGGACGCGTTGCTGCTGGGGTTCTTCGACTACGGCGCCGACGCGATCGGCGTCTACCACGTGGCGACCCGGCTGGTCACGATCGCGGTGTTCGTGCTGGCACCGGTCAACGCCTCGTTCGGCCCGCACCTGGCGCACCTCTACCACCAGGGTCGGCTGGACGAGGTCCGCCGGATCTACCGGGTCGCCACCGGCTGGGTGCTGCGACTGTCGCTGCCGGCGTTCGTGGCGTTGCTGGTCTTCCCGGAACAGTTGCTGCGTCTGGTCGGTGGGCCTGGTCTGGCCGGCGGCGCGGCGGTGACCGTCGTGCTGGCGCTCGGCCAACTCGTCAACGCCGCCACCGGGCCGTGCGGGACGCTGCTGAACATGTCCGGCCGGGTCTCGGTCAACATGGTGGACAACCTCGCCGCCCTGCTGCTCAACGTCCTGCTCAACCTGTGGCTCATCCCGGCCTACGGGATCCTCGGCGCGGCGGTGGCCTGGGCGGTCTCGTTGGCGGCGGTGAACGTCGCCCGGGTCTGGCAGGTGCGCGCGCAGGTGAACACCGTGCCGGTGACGGCGGGCATGGTCAAGGGGCTGGTCGCGGCGATGGTCGCGTTGGCCGTCGGGTTCGGTGTGCGGTGGTTGGTCGAGGGCTGGGTCACGCAGCTCACGGTCGGTCTGACCGCGATCGCGGGGGCGTACTGCGCCGGGGTGCTCGCCCTGGGGCTCAGCCGGGAGGACGTCATGGTGTTGCGTTCGGTGACCCGCCGGGGCGGCCGCCGCGCCGCCGCCGCGCCCGCCCCCGCCGCCGAGGTCGGCTCGTGAGCGCCTCCGGTCGGCGGCAGGTCACCGACCACCTGCGGCGCGGCGTTCGCGCGACCCGGGCGTGGGGGCGGGCGGTACGGCCCGGCGAGCCCCGCCCGCTGCCCGACTTCCTGGTGATCGGTGGTCAACGCTGCGGCACCACCTCGCTGTACCACCACCTCGCCGCGCATCCCCGGGTACGGGTGGCCAGCGGCAAGGAGTTGCAGTACTTCAGCGTCCACCATGGTCGGGGCGCGCGCTGGTACCGGGGGCACTTCCCACGCCTCGCTCCGGACCAGCGCACGTTCGAGGCGAGCCCCTACTACCTGTTCCACCCGAGCGTGCCGCAGCGGGTCGCGGCGACCCTGCCGCAGGCCCGCTTCGTCGCCCTGCTGCGTGATCCGGTGCAGCGGGCCTACTCGCACTATTTGCACACCCGCTCGTACGGCCTGGAGCCGCTGAGCTTCGTCGACGCGCTCGACGCCGAGGAGGAGCGGCTGGCCCGGGCGACGCGCGGTGGCCCGAACACCCGTGCCGCCCACCGGGCGTTGCGCAACCACTCGTACGCCGCCCGGGGCCGCTACGCCGAGCAGTTGGAACGGTGGTTCGCACACGTGCCCCGGGACCGCATCCACGTGGCCCGCACGGAGGACCTGCACGCCGACCCGGCGCGCACGTACGGCGCGATCCTGGACTTCCTCGACCTGCCGGCCTTCACACCCGAGGCGTTCACCCGGCACACCCGTCGGGTCGACGAGGGCGCCTCCCAGCTCACCCCGGAGCTACGGGACCGGCTGGCCGGGTACTTCGCGCCGTACAACGCCGACCTGGCCGCCCTGCTCGACTGGCCCGACCCCTGGCCCGGCTAGCGCACGGCGGCGAGGATCCGGTCGACCGGCTGGTCGGCGCGTAGCAGCACGGGGACGTCTGTCACTGTGGTGCCACCCCCGGCCGTCCGCAGCGGTGCACCCACCGCACCGGTCTGCCTACCCGGTGCCGCCGGCACTGTCACCGGTGCGTTCGACGCCGACCAGAGCACCAGAGTGCTCGACCCACCGCGGACGAAGGCGACCCCGTGCAGCTTGTCGGCCACCGAGGCCGGCAGGGGGGTGACGGTGGCGTCCCGGGCCGCGTCGGCCAGGCTCGCCAGCATCCGGCCGGCTTCGCGTTCGGTGCCGTCCGGGTCGAGCAGGCCGTAGCGGACCTCGCTGCCGGCCGCGTTGTTCGGGTTGTACGCCAACGGCAACCAGCTGATCTCGCCGATCCCACCGGCGGCCAGCAGGGTGACCGTCTTGACCATCTCGGCGGCCCGGCTGGCCGGGTCGCCGTCGCCGTCGCGCCAGAACTGGCCGACCTCCCACGCCTGGATCGGCGTGCCGGCCGGTGTCGTCGCGCGCAGGTAGTCCAGCAGCGGCGCGACCCCGCTGAAGTGTTCGTAGAAGTGCACCTGCCGGACGTCCACGGTGCGGTCGGCCAACAACGACTCGGTGGCGGCCAGGAACCGCAGGCTGCGGCTGTTGGTGTCGGTGCCGAGCGCCCTGCGCAGCTGCGCCTCCCCGGTCACCGCCGGGATCTGCTGGCCCCTGGTGCCGACCCGCCGTTGGAAGTACGCCTGGTAGGCGGCGACCGCTTCGGGCCCCCGACCGGCACGCACCAGCCGGTCGGCGACACCCATGCCGTACGCGACGCTGCTGATGCCGGAGTCGACCACCAGCGCCTGCGGGTCGGTCGCGCGGATCGTCTCGGCGGCGGCCTTGACCAGCCGCACGTAGTCCTCGGGGCTGCCGGCCCAGTAACTCGGCGCGTTGACCTCGTTCTCGATCGCGTACTCCCGCACCCCGTACGGGCCGTAGCGTTGCACCACCGAGCGGACGAACCGTTGGTACGCGGCGAGGTCGGTGGGCATCGCCGACTCGGTCTTGTTCGCTGCTCCCCGGGTGTGGCGCGCGGTGCCACCGGTCGCCCAGCACACCCCGGTACGGATCTTCAGGTGCACTGTGATGCCCAACTCCCGGCTGCGGGAGGCGATCTCGTCCAAACCGGCCCAGTCCAGCTGCCCGGAGGTCCGTTCGATCTCGCACCAGGAGATCTCCTCATAGGTCGCTGACCCGGAGATCCGCCGCAGGTACGGCGCGAACTGCTGGTAGCGCGACCAGTCCCAGTGCGCGCCGAACGGGTTGCTGACGGCGGTGGCGGGGCGGCCCGGCGCGGGCGCGCCGGACGGGGCGCCGACGCTCGCTGGGGCCGCCGGTGGGCCGTCGTCGGCGGTGCAGCCGGTGGTGACCAGGAGCGCGGCGGCGAGGGCGGCGGCGAACGCGCCCAACCGGCGGGAGCGGTTCACCGGTAGCCGAGGGCGCGCAGGGTCGGACCGGAGAAGATCCAGACCAACAGGCGGAGGAACGGGTCGAGTTCGCGCCGGTAGGTGCCCACCCGGGAGCCGTAGATCGGGTCGGTGACGCTCGCGGCGGCTCGCCGTCTCTCCGCCTCGGTGGTGTACTTCTGTGCCACGTCGTGCTGCTTGCTGTCGTAGTCGAGGATGCCGTCCTCCCAGGGTTCGCCGAGGAACTCGAAGAGGCCGCGCATCGTCTTCTCCGGCTCGGTCACCGCCTGCTCGTAGCGCAGCTCGTAGTAGCGGTCCGGGGGCAGGGTGGCGCCGACCCTCCGGGCGGCGCGGATGTAGCGCGGCCACTTCACCACGCACTTGACGGCGGACCAGTAGCCGAACCGTTTGCGGTGCGAGACCACGACGTCGCGACCGTCGCGGATCAGGTGCACGATCTGGGCGTCCGGGAAGACCTCGGTGACGAAGTCGAGCGACATCGCGTACAGCGGGGTCTTGTCGGCCCACCTGGTCTTGCCCCGCGCGGCGGCGTAGTCGGCGTGGACGCCGCCGAAGAAGTCCCGGATCCGGCGCAGCCAGTCCTCGCGGGGGAAGCCGAAGCGGGCCAGGCGTTCCCAGTCCCGCCCGACGATCCGTCGCAGGTCGGGCAGGAACCGGGTCTCCGGGCCGCAGCTGATGTTGGAGTGGGAGTCCAGGACGAGGCGCACCATCGTCGTGCCGGAGCGTTGACAGCCGACCAGGAAGATCGGCGCGGTACGGGTAGCGGGTTCAGCCACGGTCGGCCGCCTTCGTCTGGGAACGGGCGTCGGTCGCGCAACTGCCGAGCCGGTCGGTCAGCTCGTCGCAGAGAGCCCGGACGCGCCTGTCGATCGGCAACGGCCGGTGGCCTGCCGCACCGGCGTCGTGGGACCGGCGCGGGGCGATGTGCGCGTGCAACTCCGGCCGGTAGGGGAAGTCGAGGAACGCGCAGAGCCGCCGCAGTTGCGCCTCCGGCTCCACGACCAGCGCGTCGTAGTCGCAGAGCAGCACGTCGGCGCGCTGGTCCAGGCCGAGGTGGAATACCAGCGAGTTGCGGACGTACCAGAAGAGGGCCGCGCCGCTGTGCGGGTCCAACCGAAGCGGGTCGTGCGCCCGGATCAGCTCGACGGCGTCCGCGTCGAGGCGCTGCCCCTGCCACCGCCGGCCGATGCTGCCGTCGGCGATCGCCCGCAGGGCTCGCAGGTTGGCGTCGCCGAACTTGGCTACCTCGGAGCGGGCCCGGTCGTCGACGTCGCGGTAGACCCAGAGCGCGCGCCCGGGCGGCAACCCCGGCAGGGCCAGCAACTCGTCCACGCGGTGGCTCTCGCAGAGCGGCTTGACCAGGACGTACGCGTGCCGACTGCGCTGGATCACGCTGGTCAGCACCGCGTCCGGGCGGAGCTGGAACCGGCGGAAGAGGGTGCTGTCGTTCTCGTTGCGGACCTCGACCTCTCCGGCCGCGTCCAGGCCACGGACCAGCATGTTCGTGCCGGATCGTTGCAGACCGACCAGGTAGACCGGCAGCGCCGAGCCGGGTGCCCGGCCGGCCCGCCGCCGCCAGCGTCGTTTCGCCAGGGCGGTGCGGACCCGCTCGACCGGGTCGAGGCGGTCCTCCTCGATCAGCCGCCCGATCCCCTCGGTGCGCGCCCACCGCAGATGCCGCCGGATCCGGCGCGCCGTGTACGCGACTGTGGAGACCTCGTCGTCGGCTGCCACGGGTCCTCCTCGGTCGGGCGCCGGTCCGGCGCAGTGGGAAACGGGGACGACCGGCGGCGCAGCCAGGCTATCGGGAGATCATGGCGGGAGGCCAGGCCGCGGGCCGCACGGGCACACGAAGATCAACCGTTCAGGTACATGCCATAGGTGAACTGGACTCGCGGACCTGCCCTGAATACGGTGGGCCCTGGCCGGGGCGGGCAGACCCCGGTCGCCACCCCGGGCCCGGTTCGCCCGATCGACGTGAGCAGGCCGAGTCGATGCGCGTGCTGCATGTGAACAAGTTCCTCTACCGCCGTGGCGGCGCGGAGGGTTACCTGCTCGACCTCGCGGATCTGCAGCGGGCGGCGGGGGACACGGTCGCCTACTTCGGCATGAGCCATCCGGAGAACGAGTCGCCGCTGCCGTACGCGCGGTGGTTTCCGACCGAAGTGGAGCTGGAGCCGGCGCCGAGCGGGCTACGGCCACGCGCGATGGCCGCCGGCCGGATGCTGTGGTCACCGACGAGCCGCCGAGGGCTGGCCCGGGTCATCGACGACTTTCGGCCGGACGTGCTGCACCTGCACAACATCTACCACCAGCTCTCCCCGTCGGTGCTCGCCGCCGCCCGGTCGGCCGGTGTGCCGTGCGTGCTGACCCTGCACGACTACAAGCTCGCCTGCCCGAGCTACCAACTGCTGGACCGGGGCCGTCCCTGCCAGGCCTGCGTCACCGGTGGCCCGATGCGGGCGGCCCGTCGCCGCTGCAAGGACGGATCGTTGTCGCGCAGCGGCCTGCTCGCGGTCGAGTCCTGGTTGCACCGACAGTTCGACGCGTACGACCCGGTGCAGGTCTTCGTCAGCCCGAGCGAGTTCCTGGCCGACGTGATGCGCCGCGCCGGCGTGTACCCGGACCGGCTGCGGGTGGTGAACCACTTCGTCGACCTGAGCGGCATCGCCGCCAAGGAGACGGCCGGCGGCGGTGTCGTCTTCGCCGGCCGGCTGGCCGCGGAGAAGGGTGTCGACGTGTTGGTCGAGGCGGTCGCCGCACTGCCGGACGGGGTCACTGTGGACATCGCCGGGGACGGTCCGGCGCGAGCCGACCTGGAGGCGCTCGCCGCGCGCCGGGCGCCTGGCCGGATCCGCTTCCACGGCCGCCTGGACAAGCCACGCCTGCACGAGCTGATCCGGTCGGCGGCGGTGGTCGCCGTCCCCTCACGGTGGCACGAGAACCAGCCCATGGCGGTGCTGGAGGCGTTCGCCTGCGGTGTCCCGGTGGTCGCCACCGACCTCGGTGGGCTCCCCGAACTGGTCGACCCCACGGTGGACGGCAGCATCGTCGGGGCGGACCGACCCACGGACCTCGCCGACGCGCTGAACGTGCTGCTGGCCGACCCCGAACGGGCGTACCGGATGGGGCAGGCCGGACGGGCGAAGGTCGCCCGACAGTTCGCCCCCGACCGGCACCTGGCCCGGATCCGCGCGCTCTACGCGGAGGCCGCCGAGGCGCTGCCGGCGCGGCGGACCGGCCGGGCGGCGGCCGGTGGGGGAGCGGCCCGGTGAACCCGATCCGGGTGCTCTACCTCGCCGGCAGCGGTCGCAGCGGCAGCACGCTGATCACCAACGTCCTGGGGCAGGTGCCGGGCTTCTTCGCCGCTGGGGAGCTGCGCTACCTGTGGCGGCGCGGCATCCTGGAGAACCGGCTCTGCGGCTGCGGGTCGCCACTGGCCGACTGTCCGCTCTGGACGCGCGTCCGCGCCGACCTGGCCGGGGCCGACCCGGCCGGGATCGCCGCCCGGTTGGCCGGGCGGCTGCGGCTGCGCGGGCTGCCCGCACTGCTGCGCCGCCAGCGCCGGGGGCAGCCGCCGGTCGCGGGGCATGCCGACGACACCCACCTGGCCCGGCTGTACGCCTCGATCGCCGAAAACGCCCTCGCCGACCGGCCCGGCGGGGTCATCGTCGACTCCTCGAAGCTGCCTCCGTACGGCGCTCTGCTCGGTGCCCTGCCCGGCATCGACCTGTACGTCCTGCACGTGGTGCGGGACCCGCGGGCGGCCGCGTATTCCTGGCGTCGGCGGCGCCCGTTGGACGGGCGTGCCGACGACCGGTTGATGAGCCGACCACCGGTCTGGAAAGCCGCCCTGCTCTGGCTGGTCTGGAACACCGCCACCGTACGACTGTGGGGCCGTAGGCCGCTGGACGGCCGCTACCTGCGGGTGCGGTACGAGGACTTCGTCGCCGACCCGGCCGGCACCACCGCACGGATCGTCCGGTTCGTCGGCGCGACAGCGGACGACCTGCCCTTCCCGACCCCGGACACGGTGCGACTGGCACCCACCCACTCGGTGGCCGGCAATCCGTCGCGGCACCGGACCGGCCTGGTCCCCGTGGTCGCCGACACCGAGTGGCTGACCGGTCTCTCCACCCGCGCGTACGCGGTGGTGACCGGGCTGACCGGGCTGGCCCTGTCCCGGTTCGGCTACCCGCTGCGCCGCCGGACGGCCACACCTCCCGCCGGCACGTCCCGTCCGGACCCCGTCCTTCCCTCGTCACCCGCTACCCGGCAGGAAGGCTGAACGATGCTCTCACTGGTGGTGGGCACCGGTCGCTGCGGCTCGACCCTGGTCCAGGAACTGCTCTCCCGGCATCCCGAGGTCGGCTTCGTCTCCGGCCTGGACGACAAGCTCGCCCGGCTGAACCTCAAGGGCCGGTTCAACGGGCCGCTCTACCGGCGGTCGGCGCCGCGCCCGGCGGGGATGACCTCGCTGCGACACAGCCGACGGTTGCTGGAGCGGGGCCGGCTGCGGGTGGCGCCGTCGGAGGCGTACCACCTACTCGACCGGCAGGTGCTCGGCGGCTTCTCCCGCCCGTGCCGGGACCTGGTCGCCGAGGACCTGACGCCGTTCGTGGCCCGGCGGCTGCGCGCGTTCTTCGACGAGCGGATCGCCCGGCAGGGATGCCGGCAGCTGGTGCAGCACGTCACCGGGTGGCCGCGGACCGGCCTGTTGCACGCCGGGTACCCGGACCTGCGGGTCGTCAACGTGGTGCGCGACGGCCGGGCGGTGGCCAACTCCTGGCTCCAGATGGGCTGGTGGGACGGCTGGCGGGGTCCGGACAACTGGATCTACGGCCCGCTCCCGTCGGACCTGCGGGAGGAGTGGTTCGAGTCGGGGAGGTCCTTCCAGGTGCTCGCCGCGCTGGGCTGGAAGATGCTGATGGAGGCGTTCGCGCAGGCCCGGCTGCGTCACCCCGCCGACCAGTGGCTCGACGTGCGCTACGAGGACCTGGTCGAGCGCCCCCGTGAGCAGGTCGGCCGGATGCTCGGCTTCCTCGGGCTGCCCTGGTCCACCGCCTTCGAGAAGGGCTTCTCCCGGTACGACTTCACAGTGGGCCGGGCCGAGGCGTACCGAGACGAACTCAGCCCGGCACAGCTCGCCGCGATCGAACGGGTGCTGGAGAAGCCGCTGGCCGAGTGGGGGTACCCGGTCTAGGCGTGCATGGCCGTCGAGTAGACGAACGTGCGGGACGTGGCGAGCCGCCTTGCCGGCGTGTGTTGCCCCGCCCACCAGGCGGCCCTGCTGGACGTCACCACGCGGCAGGCGGCCGAAGCGGCCACCGTCTGGTCGGTCGCGGCGACCCAGCTCGACCAGATCAACGTCGACGCCGGCCACGGCCACCAGCACGTGTTCCTGGACACAGACCCCCCCGCAGGGGCCGTCACTCCGGACGGCGCCGCCGAGGGCACCGGCGGCTGAGGACCGTTACGGCACGTCTGTCGGGTTTGCCGACGGCGGTGGCCTGCCCCACCGGTTCGACGGCCACGGCGTGATCTTGGGGCGCCTCGCCGGATCGGGTACGGTCGCTAATCGCAAAGTCTATGAACCAGATTGGCTTTCTCTGCGATGGAAGCCGAACCGGAGGGACACAGCCGTGAGGTTCCCAAGCGCCGTGCGTCAGGCCGGTCTCGTCGTGGCGATCGCCGCCCTCGCGGTGACCGCCGGGTGCGCCAAGAAGGACGACAGCGAGGTCCAGGCGAGCGGGGTCAAGCTGGTCACGGCCGGCAAGCTGACCGTCTGCACGCACCTGCCGTACCCGCCGTTCCAGTCGAAGGACGCCAGCGGCAAGGTCAGCGGCTTCGACGTCGAGATCATGGACCTGGTGGCCAAGGAGTTGGGTGTCGAGCAGACCATCGTCGACACCCCGTTCGAGGGGATCAAGTCGGGTCAGGACCTGAACACCGGCAAGTGCGACGCCGCCGCCGCCGGCATGACGATCACCGACGAGCGCAAGAAGGTGCTGGACTTCTCCGACCCGTACTTCGACGCCACCCAGGCGTTGCTGACGAAGACCGGCAAGGCGTACAAGTCGCTCGACGACCTCAAGGGCAAGAAGCTCGGCGTCCAGGCGGCTACCACGGGTCGTGACTACGCCAAGAAGTTCGAGACGGAGAAGGGCCTGCAACTCGTCGAGTTCGAGGACCTCGCCGCCCTCCAGCAGGCCCTCGCCAACGGCCAGGTCGAGGCCGCCGTCAACGACCTGCCGGTCTGGACCGAGTACCTGAAGAAGAACCCGGGCGGGTTCGAGGTGACCGCCGAGTTCGACACCGGCGAGCAGTACGGCTTCCCCGTGAAGAAGGACGCCAACCCGGAGCTGCTCAAGAAGATCAACGAGGTGCTGGCCAAGGCCAAGCAGGACGGCACGTACGACACGATCTACGAGAAGTGGATCGGCAAGCGGCCGAGCGCCTGATCGCACGCGTAGTGCCGCAGGGCGCGCGTCCCGCGCGCCCTCCGTGTCGGTGACTCCGGGAAGGCAACGAGCCAACGTGAAGCTGCGACGCCGCCAGCGGGAGCGGCTGTCCCTCGGGATCCAGTACCTGGTCTTCATCGCCGTCATCGCCGCGGTGGCCTTCGCCGCGGACTGGGGCCGGTTGGCCGACGCGTTCTTCCGCGTCGACATCATCACGTCGATGTTCCCGACGATCATCACCGTCGCGCTGCGCAACACCGTCCTCTACACGCTGGGCGCGTTCGCCTTCGGCCTGGTGTTCGGCACCGTCCTCGCGCTGATGAGGCTGTCCCGGGTGGCGCCGTACCGCTGGGTGGCGACCGCGTACATCGAGCTGTTCCGGGGTCTGCCCGCGCTGCTGGTGCTCTTCCTCGTCGGCTACGGCATCCCGATCGCCTTCCCGGAGCGGGAGATCCCGGGTGGCGTGTTCGGTTCCATCGCGATCGGCCTCGGGTTGACCGCCGCGGCCTACATGGCCGAGACGATCCGCGCCGGCATCCAGGCCGTCCCCAAGGGGCAGATGGAGGCGGCGCGCACCCTCGGCATGTCCCACTTCACCGCGATGCGCACGATCGTCATCCCGCAGGCGTTCCGGATCGTCATCCCGCCGCTGACCAACGAGCTCATCCTGCTCACCAAGGACTCGTCGCTGGCCTACGTGCTGGGCGTGACGGCGCAGACCATCGAGATCACCAAGTTCGGTCGGGACATGCTCAACGACCGGGTGAACGCCACCCCGCTCCTGGTGGCCGGCCTCGCCTACCTGGTCATCACCCTGCCGCTGTCGCAGGTGGTCCGTCGCCTCGAACTCCGCTACGCCAAGGCTCGGTGACCCGCATGACGACCACGCCGTCCCGCCCCGCCGTCGAGATCCGCGACCTGCACAAGTCCTTCGGGACGCTCGAGGTGCTCAAGGGCATCGACTTCGAGGTCGGCCAGGGCGAGGTGGTCTGCGTCATCGGCCCGTCCGGGTCCGGCAAGTCGACGCTGCTGCGCTGCGTCGACCTGTTGGAGGAGCCGACGGCTGGCCGGATCTGGGTGAACGGGGTCGAGATGACCGATCCGGACGTCGAGATCGACGCGGCACGCCGCAGCATCGGCATGGTCTTCCAGTCGTTCAACCTGTTTCCGCACCTGACCGTGTTGAAGAACCTCACCGTCGCCCAGCGTCGCGTGCTGCGGCGCGGCCGCGCCGAGGCCGAGCGGGTCGCTCGGCTCAACCTGGAACGGGTCGGGCTGACCGACAAGGCCGACGCGTTCCCGGCGCAACTCTCCGGCGGGCAGCAGCAGCGGGCCGCGATCGCCCGGTCGTTGTCGATGGAGCCGAAGCTGATGCTCTTCGACGAGCCGACCTCCGCGCTCGACCCGGAGCTGGTCGGGGACGTGCTCACCGTCATGCGCAAGCTGGCCGAGGACGGCATGACGATGATGGTGGTGACGCACGAGATGGCGTTCGCCCGCGACGTCGCCGACCGGGTCGTCTTCATGGACGGTGGGGTGGTGGTCGAGCAGGGGCCGCCGCAGGAGGTGCTCGGCGCCCCGAAGCACGAACGGACCCGCGCGTTCCTCTCCCGGGTCCTCGACCCGACCCGGGTCGCCCAGCTCGGTCCGACCGACGAGTCACCCGAGCCGCCGGAAACCCCCGCCCTGCCGGCCGACGACCGCCACAACCTCTGACGACAGCTCCCGTACGTCCTCTTCGCCGGGTTGCCTCATCGATGGCAGCCCGGCGTCGAACTGTGCGTGTCAGCTTCATGTCAATCGACTGTCGTCGTGATGTCAAGGTAATCTTCTTGCAATCAGACCTGTACTTTCGTCGATGGATTACATAAGTTGCTGTCATCCACCGAAAGTTCTGAGTCTTCCGAGCCAAGTTCGCGACGAGCCTCACCCTCAGTCGTGCTACCGCCCCCGTGCTCGGGTCGATGCACCCTGCCCTCGTCGCGTCTTCGCCCGGTTGGGAACGGAGACCCATGGACGATCACGCTGGTGGCCCTCACCGCCACCTGTCCCGCAGATCGCTGATCGCCAGCGGAGCGCTCGCCGCCGGAGCGCTGGGCGCGTCCGCCCCGGCGATCGGCGCCGCGTTCGGCGGCAGCCCCGCCCGGGCTGCCGCCGGCGTCACCAAGAAGATCACCATCTACGCCGAGCAGTTGCCGGGCAACCTGTTCGGCTACGGCCTGGCGCCCGGCCAGGCCACCGTCCCCGGGCCGGTCCTGGAGATGTACGAGGGTGACACCCTGGAGATCACCCTGGTCAACACCACCAGCCAGCGGCTGTCCATCCATCCGCACGGGGTGGACTACAGCACCGAGTCCGACGGCAGCCCGTTCAACGACTCGTTCAACAACCCGGGTGAGACGCGGACGTACGTCTGGCGCTCGCACGAGATGGTGGCCGCCTCGGGCCGGCGGTACATGCCGGGCAGCGCCGGCTACTGGCACTACCACGATCACGCGATGGGCACCGACCACGGCACCGCCGGTGTCGCCAAGGGCCTGTACGGGGCGCTGATCGTCCGCCGGCGCGGCGACATCCTGCCGTCGAAGCAGTTCACCGCGGTGTTCCACGACATGATGATCAACAACAGGATGGCCCCGGCGACCCCGATGTTCGAGGCGAACCTGGGCGAGCGCGTCGAGTGGATCGCCATCGGGCACGGCAACCTGTTCCACACCTTCCACCTGCACGCCCACCGCTGGGCGGACAACCGCACCGGAATGCTGGAGGGGCCGAGCGACCCCAGCCTGGTGGTCGACAACAAGGACCTCAACCCGGGCAGCTCGTTCGGCTTCCAGGTGCTGGCCGGAGAGGGCGTCGGACCCGGGGCGTGGATGTACCACTGCCACGTGCAGACGCACTCCGACGGCGGCATGGCCGGGATCTTCCTGGTGCGCAACGCCGACGGCAGCATGCCACCGGGCGCCGAAGAGGCGATCCACCGGTTCCAGGGCCACACCCACACGCACGGAAGCTGACCGAAAGTGGGGACGGGGATGACCAGGACGATACGACGAACCCTCGCCGCGGTAGCGGCCTTCGCGACACTGATTCCCGCGACGACGGCAGCAGCCGCGCCGCGACCGGCAGCCGCCCCGCAGGCGGCGCAACCACAGAGGACAGCGGTCCTCGTGTTCCACGGGCCGGTGGCCGAGCAACAGGACCCGGTGTCCCGCGCGGTGGACACCATCAAGCAGCTTGGTGCCGGTCATGACATCGATGTCACGGCCACCACGGACCTCGGCGTGTTCACCGCGGCCGGGCTGTCCGCGTACCGCAGCGTGGTCTTCCTCTCCGCGACGGGCGCCGCGCTCAACCGCGACCAGGAGTCGGCGCTGCAGAGCTACATGAAGGCCGGCGGCGGCTTCGTCGGCATCGCCGACGCCGCCCGCGCCCAGGTCGACTCGACCTGGTTCACCGGCCTGATCGGCACCCGCCCGGCCGGCGCCATCCCGGTCGCCGAGCCGGTGGCCCGGGTGACCGCCAGCGGCGAGAACGCGCCGAACGAGACCAAGGAGAAGCTGACCGACGGCGACGCCAACACCAAGTGGCTGGTCCGCACCCCGACCGGTTGGGTGGCCTACGAGCTGGCCGCCGCCAAGCGGGTGACCGGGTACGCGTTGACGTCGGCGAACGACTCCTCCGGCCGCGACCCGAAGGACTGGACCCTGCAGGGCTCCACCGACGGCCAGAGCTGGACCGACCTGGACCGGCGCACCGGCCAGAGCTTCCCCGACCGGTTCCAGACCCGCCGGTTCGACATCGCCACCCCGCAGGAGTTCACCCGCTACCGCCTGAACATCACCGCGAACAGCGGCGAACCGCTGACCCAGTTGGCCGACCTGCGCCTGTTCACCGGCAGCACCACCGCCCCGGAGCCGCCCGCGGTGAACCGCGCGGTGGTCAACATCCTGGACCGCAAACACCCGGCCACGGCGTCGCTGCCGCTGACCATCACCCGCTCCGACCGCTGGGAGAACTGGGACCCGAACCCGATCGGCACCGTGCACACCCTCGCCCAGGTGGAGGAGCGGCACTACAACGCGGGGGCGGCTGCCAACGGCCCGTTCCACCCGATCTCCTGGTGCCGGGACTACGACGGCGGCCGGTCGTTCTACACCGGCATGGGCCACACCGAGGGCAGCTACGGTGAGGAGGCGTTCCGCACCCACCTCACCGGGGCGCTGAACTGGACCACCGGCCGTGTCCGCGGCGACTGCCAGGCCACCATCGCCGCGAACTACAAGGTGGAGCGGCTCACCGCCGCCAACCAGACCGGTCAGCTGGACCAGATCGGCGAACCGCACGGGCTCACCATCGCACCCGACGGCACGGTCTTCTACGTCGGCAAGGCGGCCTGCCCGAGCGGCCCGATCGCGGACTGGAACAACCCGAACGTCGGCAAGGGCTGCGGCACCATCCACTCGTGGGACCCGCGGACCAAGCAGGTCAAGCTGCTCACCACCCTGGAGGTGATGGGCAACCGGGGCAGCGGCTCCGAGCTGGTGAAGAACGAGGAGGGCCTGCTCGGCATCGTGCCCGACCCGGCGTTCGCCGAGAACGGCTGGCTCTACGTCTACTGGATGCCGCACGACTCGGTCGACCGGGTGAAGCGGGTCGGGCAGCGCACCGTCTCCCGGTTCACCTACGACCGGCAGGCGCAGACCGTCGACCAGAGCACCCGCAAGGACCTGCTCCAGTTCCCGGTGCAGATCCACAGCTGCTGCCACGCCGGTGGTGGCATGGCGTTCGACGCCAAGGGCAACCTCTACGTCGGCTCCGGCGACAACAACTCCTCCGAGGGGTCCCAGGGCTACTCCGGCAACAACTGGACCCAGGAGTACGAGGGCATCTCGTTCCAGGACGCCCGCCGCACCTCGGGTAACACCAACGACCTCGCCGGAAAGATCATCCGGATCCACCCGGAGCCGGACGGCACGTACACCATTCCGGAGGGCAACCTGTTCCCGCCGGGCACCGAGAAGACTCGCCCGGAGATCTACGTGATGGGCGTGCGCAACATCGCCCGCCTGCAGATCGACCCGGTGCACCAGTGGCTGACCGCCGGCTGGGTCGGCCCGGACGCCTCGTCGCCCAGCCCCACGCTGGGCCCGGCGAAATACGAGACCGCCACCATCATCACCTCCGCCGGTAACCAGGGCTGGCCGTACTGCATGGGCAACCGGCAGCCGTACCGGGACCGCAGCAGCACCGACGCGACGGTGCTGACCGGTTGGTACGACTGCGACAACCTGAAGAACGAGTCGCCCCGCAACACCGGACTGGTGGACATCCCGGCCGCCCGGGACAACATGATCTGGTACTCGCCGGACGGCGGCGGCCCGGTGTTCCCGACGCGCACCGACGGCAGCGGGCTGCCGACCTACGTCGCGGCCGACGCCACCTACACCCAGCCGTACCTGCGCGGCGGCGGGCAGGCCATCATGTCCGGCCCGACGTACCACCGCAGCCTCGTCGACACCACAAGTGGCGTGGCGTGGCCGGCGCACTGGGACGGCAAGTGGTTCATCGGCGACCAGTCGAACGCGGCCAACCGGGTCGCGGTGACCGTCGACCCGGCCGGCGTGCCGCAGGCCGCCCCACCGGTGTACGCGGAGTCGCTGCGGGCCATCATCCCGGGCGGCAACGGGGACGCACGGCTGCAGAGCTGGATGGACGCCAAGTTCGGCCCGGACGGCGCGCTCTACCTGCTGGACTACGGCGGCGGGTTCTTCAGCCTGCACCCCAACCAGAAGCTGATCCGGATCACCTACACCGGTGGCGCACCCACCCCCGTACCGGCGGCGAACTCGGTCGCCGTGCAGAACAAGCCCCTGACCATCGCCTTCGACGGTGCCCGCTCCGGCGGTGTCAGCCACCGGTGGGAGTTCGGCGACGGTGCCACGTCGACCGAGGCGAACCCGCGGCACACGTACGCCGAGGTCGGCACCTACACCGCGAAGCTGACCGTCACGTACGCCGACGGTGAGACAGCGACGGTGCAGACCGTGGTCACGGTGGGCTGCGCGGTGCCGGACGAGCGGCAGAACGTGTGGCTCGGCGACACCGACACCGGCGTGCCCAGTCGTACGGTCGGGCAGGGCTGCACGGCCAACGACCTGATCGACGACGAGAGCACGTGGGCCGACCACGACGGTTTCGTCCGGCACGTCAAGGCGGTAACCCAGGCGTTGCAGGACGACGACCTGCTCAGCGCCCGGGAGGCCGGCACGCTCACCCGGCTGGCCGCCGCGTCCGAGATCGGGCGGGACGGGCACACCGGGTACGAGCCGCTCTTCGACGGCACCGCCGAGTCGCTGCGCGGTTGGCAGCAGGCGCCGACCGGATCGTTCGCGATCCAGCCGGACGGTTCGCTGCGGCCCAGCGGAGGTCTGGGCATGCTCTGGCACACCAAGGAACTCGGCGACTTCTCGCTGCGGCTCCAGTTCAAGGACATCGCACCGGGCACCGGCCGGGCCAACACCGGCGTCTTCATCCGGTTCCCGGACCTGCGAACCCCCCTGGAGCAGCGCCCAGCGGGCAGTTGCGGCACGATCGGCTCGGCCCGGACCTCGACCGCGTGGATGGCGATCTACTGCGGACACGAGATCCAGATCTACGACGGCGAGACCGGTGAGCCACAGAAGACGGGCTCGGTCTACAACTTCGACCCGGTGCCGCTCGCCCAGGCCGGCGTGACGCCGAAGAACGAGTGGAACGACTACGAGATCCGCGTCGTCGGGCAGCACTACACGATGATCCGCAACGGCGTGGTGATCAACGAATTCGACAACACACCCGGCAAGCAGTCGTCGCGTGCCGGCGACCCGCCGACGGACCTGCGGCAGTTCCTGCGCGGCTTCATCGGTCTGCAGAACCACGGTGACAACGACCTGGCCGAGTTCCGCAACGTCCGCGTCCGGGAACTCTAGGAGAGACGATGCCCCGACGAATAACGGCAGCGCTGGCGGCGCTCCTGCTCACGGTGACCCCGTGGGTGGCGACGCCGGCCTCCGCCGCCCCCCGAGCCGCGGCACAGGTGCTGACCTGGACCGCCGACGGCGACATCACCCGCTACAAGTCCGCGCCCGCCACCGCCGTGGCCGGCGAGACCACGATCATCTGGGAGAACAGCGAGGCCACCGGCAACACCATCGGGATGCCGCACACGCTGACCTTCGACACCAGCACCGAGGGCTACAACCACGACGTCACCCTCAACATCCTGGCCAGCCCGTTCGACGCCAACAACGGCCGCCACCAGGCGACGGTGACCCTCACCCCGGGTCGCTACCGCTACTTCTGCTCGATCCCGGGCCACAGCCAGATGGTCGGCGAGTTGGTGGTCACCGAGGGCGGCGGGGGTGGCGACACCACACCCCCGACGGTGGCCGCCACCGTGGCGGGTGACCAGGATCCCGACGGCAACTACCTCGGCGCGGCCACGGTGACCGTCACGGCCACCGACGCCGACTCCGGAGTGGCGACCGTGGAGTACCAGGTCGACGACACCAGCTTCGCGCCGTACACCGAGCCGGTGCGGGTGACCGCGATCGGCGACCACTCGGTGCAGTTCCGGGCCACCGACCAGGCCGGCAACACCAGCGCCGTCGGATCGGTGTCGTTCCGGATCGTCGAGCCGGGGGAGGAGGACACCACCGCGCCGGTGGTCACGGCCGCGCTGGCCGGCGACCGCGACGACGACGGCAACTTCATCGGTACGGCCACCGCCACCCTGACCGCCACCGACGCCGGATCCGGGGTCGCCACCATCGAGTACTCGTTGGACGGCGCCGCCTTCACCGCGTACACGACTCCGGTCGTGGTGACCGCGGCCGGGATGCACATGCTGCACTACCGGGCCACCGACGTCGCCGGTAACACGTCGGCCGAGCAGATGTCCCACTTCACCGTCGTCGAGCCGCCGGCCGAGGACACCACGCCACCCACCGTCACCGCGACCGTGGCCGGCGAGCGAAACGACGACGGCGCGTACGTCGGCGGTGCGACCGTGACGGTCACGGCCACCGACGCCGACTCGGGCGTGGCAGCCGTGGAGTACGCGCTCGACACCGGCGCGTGGACCGCGTACTCCGCTCCGGTCACCGTTCGCGCCCCCGGAGCACACACGGTGCGCTTCCGGGCGACCGACACCGCCGGGAACACCGCCGCCGAGCAGTCGACGACGTTCACAGTGGTGGCCGACGGCACCGACGCCTGCCCGGACTCCGACACCCGGGCCACTGTGGTCATCGACGGTGACAACACCGGCGTCGGCAACGTCGACACCGGCAACGGCTGCACGATCAACGATCTGATCGACGAACACGCCGACTACCCCGGCCACGCCGCCTTCGTCCGGCACGTCGAGGCGGTCACCCTCGCGTTGGTGACCGGCGGAACGCTCGACCGGCGGCAGCAGGGCGCCATCGTCCGGGCCGCGGCCCGATCGGACGTCGGCGCATGAGTCCTCGAATCTTCTCGACAGGGAGTACCACGATGCCCGGACGTACCGCCGCCAAACTGGCCACCGTGACCGCCGTCGTCGCCGCCTCGGTGCTGACCGTGGCGCCGACCGCCCACGCCGACCTGGTCACCCACTGCATCGGCACCGGCGGTGCGGTGACCGTGCCCAACGACCTGTACGTGCCGGCCGGCGAGTCCTGCGCGCTCACCGGCACCACGATCACCGGCAACGTCACCGTCGCCGCCGGTGGGAACCTGGTGGTGACCGGCGGTCGGATCAGTGGTGAGGTACGCGTCTCCGCAGACGGTTACCTCGACGCCACCGACACCACTGTCGACGGCCAGGTGGTGCTGGCCGCCGGCGGCTACGGCATCTTCCTCTCCGACGCCAGGACGGGCACGGTTACCGTGCGGCCGAAGGGCAGCGCGACCATCGACAGTTTCCTCTTCGCCGAGGAGTCGACGGTCAACGGGAACGTCACAGTAGGTGCCGGTGAGGTCCGGCTCGACCGGGGCACCCAGGTGGAGCGCAACGTCAGCAGCACCGGCACCTACTACACCGACGTGCACGACTCGTTCGTCGACGGCACGCTGTCGGTGCTCAACAGCGCCACCGGCAGTGTGGTGTGCGGCAGCGCGGTGCGCGGCAAGGCCACGTTCGCCGGCAACCTGGGCGGCGTGCAGCTCGGCCCGAACGGTGGGCTGGACAGCTGCGCCTCCGGTGGCTACTGGGGTGCCGACGTCAGCATCACCAGCACCACCGGTGGTGTGACGCTGGACGACAACATCATCGACGGCGGGTTGACGGTGACGGGTAACGACCCGGTCGCCCAGGTGGCCGCCAACAACCGGATCCGTGGCGGCGTGACCGGTGACCAGGCGGCGGCGACCGCCAACCGGGCAGCGCGGATGGCCACTCCGGACCGGGAGGACGCCGGCGACCAGCGGGCCGAGGTTCGTCGTACCTCGGCGGTGCAGGAGGCCACCGAGGCGGGCGCCGCGAAGCTCTAACCCCGGCCTACCCCGTCGATCATGGAGTTGTGGTGCCTGTCTTGGGGGACGATGTCTGCTTCGTCACCCACCACAACTCCATGATCGACAAGGCTAGGGGGCTAGAAGTTGCCGGCCGAGTTGCACTTCACGCCCTGGTCGAGGCAGTTGCGCACCCGTGCGGCGAGCGCCTCGTCCTTCCACGCGTTGAAGAAGTCCGCGTGCATGGAGAACGAGGTGCCGGACGCGAGGGTGATGCCGTCGGTGTTCGCGCTCAGCGGGTACGAGATCACGAAGGACACCGAGGGGACCGGCACCGGGTGGCTCTTCGGACAGGCCCCGGTGTGGTCGCCGTTGGCCATGTGCGCCTTGTGGTCCGGGCTGTCCAGGTGCTTGCCGTCCCAGCAGTCCGGGAAGGTGATCTGCCGGACGATGTGCGCGGTCTTGGCGCAGACCGGGAAGGTCTTGTCCGCGCTGCGGCCGATCTCGCCGCCGATGCCGGCGCACCAGAAGTGGTTGCCCTGCTTGTCCGGGGTGTCGACCTGGTTCTTGGCGTTACCGGTGATCATCCGCAGGCCGAACGGGAAAGGCTGGGTCTTGCTCGGGTCCTTCAGGCGGGATCCGTAGTAGACGGTCACCTCCGTCGGGTCGACGACCTTGCCGTTCTGATACATCGTCGGCACCCAGTAGGCGGACTGGTCGTCCGGCGAGTTGCAGGTGGTCGCCTTGGACGCCCGCAGCGACTCGGCCGTCGAGTTGGCGTCGGTCGACCGGTTTCCCCAGAACGTGTGGTTGTGCGAACCGCCGACCAGCTTGGGCAGCACGATCGGGTCGTCGCTGTTGTGGTGGCTGACCGTGCAGCCGACGTTGAACTCGGGCACCTTGACCGGGTTGCCGGTCACCGGCTTGGGCTTGCGCGCGAAGAACGCCCTCGTCGCGGCGGCCTGCGCGGCGGCGTCGATTTTGATCCAGCCACCGGAGGCGGTGGGCGGGGCGGTGCTGGTCGACGGGGCCGCCGGCTGACCCGGGGCGGACGGGGCGGCCGAGGCGCTCGGCGCGCCCGGCGTGGCCGACGCGTCGCCGGGAACGGGAGCGGTGGGCGTGTCCGGTCCGGACGAGCCGATGCCGGTGTCGCTGGAAGGGCTGGACGCGCCGGGCGTGCCGGGAGCCTCCTTGCATCCGCCGGCGAACGCCACGCTCACCAACAGCAGGGCGGTCACGGAACGGCGAAGCCTGGGGGTGGATCGCATATTGAACAAGAGGGGTCACCTTTCTTCCGACAACGAAGAGTACGAGTCGACCCCCTGCACCATTCCAACTGAGACGATTAAGTCTCCCTTAAATATCGCTCCGCGATTGCTCGATCCGCTTTGCGGAGTGGTCGCGCTGTCGTTTCAATCTCATTTCCCGGATTTTCTTCGAAAAACTGTAATCGAGCAGCGGGTGGATACTCCACTCTCAGGGGGCGTCTGCCGCGCGCGGAACAGCGTCGTGCGGCGCCGGGTGGCTAGTCTGCCCGCACGCCGTCGTCGCGAAGGGCCGTGGTTCTTCGGCAGGTGTGCCGGGCGTTGCCGCGTGCGCGGTGGCCGGCGCCTGGGTGGCGCTGGGCTACGGTCTGTTGTTCTCGCCCGATAATGCGCAGGTTTGGGGAGACCTGGAGGCCGGCGGACGGTTCGCCGCCACCATATTTGTGTACCTGCCGTATTACGTCACCACCCTGCCTGTCGCCGTCGTGTTCGTCCACGGGCGCTGGGGAGATCCAGACCTGCTGTGGCCGCTGGCGGCGACGACCGGTGGCATCGGGCTCTTCGCCTAGTGGGTGAGCGGTCAAGTACCACCTGGTCCAGGCCCAGCCGCAACTCCTGACCCCCGTCGTGTGGTGCTCCGTCGCCGATGCGGTTGCTGCCGTGTTGCTGGGTGTGGCGGGCGCGACGTCGCTCGCCCGGCGAATTCAGCCAGTCACCCGCTGAGCGCGGTCGGCGCGGCGACGAACCGTTTCCGACTTTTCTTCGTGATTGCCGGAAACGGCGCGATATCCCCTGCTGGCGCGGAAGAATTGCGGCCACGGAACACGAGAGTCGGGGGCGTTCGATGGGGCTGTGGCGACGGATGGCGCTGGTCGTGGTGTCCGTCGTGGCCACACCGCTGGTCATCGGCGGATGCACCACCGAGCGCAAGGCCCCCGTGCGGCTCGCCGAGGGGGAGGTGCCGGCGCCGGAGTTGACTCTGACGCCCGCCGACCGGTCCCGCGACGTGCCGGTCAGCGCCGAGGTCACCGCACGGGTCGCCGGCGGAAAGGTCGTCGTCGTACGCATCGCCGACGACAAGGGCATGCTGGTCAGGGCGGAACGGCGGGAGGACGGCTCGGCCTGGGTGCCCACCGTCGCGTTGCGACCGCGGAGCACCTACACCGTCGAGGTGATCGCCGTCGGCGACGCCGGCCGGACCACCACCCGTACCACGAGCTTCACCACGATGCCGACGTCGACGAAGCCGCAGGTGGCCAGCACGCTGTACTTCGCGGACGGCCGGACGTACGGCACGGCCATGCCGGTGACCATCGGCTTCGATCCGCCCATCGCCAGGGCGGCCCGCGCCGACGTGCAGCGTCGGCTGTTCGTCACGACGAACCCACCGCAGCGCGGGGTCTGGTCCTGGCTGGACGACGGCAGTCAGGTCTACTACCGCGCCCCCGACTTCTGGCGACCGGGCACCACGATCAGCGTCCGCGCCGCTCTGGAGGGTCTGCCGATCGGCGAGGACCTCGTCGGGGACGCCGACCGCACGGCGACGTCCCGGATCGGACGGCAGGTGGCACTCGAGGTCGACAACGCCACCAAGCAGATGCGCGTGCTGCGCGACGGCAAGGTGATCCGCAGAATCCCGGTCAGCCTGGGCAAGTCGAGCACCCCGACGTCCAGCGGCAAGATGGTGATCATGGAGAAGCACCAGCGCACCACCTTCGACACGCGCGGCGAGCCGAACGGCGGCTACGTAGTGGACGTCGAGGACGCGCAACGGCTCACCTGGGGCGGTGAGTTCATCCACGGAGCTCCCTGGTCCGTGTCGGATCAGGGACACCGCAACGTATCGCACGGCTGCACGAACATCTCGCCGGCCAACGCCGACTGGCTGATGAAGGTCACCCAGATCGGTGATCTGGTCACCTTCACCGGCACCGAGGTCCGGCTGCAGGCGGGCAACGGCTGGACGGCCTGGAACACCAGCTGGGAGCAGTTCGTCAAGGGCAGTGCACTGCCCGTACCCGCTGGTCCTCGGCCGGCCCCGCCCGCGACGCCGCGCCCGGGCACGGTCGCGGGCGGCTCGCCGACGCCGGGGCCGACCGGCTGAGCCGGCAGGCGACTATCGCCCGGTCGGGGCGTAGAAGGCGCTCGGATCGTTGGCGAGGGACGCCTTGACGTACGCGCTCCACTCGTCGGCGAGGACCTCGATCCGGCCGGCTTCGATGCCGTCCAGAGCGACGCGTACGACGTCGGCGGGGTCCATCTTGTCGCCCTCGTAGTGGGCCATCATGTCGGTGTCGGCGGCACCCAGGTGCAGGCCGCTCACCAGGGTGCCCTGGCCGGCGAGTTCGAGCCGGATGCCGTTGGTCAGGCTCCACTCGGCCGCCTTCGCCACGCCGTAGGCGTTGGCCCCGTCGTAGGAGAACCACGACAGCGCGGACAGGACGTTGAGGATCGCCCCTCCGCCATTCGCGCCCAGCACCGGTGCGAACGCCCGGACCATGCTCAGGGTCCCCCAGAAGTGCGTGTCGAGCTCGGATCGGATCTTGCCCAGGTCCCCGTTCACCAGGTTGGTGAAGGTGGTGATGCCGGCGTTGTTGACCAGAAAAGTGACGTCGGACGCGACGGCCGCCGCCTGCTCCACGGAGCTTGGGTCGGTGATGTCCAGCCGAAGCTTCTCGACACCGGGAATGTCGATCTGCTCCGGGTTGCGGGCCGTGGCGTACACCTTGGTCACGCCGCGCTCCAGCAGCTGTCGGGCGAAGTGCCGGCCGAGGCCACGGTTGGCCCCGGTGACCAGTGCGATCGAACCGTTGATCTGCATGACGTGTCGCCTCCTGGCGTGTTTCAAGGACGAGCGGTACGTGAGCTACGCTAAAACCTGACGTGAACGTGAGGGACAAGGTCGTGTGGCGGGCGTCACCGGCCGGGGGAGGATCCATGCGCATCGGCGAACTCGCCACGGCGGCCGGGGTGTCTGTACGCGCCCTGCGCTACTACGAGGAGCAGGGCCTGCTGACTGCCGCACGCAGCAGCGGCGGGCAGCGTCACTACGGCGACGACGCTGTCGAGCGGGTGCACCTCATCCAGACGCTGTACTCGGCCGGCCTGTCCAGCCGCACCATCCTGGACCTGCTGCCCTGCGTCGACGCGAAGGTCAACACGCCGGAGTCCCGGGCGCTGCTGCGCGCCGAACGTGCCCGCATCGATGAGCAGATCAGCCAGCTCCGCAGCGCGCGGGACCGGCTCGACGCGGTCATCGCCCTCAGCGAGAGCCCGGCCAGCGGATGCACCCACGTGGAATTTGCCGCCGCACTGGCGGCGTAGCGGGTCGACGGCGCGACCGGTGTCGGTGGCCGCGCCCGCACCGGGACGGTCCGGCGGCGCTCAGATCGGGGCCAGCTCCGGCACACCGAAGTGCTGGTCGAGGACCTGCATGGCGGCGCCCGCCGCGATGGCGTCCGCGCCGAGGCTGGACACTGTCACCGTCGTGGTGAGCCAGTCCGCGCGTCGCGCGTCGGCCCGCACGGCAGCGGTCACGGCCGCGAGATAGGTCTGCGGATGCCGTAGCAGGTCCGCGCCGGCCAGCACCACGTGGGCGAGATCGAGGGTTTGCAGCAGGTTCACCACCCCCACCGCCACGACGTGGGCGGCCCGGGCGATGTCTCCGGCCTCGGCGGCGTGACTGTGCACGATCTCCAGGCACCCGTGGCGACCGCAGACGCAACGGGGGCCGTCCAGGTCGACGACCGTGTGGCCGAATTCGCCCGCGTTGGTGTGCGCGCCCCGGTGGGCGGTGCCGCCCAGCCAGAAGCCGCCACCGATACCCGACTCGATCATGATGAGGGCCGCGTCGCCGAACGTCGCGCCGTGCCGCCAGGCCTCGGCCGTGATCCCCGCGGTGACGTCCTTGTCCAGGTGGACGGGCAGGCCGAGGTGCTTCTCGGCGATCTCGCGCAGCGGTACGTCGTGCCAGTGCCGCAGCCCGTGGGCGCCCCGGACCAGGCCGTTGGCGTGGTCCAACGGACCGATCATGCCGATGCCCACGCCGGTGACCCGGTCCCGCACGTCGCTGTCGCCGGCGATCGCCCCGATGCCGGCAGTCAGGGCGTCGAGAAGCTGCTCGGGGGTGAAGTCGCCGGGCAGCGGACTGACCGCCGAGTGGCGCACGGCGCCGGCCAGGTCGACCAGGACGAGACGCAGTGTGCGCCGGGCCACGTGGGCGCCGATCGCGTACCGGCTGTCGGGAACGATTTCGTAGACCACGGCGGGCTTGCCGATGCCCGTGCGACGCACACCGGCGGGACGGATCAGGCCGTCACCGGTCAGGCGTGCGATGACCTTGGAGACCGCCTGTGGCGTCAACCCGGTGGCCTCGACCACCGTCGACCGCTCGAAGGTCCGCGCGGTGCGCCCCAGTGCCATGACCCGCGCCTGGTTGTAGCCGCGCAGGAACGTGACGTCGGCAGTGATGCGGGTCATCTCACCACTCTATTACGCAACGCTGTTGCTAAATTTTTTCGGTGATCGGGATGAGCAGGGGACGACGGGTGGCGGCGCTGGTGGCGTTGGCACTGGGTGGTGTGGCGATCGGTCTGACCGAGTTCGTGGCGATGGGCCTGCTGCCCGACATCGCGCGCGGCCTACTTCCGGGGGAGTACGCCCGGTCGTCCTCGGACGCCGTCGCCCGCGCCGGCTGGATGATCACCGCGTACGCGCTCGGCGTGGTCGTGGGCGCGCCCCTGATCGCCGCGCTGAGCGCACGCCTGCCGCGCAAGAAACTCGTGCTCGGACTGCTCGCGCTCTTCGCCGTCGGCACCGTCGCGTCCGCGATCGCCCCCACCTTCGACCTGGTGCTGGTGGCCCGGTTCGCGGCGGCGTTGCCACACGGCGCGTACTTCGGCGCGGCCGGCCTGCTCGCGGCCACCCTGATGGGCCCCGGCAACGAGGCCCGTGGCTTCGCCATCGTGCTCAGCGGCCTGACCGTGAGCAACGTGGTCGGCGTACCCCTCATCACGCGGCTCGGGCAGGCGGCCGGCTGGCGCGTCGCGTACCTGATCATCGCCGGTGTTTTCGTGCTCACCCTGCTGGCGGTCCTGGCGGTCGTCCCGGAGGTCGCCGCGGCGGTCGACGGCTCACCCGCCGCCGAGTTGCGGGCGCTGCGGACCTCGCAGGTCTGGCTGGTCGCCGCGACCGGCGCGGTCGGCTTCGCCGGTTTCTTTGCGGTGGACACCTACATCGCGCCGGTCACCACCGACGTCGCCGGTCTCTCGGCCGCGACGGTGCCCTGGGTGCTGGTGGCGGTGGGGCTCGGCATGACCGTCGGCAACGCCCTCGGCGGCTGGTTGGCGGACCGGGACCTGCAGCGCAGCATGGTCATCGGTTTCGTCGCGATGATCGTGAGCATTGCGACCTTCAGCCTCGTCGCGTCGACAGCAGTCGGCCTGTTCGTGGGCGCGTTCCTGGTCGGCGCGACCAGCCTCTATCTCGGGCCGGTCCTGCAGGCCCGCCTGATCACCGTCGCCCCCGGAGCGCAGCTGATGGGCGCCGCGCTCAACCAGTCGGCGATGAACATCGCGAACAGCCTGGGCGCGGCCCTGGGCAGCGTCGCCATCGCCGCCGGCCTCGGTTACCTCGCACCGGCCTGGGTGGGCGTGCTCCTGGCGGTCGTCGGACTGACCCTGGGAGTGGTCAGCTTCGCGGTCGGGCGGCGCGCGGGCGAGCGGACCCCGGCCACCGTCGCGGGCTGAGGTGGCCGGGCCGCTGTCGCGGGCTGAGGTGGCCGGGCCGCCCGTCGGGCCGGTCAGAAGTCGTCGACGCCTACCGTCACGCGGTGGGCGCTCGACCTCCAGTTGGGCACGTTGATCACGTCGTATCCGCCGCCGCGTTGGCCCACGGTGATCCGCACGAGGCCGAGCTGCGCCGGTGCCGCCGGGATGAACAGGTCCATGCCGGTGATGAAGGTCTGGCTGAAGAACTCCGGCAGGGGGGCGGTCAGGTCGCTGACGCCGTCGCTGCCGTCGTCGAACGCGAAGATCGCGATCGTCCGCTTGACCCGTGGCGCGTTCGCGGCGTTCAGGACGTCCCGGCCGTTGATCCACAGGTGGTCGCCGGCCTCGCCCTGGTCGCCCCACCACTCCTTCTGTCGTTGGATCGTCAGCGCCGTGTGCCGGTCGCTGGTGTCCACCAGCGCGCCGAGCCCCTCGCCGGGCACGCTCGTCGCGAGGCGTACGAACGAGTCCGAGCGAAGGAACGGCTGGAAGTAGAAGTGGTGCGTCGGTGCGCCGGAGCGCACGATCGCGAACTCGTAGCGGGCCGTGGCGAGCACCGGAACGGGACCGAACGAGCCGTCGCCACTCAGTGCCAACCGGTGCGTGGGTCGGTGGGACAACCGACCGCCGGTCAGGGAGTTGACCGGATAGACCTCGAGCGTCGCGTCGGTGACGCCGGCGTTGCTCGGAAAGAGCACCGCGCGACCGGAGACCCGGGCGGTGCCGAAGAGCTGGGGCGTGATCCGTGTCGTGTGCGGCGCCCGACCTCGCAGGAACCGGAAGATCTCGCCGAACGACTCCGGCGACGACACTGTCTGCGTGTGGGACTGGTCCGGGAGGTGCACGTTCGTCGCGCCGACGACGGCGCGGGACGGGTCGCCCTCACCCCAGATCGCGAGGGTGGGCACACCACCGGGCAGGGAGGCGGCGGGGCGCCCGTCCAAATTCACGTAGTGCGCGACCCGGGCGGCGCGCGCCGGTGAGCTGTTGAGATAGCCCTGCATGACGAAGGTGCCCAGGGAGTGCGCGAGCAGGTCGACCCGGTCCGCGCCGCTCGTCGCCAGCAGCCGGTCGATCCGTGCGTCGAGCCCCGCGTACACCTGGGGCAGGATCGTGGCGATGTTCGGCGAGTCGTACTCGTGGGCCTCGATGACGCCGATCGGGTAGCCGTTGGCGGCGAGCCGCTTGGCCTGGGACTGGAACTGCGCCGCCGATCCGGCGCTGCCGTGTAGGAAGATCACCGGGCGGTACGTCGGTGTGGCGGCGGCGTCGGCGGCCCGTGGGACGGGAGCGACGGACAGGCCGACCGCGAGGGCGCCCCCGGCCAGTACGGAGAGCAGTCTCCGGCGAGACACGTGCATCGGTCCTCCACCCTGAGCGACGAAGTATCTGCACTGATAGCGCAAGTATCGTGCCAGGGTGCGGCGCGGCGGTCCACACCTGACGGTCGTCGGTCAGTTGACCTCTCTCGCGAGCAGGTCGCCGAGAGAGGCGCGGACCGGATCGGGATTCGACCAACTCCAGTTGGGGTGCGCGCGGTTGGTGAGCAGCGCGAGGACGAGCTTCCGGGCCGGGTCGACCAGGAGTGACGGACCGGCGAAACCGGTGTGGCCGAAGGTCCGGGCAGAGGCGAGCCGGCCCATGAACCAACTCTGGTTGAGCACGACCCCGAGTCCGTGGGCGGCGGTCCGGTTGGGCCGCTCCGGGTCGATCGCTGGTTTCCCGGCGTTCTGGTTGGTGAGCATCCGACGCACGGTCGTCGCGGAGAGGATCTTCCTGCCCTGGTGGGTGCCGCCGTTCAGGAGCATCTGCCCGATGACGGCCAGGTCGCTGGCGGTGGCGAAGATACCGGCGTGCCCGGCCACGCCGCCGAGGTGGTTGGCGACATCGTCGTGGACGGTGCCCCGGAGCAGACCCCGGGACGAGCGGGCGTCGGTGGCGACGAGACGGCCGGCCTTCGCGCTGCCCGACAGCCAGTTGTTCGGGTTGAAGCCGGTGTCGCGTAGGCCGAGCGGGCCGGTGAGGTTGCTCTTGAGTGCCTGGTCGAGCCGCTGGCCGGTGACCTTCTCGACGATCTTGCCGGCGACCATGAGCCCGACGCTGGAATAGCGGAACGTGGTGCCGGGCACCGCGCCGGAGACCAGCCCGGTGGTGAGCACGGCGTTCCAGCGGGCCGTGTTGTCGGCGAGCCCGGTGACCTTCGCGCCGACCGGTAAACCGCTGGTGTGGGTCAGCAGCATCTCGACGGTGATCCGCTCGGTGCCCGCCCCGGTGAAGCCCGGCAGGTAGTCGCGCACCGGCGCGCCCAACTCGACCCGACCTTTGTCGACCTGTTGCAACAGCAGGATGGCCGTGTACACCTTCGTCACCGAGGCGAGGTCGAAGATGGAGTCCGGGCGCATCTCGACGCGCTGGCCCGCCGGCAGCAGTTTGGGCCCGGCGCCGTAGCGCAACGCCTCCCCGACCGCCGTGTGCACAGCCGTCTTCCCGTCGACCAGAACGACGGCGACCGCGCCGGGAAAGCCCTTGTGCTGCACGGTCTGCGGCGTGGCGGGCAGGTGCCGCCGCAGTAGCGCCGTCACCTCCTGCGCGTAGCGGGCCTGGCCGGCGGGCGCGGCACCGCCGCTCGGGGAGGCCGCGGCGCTCGGCGTACCCGACGGCGGTGTGGTCTTCCCGGCCGCGCCGAAGCCCACCCGGTTGCCGGCGGCATCGGTCGCGGTCACCGCGTCACCGGGCCCGGCCACACCGGGATCCGACGCGCCGTTGTCGCCGCAACCGGCGACGGCGGAGGTCGCGGCGGCAAGGCCGGCGACAAGGAGGGTACGACGTGCGACGGGCATGCCGGAGATCGTGACAGCCGGCATCGGCACGCGCCAACCGGCTCGCCCGAACGTCGGTCGTCTCGATCCCGTCGTCCGACATGCGGTCATCTGGCGGACACGGGCAGTTGCCGTTCGGGTGGTTGTGCGACGATCGGCGAGCGTCACGCCGGACGACCGTCCACCGGTCCGCCCGCCCAACGAACGCTGGCGGGCCCGGAGGGCACCACACCCCGTCTCCCTTGGAGAGCACGATGTCCCTCTCCCCATCCCGGGTCTTCGCGGAGCTGAACGTGGCTCGACCCCCTGACCAGCCCTCCCCGTCGATGGGGCGGGCCGTGGTGATCGGCGGCAGTGTCGCCGGCCTGCTGGCCGCCCGGGTGCTGTCCGATCACGCCGACAGCGTCGTCATCATCGACCGGGATGACCCGCAGGCGGCCGGCGCGCGGCCCGGCGTACCCCAGGGGACGCAGCTGCACGCGCTGCTGCCCGGTGGCCTCCTCCAGCTGGAGCGCCTTTTTCCCGGCTTCCGCGACGCGGCGCTGGCGCGCGGGGCGGTCGAGGCGCCGCCCGAGGCGCGGCGCAACTACCTCGACGGTCGCGCCAAGGTCGTCGTCCCGGACGACGCCGACAGCCTGGCGGGCAGCCGGCCACTCCTGGAAGGGCTGATCCGGCAACAGGTGCTCCGACTACCCAACGTCAAGACGGTCACCGCACGCGCCACCGGTCTCGTGTTCGACGGCGCGGCGGTCACCGGGGTCCGCTGCGAGGTCGCTGGGGTGACCGGCGTGGAGACCGGTGACCTCGTGGTGGACGCCATGGGCCGGTCGAGCAGACTCTCGGACTGGTTGGAGCAGGCCGGCTGGGAGCGGCCGGTGACCCGGCGGATGACAGTGCACCTCAACTACGCGACCGCGCTGTTCCGCCGCCCTGAGGCCACCCCGGCCTCGACGGTCGTGCTGGCACTGCACACCCCGAAGATGGCGGTGGATGTGGCCGGGGCCGCGTTCTTCGCCATCGAGGACGGTCGGTGGATGGCGATGATGGCCGGTTACGGCGACCACCGCCCGGGGCGCACCCCGGAAGACTTCGTCCGTCGCCTGCGGGAGCAGTTCCCGCCGGAGTTCGGCGAGGTCGCCGACCAGGAGATGCTGGGCGACGTCCAGACCTACCACCATGCCGACAGCCGCCGACGGGACTTCCACGCGCTGAAGCGGTTCCCGGCCGGCCTGGTCAGCGTCGGCGACGCCGTCGCGTCGTTCAACCCGGTGTACGGGCAGGGGATGACGTCGGCGGCCCTGCACGCGGCCTGCCTGTCGACGTACCTGCGGTCCCACCCGGATCTGCGCGCGCCCGCGCGCCACTTCCTCGCGTTGCAGCAGGTGGTGGTCGACGCCGCGTGGTCGATCTCGACCTCCGCCGACCTGGCGTTGCCCCACGTCGACGGCCCCTACCCGCGCGGCTACCGGATCTCCAGCTGGGCGAGCCGGCAGATCATCGAAGCGACAGTCACGGACGTGGCGACCGCGCGCCGGTTCAACGACGTCGTCTCCATGCGCGAGCACCCACGCTCGCTGGCCCGGCCCGGCGTGCTCCTCGACGCCCTGCGCGCCAACAGACGGGCGCGCTGACGAGCGGCCCGGCGGCCTGCTGTCGAGGCCGCCGGGTCCGCCCGACTAGGGCCTGTTTCATAAGAACTGGCCGGCCTGCGGCGGGCCCGGACGACGCCCGGCGGCGTTGCGGTTTCGTCCGGATACAACACCGGTATCCGGACGAAACCGCGCCTTGCCGGATCGCCGTCCGGACTCCGCCTCGGCTCGACCGCCCTTATGAAACAGGCCCTAGCGGGGGAGCTTGCGGAGGACGTCGACGACGAACCGGTGGTCGTCGAGCTGCGGCAGCCCGGAGACACCCACCCAGCCGACCACGCCGGTGCCCCGGACGCGCAGCGGCACCGCGCCCCCGGCCGCCGCGTACCGCGACGCCGGCAGGCCGAACCTCTCGGCCAGCGTCACCTGCTTGTCCTGGCACAAGCGGGCCATGTACAGCGACGAGTGCTCGAACCGCATCACCACCCGCCCCTTGCGGCGCAGCCACGCGTCGTTGTCCGCCGTCGACCCCGGCAGGCCACAGTGGAACAGCTGGCGCCCCGCCCGCCACACCCCGATCGACACCGGCAGGCGCTGCTCACTCGCGGCGGCGACGGCGAGCATCCCCAGCTCGTACGCGTCCGTCTCGGACAGGCCCGCGAGTTCCAGCTCGCTCTCCTCGCGCAGCAGCTCGTCCAGCGTCGGCCACGGCTCACGGTCAACTGACATGTCGGTTCTCCTCGTTCGGGTGGGCGGGATCAGCGATCACCAGGCACAGGGCGCGTAGTCCTTCAGGAAACAGCCGTACAGGTCCTCGCCCTGCTCGCCGCGGACGATCGGGTCGTACACCCGGGCGGCGCCGTCGACCAGGTCCAGCGGGGCGTGGAAGCCCTCGTCGGCCAGTCGCATCTTCGTCGGGTGCGGCCGTTCGTCGGTGATCCAGCCGGTGTCGACGCTTGTCATCAGGATGCCGTCGGTCACCATCTCCTCGGCGCTGGTGCGGGTCAGCATGTTCAACGCGGCCTTGGCCATGTTGGTGTGCGGGTGCCCCGGCCCCTTGTAGCCGCGGCCGAACTGGCCCTCCATCGCCGACACGTTCACCACGTACTTGCGGCGCGCCGACGCGGCGGCCATCGCCGGGCGCAGCCGGCTGACCAGGACGAACGGCGCGGTGACGTTGCACAGCTGAACTTCGAGCAGCTCGACCGGGTCGACCTCCTGCACCCGCTGTACCCAGCTGTTGACCGAGTCGAGGTCCGGCACGAGGCCCCCGGCGTCGATGGCGGTGGACGCCGCGATCCGCTCCGGTGAGGCGGAACCACTGGTGAGCGCCAGCGCGGTGAGCGCGTGCGGGGTGAGCCCGGCGGTGAGGCTGCCTCCCGTGGCGCCCTGCCCACCCGCCTTGGCGAACGTGATCAGTTCCGGCAGCGGACCGTCCGGCAGGGCTGCGGCCTCGGCGGCGACGAGCTGCGCGTACGCCCCGGGGGAGCGGCGCACGGTCTGCGCCGCGTTGTTGATCAGGATGTCGAGAGGTCCCTGGCTGCTCACCGAGTCGGCGAGGGCGATCACCTGGGCGGGATCGCGCAGGTCGATCCCGACGATGCGCAGGCGGTGCAGCCAGTCCGCACTGTCCGGCATCGCGGCGAACCGGCGGACCGCGTCGTGCGGGAACCGGGTGGTCACCGTCGTGTGGGCGCCGTCGCGCAGTAGTCGCAACGCGATGTACATACCGATCTTGGCCCGGCCGCCGGTGAGGAGCGCGCGTCGACCGGTCAGGTCGGTACGGGCGTCCCGGCGTTCCCGGTTCAGCGCGGCGCAGGACGGGCAGAGCTGGTGGTAGAAGGCGTCCACCTCGCGGTAGCGCTGCTTGCAGACGTAACAGCCGCGGGGATTGTGCAGGAAGCCGGCCGTCTCACCCGCGACCGAGGACGCGAGCGGGATGCCCTGGGTCTCGTCGTCGATCCTCCCGGGAGCGCCGGTGGCGGTGGCCTCCGTCACCGCCCGGTCGGCCGCGAGGATGGCGTCTCGCCGTTCCTCCCGTCGCCGCTGCTTGACCACCTTGTAGAGCCGAGCGGTGGCCCGCTGCACCCGCACCACGTCCGGATGGTCGGAGGGCAGCGCCTCCAACGCCTCGAAGACGCTGAGGCAGGCCTCCAGCCGCTCTCGGTCGATGCCCTGCTGACCACCTTCGCGGTCGAGGCCCTGCTGACCGTTTTCGGTAATGTTGTCCACCGTCATGCGTCGTCGTCTCGTCCCGTATCCCGTGCCGGATCATCCCGGCTGGCCCCAAGTCCGACCCGAAACTGTACGCACCGTGCGCCCCGCGACGCACCTCGCGGCGGTCAGGCGCCGTCCGCGTGCCCGAGACGCCAGTAACCCATGAACGCCACCGCCCGACGGTCCAGACCTCGCTCGGCGACCAGGTGCCGGCGCAGTGTGCGGATGACGCCGGCCTCCCCGGCCAGCCACGCGTAGAGCGGCAGCACCGAGGTCGCCTCCTCGGGAACCTCCCACAGGATCTCGGTGTCCACGTCCAGGTCCGCGACGGCCTGAGTGGCCTCGGACGTGCCGGGGATGAGCAGTTCCTCCGCCGCCGCGGCGACCGCGGGCACCAACCGGCTGCCATGTCCGTCGTGCCCCCGAGGTAGCCAGCGGACCTCGATGCCGGGCGGCGTGATCAGCGGCAGCACGTCGTCGGCGTCCGGCACCTCCAGCAGGACCGTCCCCCGGGCGTCGAGGGGGAGTCGCTCGCAGATGCTGGCGATCGCCGGAACGGCGGTCTCGTCGCCGGCCAGCAGCAGGCAGCTCCCGGCCGAGGGCCGGAACTCGATCCCGCCGTGGTTGCCGTCGAACCCCGCGTCCGGACCGACGATGGCGATCTCGTCACCCGCGCTCACCCGCCGGGCCCAGCGCGTCGCCGGCCCACCATCGCCGTGCAGCACCAGGTCGACGTCGACCTCCGCCAGGTGCGGTCGGACCGCCCGCACGGTGTAGGTGCGCACCGGACTGCGCAGGTGCTCCGGCAGGGCCCGCCACTTCGCGTACCAGTCCGTTCCCCCCGGAAGATCCACCCCGCGCTGGCCGGGCAGCGGCAGCGCCAGCTTGATCCGCTGGTCGTACCCGTTGTCGGCGAAGCGGTCGAGGTCCACGCCGGTGAAGGTCACCCGGGTGAAGGACGGGCTGAGTCGGCGTACCGCGCGAACGGTGACGGTGAACACGCGCCACGGCGCGATGGACAGGGTCTCGGTCATGGGTGCCTCCGGGATTGGGCCGGTGTCTACCGGGGGTTGTTCGTCACGGCGCGGGAGCGCCACAGCAGCCAGACGAAGTACGGGGCGCCGATCATGGCGGTGACCAGGCCGGCGGGAACCTGGGCTGGAGCGATGACCGTCCGCCCGACGGTGTCGGCGATGCTGACCAGCGCCGCGCCGAGCAGCGCGGCCACCGGGAGCACCCGGGAGTGCCGGCCACCGACGAGCGCCCGGGCGGCGTGCGGGGCGACCAGGCCGACGAAGCCGATGACCCCGACGGCCGAGACCGCGGTGGAGGTGAGCAGTGCCGCCGCGCCGAGCGCGACCAGTCGGGTGCGTTCCAGGCGGACGCCCAGCACCCGGGGCGTGTCGTCGTCCAACGCCATCAGGTCCAGTTCACGCCGGGCGGCGACCACGGCCGGGGTGAGCACCAGCAGCGCGATCAGCACGGGGAGCACCTGGGTGGGCATCCGGCCGTAGGTGGAGCCGGACAGCCAGGTCAATGCCTTCCCGGTGTTCCACGGGTCGAAGGCGACGACCAGGTAGGTGATCACCGCCATGCCGCCCTGCCAGGCGCCGAAGCCGATCAGCACCAGTCGGTCGGAACTCAGCCCGCCACGCCAGGCCAGGCCGTACACCAGCGCGAAGGCCAGCATCGCGCCGAGGCCGGCGACACCGGAGACGGCCCACACCCCGGCCAGCGGCACGAAGGTGAGCAGCGATACGGCGCCGAGCCCGGCGCCGGCGGTGATGCCGAGGATGCCCGGTTCGGCCAGCGGGTTACGGCAGACCGCCTGCACTGTGGTGCCGGCCACCGCGAGCGCCGCGCCGGCCAGGACCGCCGCGGCGACGCGCGGCCACCGTTGGTCCAGCACGAAGGTGTACGCCGGACCGGTGGTGCCGTTGATCCAGTTGACGACGTCACCCAGCAGCACCCAGGTGTCACCGGCGAGCATGCCGACGGCCACGGCGGTGACGGTCAGCACGGCGGTGACGGTGACGACGACGCGGTGGAAGGCGGCCGAGCGGACTGCGGCGTGCCCGCCGGGTGGGCGACGGGTGGGTCCCGCGTCGCGGTGCCGGCGGGCCAACCAGATGAGGATCGCCGCGCCGAGCAGGGTGGTGACCACACCGGTGGGGATGTCCACACCGGCCTGTCCACCCATCACGGCGCGCAGCAGCACGTCGGAGCCGAGGACAATGACGACCCCGGCGATGCCGGACAACGGCAGCAGGACGCGGTGCCGGTGCACCCCCGGCACCACGGGGGCGAGCAGCCGGACGATCACCGGGGCGCACAGCCCGACGAAACCGACCGGGCCGGTGAGGGTGACGGCCGCCGCGGAGAGCAGCACGGCCAGCACCAGGACGGTGAGCCGGGTTCGCCGCACGTCCAGGCCGAGCACGGTGGCGGTGTCGTCGCCGAGGGCGAGGATGTCGAGGCGGTGCCCGAGCAGCATCAGCACGACGATGGCGCCGACGATCACCGGGGCCAGTTGGGTCAGCGCGGTCAGGTCGCTCTGGACCAGCGAACCGTTGCCCCAGGCGAACAGCCCGATGGTGGCCTGTTCGAACAGGAGCAGCAGCAGCGTGGTCACCGACCCGAGCGCCAACGCGGTCGCCGAGCCGGCGAGGACGAGCCGGGTCGTGCCGGCCTGCCCACCGGAGGACATCGCCATCACCAGGCCGGCGGCGACCAACCCTCCGCAGAAGGCCAGGCCGCCGGCGGGCAGCGCGGGCAGCGCGACGCCGAACGCGGCCACGGAGACGATCGCCAGGTGGGCGCCGGCGTTGACCGCCAGGGTGTCGGGGGAGGCGAGCGGGTTGCGGGCGATCGACTGCAACGCCGCCCCGGCGAACCCGAGCGCGACGCCGATGGCCAGCCCGGCGAGCAGCCGGGGCACCCGGGAGGCGATCAGCACGCGGGCCGCCTCGTCGTCGGTGCCGGTCACCAGGCGCAGCAGGTCGAGGGCACCGACGGTCGAGGTGCCCTGGGTGAGGTGCACCGCGCCGACCACGAGCAGCAGCAGGATCGCCGCGACGAAGACACCGGCGACGCGGGGCACGGCCAGGCGTCCGCCCGGAGCCGGCCGGGTGGCCGGCTCCGGGCGTGGGGGTGCGTTCAGCACGCTCACACCGCGTACGTCTTGACGAGCTCGTCGATGTACTGCTTACCGGAAAGCGGTCCGCCGAAGGTCCAGATGCCGTTGGGCATCTTGTGCAGGTTGCCCTTCTGCACGAACGGCAGCGACTTCCAGATGGCGTTGCTGGCGAGACCGTCGGCGAACACGTCGTCGCCGTCGGAGGCGTTGTAGAAGAGGTGAACGTTCGGATCCTTGAGGACCGTCATGCCCTCGACGTCGGTCTGGCCGAGGCCCCACACCTCATCGGTCTTGCCGGTCCAGGCGTTGGTGAGGCCGAGCTGGATGCCGATCTGGGAGACGAGCGCGCCCGTGCCGAACATCCGGATGCTGACGGTGCTGCCCTCCTTCCAGCCGTCGGCGATGGCGAACGGCCGGCCGGCTGCCCCGGCGTCGGCGATCTTCTTCTTGCCGTCGGCGAGGGCCACGTCGAAGTCGGCGAGCAGCTTCTCCGCCTGGGCGGTCTTGCCGACCGCCTTGGCGATCATGTTGAGGTCCGAGCGCATCCGGCCGAGGTTGTCGGTGGCGTCGCTGCCCTTGGCCACCACGACGGGGGCGTACTTCTCCAGCTGACTGACCATGTTCGCGCCCCGGTCGTCCTCCATCACGATGAGGTCGGGCTGGAGGGCGACGATCGAGTCGACGCTGGGCTCGCCACGGGTGCCGACGTCCTTGACACCGGGGTCGAGCTTCGCCGAGGTGACCCAGGTGCCGTAGCCCTTCGGGTCGGCCACGCCGACGGGCATGACGCCCAGGCTGACCAGCATCTCGACCTCACCCCACTCGAGCCCGACGACCTTGGTCGCCGGGGCCTTGAGGGTGATCTCCTTGCCCCGGCTGTCGGTGAGAGTGACCGGCCCGCCGGCCGCCGAGGCGGAGGTCTCGGGAGCGGCGGCCTTCTCGGTGGTGCCGCAGGCGCCGAGGGTCAGGGTGGCCACGACGGCGATGAGGGCGGTGAAACGGGTACGGGTCATGACGGTCTTTCTCTGCTGTGGATGGGAGTGGTTCAGACCAGGGCGCGGATCGGGTGCCGCCCGACCGGGCGGGTGGTGACCAGTCCGCTGATCGGATCGGTGGTCACCTCGATGCGGATTCCGTAGGTCTCGGTGAGGGCTTCCTCGGTGAACACGGTGACCGGGGCGCCGGTGGCGCGGACCCGGCCCTGGTGCAGCAGGACCACCTCGTCCGCCACGGCGGCGGCCTGGTTGAGGTCGTGCAGGACGACGCCGACGGCGACGCCGTGGTCGTCGGCGAGGTCACGGACCAGGTCCAGGATCTCCACCTGGTAGCGCAGGTCGAGGAACGTGGTGGGCTCGTCGAGCAGCAGCACCGGAGTGTCCTGGGCCAGGCAGGTGGCCAGCCACACCCGCTGCAGCTCGCCTCCGGAGAGTTCGTCCACCGGACGGTCGGCCATGGTGGCGACGCCGGTGACGTCCATCGCGCGGGCGATGGCGACGGGACCATCCGGATCCTCCGTGCGCCAGCGCCCCCGGTAGGGGTGACGACCGTAGCCGACGACGTCGTGGACGGTGACTCCGCTGGGCACCGGTCGGCTCTGTGCGAGCAGGGTGACCCGGCGGGCGAACTCCCGGGACGGGAGGCTGGCGGCGGCGATGTCGTCGGCGAGGTGGACCAGGCCGGACTCGATCGGATGCAGGCGGGCCAGGGCCCGCAGCAGCGTGGACTTGCCGCTGCCGTTCGGCCCCACCAGCGCGGTGACCGCGCCCGCCCGAAGGTCGATCATGGCGCCGTGCACCACCGGCACACCGTGGTAGCCCAGTCGGAGGTCGACGCCGGACAGGCTGCGCTCCCCGTTGGCCGACGCCAACTCGCTCTTCATGAGGTTAGGCTAACCTAACGGAATGCCGGCGTGTCAAGCCGGTGATCGGGCCGTGGTGATCGGGACGGACCGGTGGTCGTCGCGGCCTCGCGTGCGTGGGGGATGCTGGGTCCGTGCAGATCGCGACCCTCGGCCCCCTCGCCGTCGACGGCCGGCCCGTTCGGGGTGAACGGCTCGCGGCGGTGCTCCGCGCGCTCGTCGACGCGCGTGGGCGGGTGGTCTCCGTTGCCCTGCTGGTGGACGCCGTCTGGGATGGGGCGCCACCCGACGACGCGACAGGCGCCGTGCAGGCGCTGGTGTCCCGGGTGCGCCGGCTCGGACTGCCCGTCGTCGCGGTGCCGGGCGGATACCGGCTGCCCGCCGAGGAGATCACCGTCGACGCGGTCGAGGCGCGCGCTCTCGTCGAGCAGGCGGGCACCGTGTTCCGGTGCGGAGACCTTCGTGCCGCCCGCAGCCTGGCCGACCAGGCGCGGGGCCTGTTCCCCGAGGTGCCGGAGCTGGTCAACGCCGAGGACACCCGTCTGTTCGCGGAGGTCGCCGCGCTGCGCGCGCAGGCGGCACTCGACGGCGTCGGCCCGTTCGACGAGGTCGACCTGCGCCGACTCGCCGCGCGTACGCCGCCGGACGAGCCCTCGACCGCACTGCTCGTCCGGGTCCTTGCCGCACAGGGGCGGGAGGCCGAGGCGCTGGAGGTGATCGAACGACTCCGGGTCGAGCTGGCCGACCGGTACGGCACCGACCCGTCACCGGTGATCACGCAGGTCCACCTTGCGCTGTTGCGCGGCGAGCTGACCACCCCGGTCGTCGCGCAGGCACCCCGGCAACCGACGCGGATCGCCCTGCCGACCGCTTGGCGGCGGCCGATGACCGCCCTGGTCGGCCGGGAACGGGACGTCGAGGCCGTGGAGGAGGCACTCGCCGACGCCGCCGTGGTGACGATCGTGGCATCTGGCGGCGCGGGCAAGACCCGCCTCGCCGCCGAGGTGACCCGCCGGTTCGCGGCGGCCGGACAATCGGTACGCGTGATCGAACTCGCCGGCCTGCGCTCGCCCGAGGAGGTGCTGCCCACTGTGCTCGCCGCGCTCGGCGGCGCGGACACCACGGCGACCGGCAGCAATCTGGGCCTGGAACGGCGGGTACTGAGCCCCGAGGAACGCCTTCGCGTCGTAGCGCCCGACCTCGACGGGCTGGTGGTGTTGGACAACTGCGAGCACGTGCTCGACGCGGCGGCCGTTGTCGTCGCGGATCTGATCGCGGCGGCCTCGCCGGAGGTCGCGGTGCTCGCGACGAGCCGCGCCCCGCTGGGCCTGGCCGGCGAACTGGTGCACCGGCTGAATGTCTTGCCGGACGCCGACGCGCTCGCGCTGATCGAGACGCGGGCCCGGGCCGGTGGCGCGGTGCCGACCTGGGACACCGAGCGGGCGCTGGCCCTGTGCCACCGGCTCGACAACCTGCCGTTGGCGCTCGAACTGGCCGCCGCGCGACTGCGGCACATGCCGATCGACGACGTCCTCGCCGGACTGAGTGACCGGTTCGCGTTGCTCGACGACGCCCTGCGCGGCCTGCCCGAGCGGCACGCGAGCCTGTGGGCGATGGTCGACTGGAGCAGGGAACTGCTCTCCGAGGACGACCGGGAGTTGCTCGAGCGGGTCGCGGTCATACCCGCGCCGTTCACCGCCGACCTCGCCGCCGCGGTCGCCCGGGCCCCGGACGTCCGCCGCGGCCTGGCGACGCTCGTGGAACAGTCCCTGTTGACCCTGGTCGAGGGGGACGGTCCGCCGCGCTACCGGATACTCGAAACGGTCCGGGAGTACGGCGAGGCCCGGCTGGACGCCGCCGGCGCCCGGGATCAGGCGATGGCCGGGCTGGTCAGCTGGGCGCGCAGGCAGGCCGTCGCGCTCGCCGGCCGCTTCATCGGACCCGACCAGGTTGAGGCGCTGCACCGCTGCGCCGTCGAGCAGGACAATCTGGTCGCGGGCCTGCGGTGGGCGACAAGAGAGGACGACGAGCCCGCCTCTGTCGACGTCGCCACCGCGCTGTTCCACCTCTGGTCGGTACGCGGCCTGCACCTCGAGGTCCTCGCCTGGGCGCGCGGGCTGCTGCACATCGACGATCCGCAGCGGCGGCGGCGGTCGGCGATCCTGCACGGCGCGTCCAGCGGGCGGCCACTGCCGAACGCCGACCGGTTGGCCTGGACCTGCGTCGTGATCAGCGTGAACGCCGGTGTCAGCGCCGACCTGCGGCCCGCCGTGCTCGCCCGACGGGCGCTGCGGACCCTGCTGGCCGAACGTCCGGCCGAGGTGTCACCCCGGCTGACCGCTCTCGCGGTGGCGTTGCCCGGCTTCGACGCGTCCGATCTGGAGCAGAGCCTGAAGAGCGCGGACGAGATGGTCGCGCACCCGGACCCGTACGTGCAGGGGCTCGGGCTGTTCGCGCGCGCGGCGGTACGGGAGAACGGCGGCCTGCCGGATGCGTCGGTCAGCGACGCCGAACAGGCGTACCACCGCTTCGAGGCCGCCGGCGACCACTGGGGCATGGCGATGGCGGCGGGTGCCGTCGGGCAGTTCCTGGTCCCGAGCGGGGATGCCCGGTCGGCCGACTGGCTGGCGCGCAGCGTTCAGCACATGGAACTGGTCGGCGCCACGCAGGACGCACGGTCGATCCGGGTCCGGCTGGACGTGCAGCTCGCCCTCGGCGGCGACGAGGACGCGGAGCGGCGACTGGGCGAGACGGCCGCACTGGGTCAGGCCGAGCAGATGGACGCCGGGCAGGCGTTGCTCGGCCTGGCTCACCTCGCCTGGCAGCGGGGGCGGTACGACGAGGCGCTCGGTCACGCCGACGAGGTGACCCGTGTCCTCGCCGGTTGGGTCGGGCCGCAGCCTCAGCCGCGCGTGATGCTCCGGGCGACGGCCGCGATCATCTACCTGCGGGTGGCCCAGACCGGGCAGGTGTCGGGGACTGACGCCACCGCCCAGGCGGTCGCGCTGCTGTCGCTCGCCCGCGACGACGCGCTGACCTCGCGGGATCTTCCGGTGATCGGGGCGTGGGCGTCGGGCGGCGCGGAGTTGGCAGCGTCCCGGGGCGACGTCGACGCCGCCCGCGAACTGTCCGCGCTCGCGAAGCGGATCGGCACCCAGATCGAGATGTTCTTCCCGTTCGAAAACGGCGAACGGCTCAACGCCATCCTCGGGGACGAGGAACAGCGCGAGCCGTTGCTTGCCGCGTGGCGTGAGCGGCCGCCCGCCGCGGCCATCAGCCGGATCCGCGAGCTGATGGACGACCTGCTCGCCTGACTCAGATCTTCTTGCGGTACGCCCGCAGTGCCAGCGGCATGAACAGCGCCACGAAGCCGGCGCACCAGGCGAGCGTCCACCAGATGTGGTTGTCGAGCGGGGTGCCGAGGAACAGCCCGCGTACCGACGCCACCAGGTGGGTCATCGGGTTGACGTCCACGAACGCCTGCATCCAGCCGGGCAGGGTGTCGGCGCCGACGAACACGTTGGACGCGAAGCTCAGCGGCATGATCAGCGCGAACATGACGCCCTGCACGGCACCCGCGGTCCGCACCTTCATCGACACGAGCACCGGCAGCCAGCTCAGGCAGAGCGCGAACAGCACGGCGAGCAGACACCCGGCGATCGCCCGGAACAGGTCGGTCTCGATCCGGAAACCCATCACGTAGCCGATCGCGAGGGTCGACACCGTGACGATGACGTACCGGACGACGTCGCCGAGGACCGCGCCGACCAGTGGTGCGGAGCGGGGGATCGGCAGCGACCGGAACCGGTCGAAGATGCCCTTGGCGATGTCGGTGTTCAGGTTGACGCCGATCGCGATGGCACCTGTCGCGATGGTCTGCGCCAGGATGCCGGGCAGCAGGAACTGCAGGTAGTCGTGTGTCGAACCGGCGACCGCGCCGCCGAAGACGTACACGAAGATGACGAGGAACAACACCGGCTGCAACGTGACGTCGATGAGCGCCTCGGGCGTACGCCAGGTCTTGATGAGGCTGCGCTTGGCCAGCGCCAACGAGTGCCGGACCAGTCGGAACGGTCGCGGGTTCGGGGTGGTTGTCGACAGCCCTCGGTTCCTCGTCGGTGCCGTGTCGATCAGGGTGCTCATGCCGCGACCTCCGTGGGGCGGGTGGTGTCGTCGTCGGATGCCGTACGCCCGGTGAGGGTGAAGAACACCTCGTCGAGGCTCGGCAGGTGCAGGGACAGTTCGGTGACCGCGATGCCGGCCGTGGCGAAGCGCGCGACGCTCTCGGTCAGGGCCGCGTCGTCGGTGACCGGCACCGCGAGGACGCCCTTGCGGATCTCGTCGGCCTGCGCGCCGGAGCCGACCTGGGTCAGGATCTCCGCGGTGCGCGGCAGGTGCGCCGGGTCGGACGGCCGGACCTCAAGGGTCTGCCCACCGACCACCCGCTTGAGTCCTTCGGGTGTGTCGTGGGCGATCACCCGGCCGTGGTCGATCACCGTGATCGCGTCGGCGAGCGCGTCGGCCTCCTCCAGGTACTGCGTGGTGAGCAGTACCGTCGAGCCGTTGCCCACCAGTGAGCGGACCACGTCCCACATGTCCTCGCGCTTGGCCGGGTCGAGCCCGGTCGTCGGCTCGTCCAGGAAGATCACGGCGGGGGAGCCGACCAGGCTGGCGGCCAGGTCCAGCCGCCGGCGCATGCCACCGGAGTAGGTCTTGGCCGGCCGGTTCGCGGCGTCGGTCAGGTCGAACCAGTCGAGCAACTCGGCGGCCCGCCGCCGGGCGCCGGTGCGACCCAGCTCCAGCAGCGTGCCGAACAGTTCCAGGTTCTGCCGCCCGGTCAGGTCCTCGTCGACCGAGGCGTACTGGCCGGTGAGGCCGATGCTCTGCCGAACGCGCTCGGCGTCCCGTACGACGTCGAAACCGCCGATCCGGGCGGTTCCGCCGTCCGGGGTCAGCAGGGTGGACAGGATGCGTACGGCCGTGGTCTTGCCGGCACCGTTGGGGCCGAGCACCCCGAGCACCGTCCCCCGGGGAACCGCGAGGTCCACGCCCTGCAGCGCCCTCGTCTTCCCAAACGTCTTCACGAGGCCCTCGGCCTCGATCACCAGGTCAGCTGTCATGCGTACAGCATGCGCGGGCCCGCTGACACCGCCCCGACACGCCGCCGACACTCGCTGACACGGTCGCTGCCGACTACGGTGCCCGCTGATCTTGATCGGTGCGACGAGTGGAGGCGACGACATGGCCGGCTGGTCGGCGACGGTGGGCACGCACGAGTTCGTCGTCCCCGACGCGGCCGATGTGGCAGTCGCCGTCCGGGCGGGGCACGTCCTCGCCGCAGGAGCACCGGGCGCCTCAGCGACATCGAATGATCCGATCCTGTCGGTGCCCGGCGGGAAGATGGGTGCGGCCTGACCGACAGTGACCGGCAACGAACGTGGAGGAGGGCGCGATGGGCCGCACCGTGGTGAGCATGAGCGTGTCGTTGGACGGCTTCGCCGCCGGACCCGACGTCACCAGGGAGCAACCGATGGGCGTGGGCGGCGAGCGGTTGCACGAGTGGCTGTTCCGCTCCGGCGATGACCGCGCCGTGGCGGCCGACGGGGTCACCCCGGCCGGCGTCGACGCCGCCCAGGCACGAGAGCTCCACGCGACGACGGGCGCGGTGGTGATCGGCAGACGGACGTTCGACGTCGGCGTGGACCTGTGGGAGGACACCCCCTTCCCGGTGCCGTGTGTCGTGGTGACCCATCAGGCTCGGGAGCCGTTGACGATGAAGAGCGACGTCTTCACGTTCGTCGACGACGGTTTGCACAGCGCGCTGCGCCAGGCGCGTCACGCGGCGGGCGACCGCAACGTCCTGATCATGGGCGGGCCCACCACCGTGCAACAGTTCGTCAAGGCCGGGCTGGTGGACGAGATCCGCATCCAACTCGTACCGGTGTTCCTCGGCACCGGCACGCGCCCGTTCGACCACCTCGGCACCGACCACATCGAACTGCGACGAACCGCGGTGATCGAATCACCACACGTCACCCACCTGCGCTTCCACATCCCGAAGTGACCACCTGACGTCCAACTGCCACGCGACCGGACCGGCCGGACGGGCCATCGTCGTGTGAATCAGGTGACGGCCAGGCGAAAGACCTGCCGGGAGCCCCCCTCCGGGCCGGGCTCGACGGTCTCGGCAGGAGCGAAACCAAGGCGTTCGTAGAAGACACGTGCACCGCTGGCGTGAGCGCCCGGGTGATCGGCGCCGAAGCTGACCACCTCCACGGACCCGGGGCCCCGCACGAACCTGCGCATGGCTTCTGCCATCAGCGCACGACCGACGCCCGTCCCCCGCGAGCCCTCGGACACGACAAGCCAACGAACGTGATGGGTCGCGGCCTTCGTCGCGAACAACAGCCCGCCCAGCAGGTCGGGCCCTCCGGACGTGGCAACGATTGCTGTGGACCGAAGAGTGTGTTTGCGTACCGCGTCGTGGAAGCCGACATCCTCGACCATCGGGCCGAACCAACACTCGACCTGGGCCGCCAGGCCGAGGAAGCCGTTGAAGTCCCGTTCCTCCGCACGTCTGACGATCATCGGCAAGGTTCAGTCTTCGGCTAATCGAGGGGGATCAGGTAGACCAGCTTAACTCGTGTCAGCCCGCATCACGGTGTGCGCCACCTCGGCCACGTTCACGTAGGTCTGTCTGGTGAGGGCACTCCACCAGGGATGCGTAGCGCCTCGGGCTGTCGCGCAGACCGGCCGGGCTCCTCGCGAGGAGCCCGGCCGGTGCGGTCGACGCTTCCGTGGAGCTGTCCGGCCCAGCGGGGGGGGGGTGCTGCGGCGGGAGAGCCACGGGGGCGGCGCGACCGCTCTCCGCGCGGTGGTCCGCCTGCTCAGCTCGGCAGACGGCCCCGCGTGGAGACGAAGTGGTACGACATGACGGCGAAGCGGGGGTCACGCACCAGCCGCCGGAAGGCATTCAGTTGCTGGGGCGACAACCCGGCGGCGAGCAGGTCCGGTTCCAACTGACGGGAGTTCGTCTCGTAGAGCGACGTTCCGGTCGAACCGCCGGCCCAGCTCTGCGAGTGGGTGATGGTGTCCAGGTCGGTCAGGCCGGCGAGGGCCATCTCGGTGTGCACGTCCTGCGCCCACCCCAGGTCGGCGCCATGGTCCTGCAGGACACCCATCATGGCGTCCATGACCCGCGCGAAGAGTTTCGCGGCGTCGTCGGTCGGCGCGGTCAGCACCCGCAGCGGCTGGGTGCAGTCGAACTCCTCGACCACCAGCCATCCGCCGGGAGCCAGCGCACCGGTGAGCGTACGCAGGACCCGCCGTCGATCGGGGAGGTGCAGCAGTACCAGCCGGGCGTGGATCAGGTCGAACGCGTCCCCGGGTGGCGGTTCGGTGCGGACGTCGTGCCGGCGTACCTGCAGGTTGCCCTCGGCCACCAGGTGGGTGGGGTCGATGTCGGTGGCGAGCACGGACCCGTCGTCGCCGATCGCACGGGCGATCCGCCGGGCCATCGATCCGCCGCCCGCGCCGACCTCCCAGCAGGTGGCACCCGGTCGCAGCACCGGGCGGGCCAGCCGTCGCGTCGTGATCGGGTCCAGGAAGGACTCCAGCGCGTGCATCTGCGGCACGGCCTCCGGTTGACCGTTGTCGAACGTGTACGTGCCGTCGCTCGTAGCTGTTGCCATCGGTGTCTACCTCTCCGATTGGTCGGGTGACGGGGTGTCGGCCCAGAGCCGAGGGGCCGGCCGGTTGGGTGGCGGCGGCAACGGGGCGGTGGTGACGCTCACCATCGCCGCCAGCGGGCCAGGGTCGACGCGGGCCTCGGCCGTCGGTCGGTCGTAGACCACCCGGCCGTACTCCAGCACCGCCACCCGGTCCGCGATCTCGATCGCATGCTGGAGCTGCTGTTCCACGAGCAGCACCGTCAAGCCGTCGGCGGCCAGGCCGTTGACGAGTTCGCGGACCCGCGCCGCCACGTCCGGCGACAGGCCCTCACACGGTTCGTCGAGCAGCAGCACCCGTGGTTGACCGAGTAGCGCACGGGCGATCGCCAGCATCTGCTGCTCGCCGCCGGACAGTTCACAGCCGCGGTGCCGCAGCCGTAGCGCCAGTCTCGGCAGCAGTTCGAGGGTGCGGTCGACGGTCCAGCCCTCACCGCCGGAGGTGCGGGCCCGCCACGGCGCAGCCGCCAGGTGCAGGTGCTCGGCCACCGTCAACCGGGAGAACACCCGTCGGCCCTGCGGGACCAGACCGACGCCGGTCTGGGCGACGCGGTGCGGTTGCCGGCCGGCCACGTGCAGCCCGCCGACCTCGATGCGACCACTGGAGGCTCGCACCAGCCCGGCGATCGTGTGCACGAGCGTGCTCTTGCCCGCGCCGTTGCGACCCACCACGGCCTGGATGCTGCCGGGGCGTACCCGCAGGCTGACCTCGTGCAGCACGATCCCTCCGGCGTAGCCGGCGCAGAGACGATCCACTGACAACATCAGGCCATCCCGTCGGCGTAGGCCTGCCGCACCAGCGGCGAGGTTCGGATCTCGTCCGGCGCTCCGGCGGCCAGCGTTCGACCGTCGCGCAGCACGGTGACCGTGTCGGAGAGGGCGTACACCAGGTCCAGTCGATGTTCGACCAGGAGCACGGCGACCGCCCTGGGTAGCGCCCGCAGTACCTCGACCAGGTGGCCGACCTCGACGGCGGACAGCCCGGACGCCGGTTCGTCGAGGAGCAGCAGGCGGGGGCGGCCGGCGAGGGCCATCGCGATCTCCAACTGGCGTCGTTGCCCATGCGCGAGGTGCCCGGCGGGCACCGCCGCGACGTCGGCGAGACCCATCTGATCCAGCAGCGGGCCTGCCCGGTGTTGTGCGGCACGCCGGCGTCCGCCGGGCCACCACCTGCGCCGTGGGATGACCCGCGGCAACGCCGCGACCACGATGTTCTCCGTCGCGGTGAGCGTCGGGAAGACCGCCGGACGCTGGTGGATGCGGTTGATGCCTCGTCGGGCACGGGCCGCAGGTCCCAACTGGCCTACGTCGCGCCCGTCGAAGCTCACCGTGCCGCGCTGCGGTCTCGTGGATCCGCCGATCACGTTGAGCAAAGTCGTCTTGCCGGCGCCGTTCGGGCCGATCAACGCGTGCCGCTGGCCGTCGTGGACGCGCAGGTCCACGCTGTCGAGTGCGGCGAGCGAGCCGTACCGCACGCTGACACCCTGGGCTTCGAGCAGGCCGGTCATCGGTGCGACTCCGCGACGGCGGCCTGCTCAGGAGCGGCGGGCTGGTGTGACAGGGCCTCCGGCGGGCGCACCCTGCTCCGGACCCGGTTCACGCCGGTGGGCAGCAGGTAGACAGTGGCCACGAACAGCAGGCCCAGCACCAGCGGCGCATGCCCGGGCAGCAGCCCGAACAACCAGTCCCGGGCAGCGATGACCAGCGCCGCGCCGACCAGGGCTCCGCCGACCGACGCGGTGCCGCCGATGACGACACCGAGCAGCAGCAGCGCGGACGTGTCGAAGCCGAAGTCGGCGGGGGAGATGTACTGCTGGGCGACGACCAGGAGCGAGCCGGCGGCTCCGGCTATCGCCCCGGCGGCGATGTGCGCGCCGGAGAGGTACAGCGGCACCGGGTGCCCGCTGGCCCGCAGTCGGGCCTCGTCGTCGCGGCCGGCCCGCAGCAGCAGCCCGGCCCGGGTACGCAGCAGCACCAGCACCGCGCCGACCACCGCGGCCGCGACGACCAGCGCGTACAGGTAACGGGCCCGGTCGTTGGCGAGGACCGGGAGACCCCAGAACGGGCGGACCGCGGCGATGCCGACCAACCCGTCGGTGCCACCGGTCACCGACCGCCACCGGCCGACGACGACGACGGCGAGTTCGCCGATCGCCAGCGTGATCATCAGGACGACCACCCCTCTGGCCTGCACGACGAGCGGCACGGTGAACGCGGCCAGCACCGCCCCGGCACCCGCCGCGACGGCGAGTTGCACGACGCCGACGTCCGAGACCTGGCTGCCGACCACGGCGCACGCGTAGGCGCCCGCCGCGTACGGCGCGGTCTGGCCGAGGGTCGGCAGCCCGGCGACGCCGGTGAGCAGGGCGACGCTCACCCCCACCAGGGCCAGCGCCAGCGTCCGGGCGAGGATCGCCGTGGTGTAGTCGTCGACCACCCAGGGCGCCACGACCAGGCCGGCCAGCACCAGGGCCGCGATGGCGCCTCGGGCCCGCCGGATCACCTCGTTCCTCACGTCGTCCTCCATCTGCTGGCCAGGCCACGTGCCCGCACCGCCAGCACCGCCGCCATGGCGGCGAAGAGCAGGAACGGCGCGGCGGACGGCAGCAGCGCCACCCCCAGCGTCTGGATCTCGCCGATCGCGAGCGCGGCAAGCAGCGTGCCCCCCATCGAGCCGAGACCACCGAGGACGACGACTACCAGCGACAGCAGCAGCACGGTGTCGGCGGTGTCGGTGCCGGGGCCGATGATGGGCGCGCCCAGGACCCCGGCCGCGCCCGCCAGCGCACCCGCGGCGGCGAGCACACCGGCGCGGATCCACGCGGGGCTCACGCCCAGGCAGGCGACCATCTCCGCGTCGTCGACGGCCGCGCGGACCAGCATCCCGGCCCGGGTGCGTCGCACCACCAGGTAGAGCGCGGCGGCGATCACCGCGGCGACGACGATGAAGACCAGCCGGTACGCGGCATAGCGGTGACCGGCGACCACCACCGACCCCTCCAGCGCGGCGGGCACCTGGACCTGCGGGTCGTCCGGACCGAAGCCGGCGACGAGCAGGCTACCGCCGGCCAGCGCCACACCGAACGTCAGCAGCGCCTGACTCAGGTGGTTGCCGGCGGCGACCGGAGCGAGCAGACCGGCGAGGAGCACACCCGCCGCCGCGGCGGCCAGCACGCCGACGCCCAGCGCCACCGCCAGACTCGCCCAGCCACCGTCGAGCAGCGCCGCGGCGGTGTACCCGCCGATCGCGTAGAGCATGCCGTGCGCCAGGTTGAGGATGTTGGCGACGCCGAAACAGAGAACCAGGCCCGACGCGGCGACGAACACGAGCAGCCCGTAGGCGACTCCGTCCAGCGCCGGTATCAGGTACGGGTCGATCCGGTTCGTGCCGGCCGCCACCGCGATCACCGGCCGACGGTCGCGAGGTCACCCACGACGGTGTTGGACAGCGCCCGGCCGTCCTGGCGGACCTGCCGCAGGTACCACTTCTGCACCGGCGAGTGCGTGCTGGTGGAGAACTGCCAGGTGCCGCGCGGGCTGGCGATCTGGCCGAGCGTGCCGATGGCCGTGTTGATGGCTTCCGGGGTCGGGTCGTTCCCGGCGGCGCCGATCGCCCGGTCCAACACCGCCGCGGCGTCGTACGAGGCGAGCGCGTACGTCGTCGGCGAACCGTCGTGCTTGGCCTTCCACGCCGCCACGAAGGCCCGGTTCTCCGCGTTGTCGAGGTCCGGCGAGTAGTTGAGCACCGAGTAGATGCCCCGGGCCGCGTCGCCCTGCGCGTTGAGCACTCCGCCCTCGGTGAGGAACCCGGCCGCGTACAGCGGGACGTCCTTGATCTCGGACTGCGCGTACTGCTTGACGAAGTCGACGGCAGCGCTGCCGGCGTAGAAGGTGAAGACGGCAGCCGCCCCGGAGGCCTTGATGCGGGCGAAGTACGGGGTGAAGTTCGTGGTCGCCGGGAACGGGGTGAAGGTCGTCTTACCGTCGGAGTTCGCGAGCTTCCCGCCGATCTTTCCGAACGCCTCGGTGAACCCCCGCAGCTCGTCCCAGCCGCCCTGGTAGTCCGGGCCGATCGCGTACACCGAGCCCTGCACGTTGTCCCGGACGTGTTGGGCGATCGCCGCTCCGGGCTCGTCGGACAGATACGAGGTGTGCCAGACGCGGGAGACGTCCTTGAGCTCGGGTCGCCCGTTGGAGCCGACGAGGGGCACCTTGGTCTCGTCGAGCAGCGGGACGACTCCGGCTACCGAGCCGCCGCCGACGATGCCGGTGAGCGCGGAGACCCGGTCCTGCTTGAGCAGTTTGGTCGCCGCCGGGACGGCGGTCTGGGCGCCGTTGCCCTCGTCCGCGACGACCAGGTCGACCTGTCGGCCGCCGAGCTTGCCGTCGTGGGTGTCGAGGTAGAGCTGGAAACCGTCGCGGATCTCCGTACCGACCGCCTGGTACGTCCCGGACAGGGACGCGAGCAGGCCGATCTTTATCGAGCCGCCGGCGCTCGTTCCCGGCGCGTCGTCGCCGCAGGCCGCGCTGCCGGTCAGGACGACCGCGAGCAGTGCGGCGGTGAGGGCACGGCTGCGCCCAGGGGTGGTGAGAGGCATGTCGTCTCCAGAGGGAAGGAAGGTCTCCGGCGTGGGGGCGCCGGGGTTGTCAGCGGCTGCGGGCGAGTGCCGCCCGGGCCGCGGGGGTGAGGGCGTCGCCGATGCGGTTGGCCAGCTCGGTCATCTCGTAGGAGACCTTGCCGACGTCGCACTCGGGCGCGGCGAGCACCAGCAGCGAGGCACCGTCGTTGAAGGCCATCGAGAACATGAATCCGCCCTCGAGCTGCGTGACGTTGGAGATCACCGCGCCGGCGTCGAAGAAGGCCGCCGCCCCGCGCAGCAGGCTGACCAGCCCGCTGCCCGTCGCGGCCAACTGGTCGGCCCGGTCCGGTGGCAGGTCGCGGGTGGCGGCGACCATCAGGCCGTCGCTGGAGATGGCGATCGCATGGCTGACCTCGCTGGCGCGGGCGGCGAAGTTGTCCAGCAGCCAGCCGAGGTCCTGTTGGTCGTTCACGTGCTCTCCTGTCGCGTCATTTGTTGCCGAGGTTGATCGGGGTGCGTCGCCGGTTCGCCACACCCCGCGCGTACGCGGCCATCGCCGTCGCCACCTGGGCCGGGTCGCGGTACTCGGATCTCTGTTGCTGCTGGGGCACGGTCACGCCGCCGGGCACGAGATGCCGTTGTGGCTGTCGTTTGGGTAGACCGGAGTTGGTGGTCGTGGCGACGTCGGGGGTGGTCGCCTGGGCGGCGGTGCGCCAGGCGTCGTCGGCGGGGCTGGACCACTCCCGGTTCTGGTGGCCGTCGACGACGTCGCTCTGGAACCAGTGGTTGACCTGTTCGAAGATGAGCAGCTCCTCGGTGGGCGCATCACCCCGGTCCGGGGGTGGGGCAGCCGGTCGGAACACCGGCGCCGCGGGCAGGGTCCGCTCGGCCGGTGGGTGCCCGGCGGTGGGCTCGGGGCGCGGGTGGTACGGCGGTGGGGCGCTGGTCGTGCGGGCCGCCCGCCGGGAGAGCCGTCCGGGTGCGAGCAGGTACTCCTCCGGCGGCAGCGATCGGATGATCGCCGCGGGGAGCGTCGCTTCGGCGAGGGTGCCGCGTCGGGGCCCGCGTCGCAGTTGGACGGTGGCGCCCAGCCGTTGTGCGAGCTGACCCACGACGACCAGTCCCATCGCCCGTACGGCGGCGACGTCGATGGCCGGTGGGCGGGCCAACAGCTCGTTGAGCTGCTGCATCCGCTGGGGCGACAGCCCGACGCCCTCGTCGCTGATCTGGATGATGACGCGGTCGCCCAGGCTTCGCCCGCTCACCCAGGTCTCACTGCCCGGCGGCGAGTACGTCGTCGCGTTGTCCATGAGTTCGGCGAGCAGGTGCACGACCTCGTCGACCGTCTTGGCCGCCACCGCGACGTCCCCGTCGATCATGCCGAGTCGGATCCGCGCGTAGTGCTCGATCTGGGACAGCGCCGCCTGGAGCACCTGTTGCAGAGGGACGTCGCGCTGGCGTACGCGACCGACGCCGACGCCGCCGAGCACCAGCAGGCTCGCGTTGATCCGTCCCATCCGGGTCGCCAGGTTGTCCAGCGTGTACAGCTGGTGGAGCCGGTCGGGGTCGGTCTCGTCCCGTTCGACCAGATCGACCTGGGCCAGGACGGCATCGACGAGTCGCTGTTCGCGGCGGCTCAGGTGGATGAAGATGTCGGCGGTGTTGGCGCGCATGACGGCCTGCTCGGCGGCGGTCCGTACGGCGGCCTGGTGGACCGCGCTGAACGCCTGGCCCAGTTCGCCGATCTCGTCGTCGCTGGACGGTTCGAGGGCGGCGGTGGACTGCTGACGGGCCAGCTTGTCCGGGTCGACGGCGGCGCTGCCCGGTTGCTGGAGCTGCGCCACCACGGCGGGGAGCTGTTCGAACGCCACCGCGTTCGCCGCGTCCCGCAGGCGACGCAGGCGGCGGGTGATCTGCCGCGCGACGAGCCAGGTCACCAGCGCGGTGAGGATCAGCGCCAGCAGGACGCCGACGGCCTCGGCGACGGCTCGGCGGCGTTGGTCGGCGTGCGCGGCCCGCACGTCGTCACGGACCGCGGCGTCGACCCGTGCCCGCAGGTCGGCCAGGCGGGCGGCACGGGTCTGCGTGGTGGACACCCAACTGCCGGTCTCCAGTTGCAACCGTGAGCCCGGCTGGGCCCGGGACACCTCGTCCTGCATCCGCTGCAGGGTGAGCGCCTCCTTGCCGGTGCCGGCCTGCTCCCACCAACTGCTCCACTCGGGTGGGGCCAGGGCCAGGAACGACAGGCTCGACTCGGTGTAGCTGGTACGGGCGGCGGTGATGTCCTGCTGCATGGCCGGGGTCAGTTCGCCGCCCGCGACGGTCCGCAGCACCGCGACCTGCTGCTGGCCGATCGCCTCGGCCGACTTCGACAGCGCCGCCGAGGCGCGGATCCCGTCGGCGAGTTGGGCGTCGACCACGCCGTGCGAGACAGCTTCCCGAAAGTTGATCAGATCAGCGATCGCGATGCGGTAGCTGAAGGTCATCGCCGACACCGACGCGTGCGTCGCCGTGCGTACCTGGGTGCGCAGCGGGGCGAGCCCGTCCAGGGCCGCGTCGATGCGGCGAAGGAGGTCCCGGTTGGCGTCGGTCTCGGCGGTCAGTCGCCCTCGCTGCCCCCGGTAGCGGCTGACCGCGTCGTCGGTGGCGGCCATCTCCGCGCCGAAGGTGTCCTGCTGCTCCGGCGCGCCGTAGGTGAGCAGGTCCGCGGCGGCAATCCGTTCGCGTTGCAGGCGGTAGGCGAGGTCACCGGCCTCGGCGCCGACCTGTGCCAGGATCCGCAGGTCGCTGGCACGGGCCGTCTGGCGAGCGCTCTCGGTCAGCGCGAGCCCGGCGAAGCCGATCACGGCGACCAGCGGTGCCGCGACGATGAGGCGCATCCGGCCGGCTATCTTCCAACCGCGTCGGCGGGTCGGGTAGGGTCTGGCCGCGTGGGACCGGGTGCTCGACGCCAAGATTGACTCCCACGACTCGTCGATGACGGTCTATCCGCACCTTGCCGAATGCAAGTCTCATTCGGCCGGAAGCGACGCTCGTAGACCAGACCTGGCCGTGGTACAAACTGCCCGTACCAGCATCTGTACCCAACGTCAGCAACCGGTGACGCCCTGAGGTCGAGGCGGATCCGTGTGGTCAGCGCTGGTCGTCGTGGGGGTCGGAGGGCGGCCGTCGCCGCTGCGTGCCGTCCGGCGTCTGCCATCGCTGTGCGTCGCCCGATTCGCCCGGCTCGGCTGGGCCGTTGAGCACCTGGCCGATCAGCTCACGCAGCTCGTCGATCGCGTCCACCACGGCGCCCGGGTCACGCGCGTCGCGCCGATCACGCTGACGCGGCACCGCTTGCTGCGGCTGATGCGGTGGCGATTCGCGGGGGCCTCGGCGACCGTCTGCCGCCAACTGTTCGGCGGCCACCTGTGGCCACAGCGCCGCGAGCCGGCCGCCGGTGCCGAGCACGTCGTCGCAGCGCAGCGCGAACTCGTGACTGCCGAACCGGCGACCCGACTCGACCGCCGCGACCGTCTCCCGGCTGAACCGCACCAGGTCCGCCAGGGCTCGCTGGGTCAGGCCCCGTCGGACCCGGCAGTCGCGCAGTTCCCATCGGAACCGCTGACTGGCCGCGGAGTGAGCAGAGCTCGACGGGGACGTGTGCTCCATGCGCTCACCTTCGTGGCTACGGGAATCAGCAACGGACGCCAGATCGGGATTGGCGGATGAGCTGAACATTCATAGAGGGCAATTCTTAACCCAGGAAGCGATGGGTGTGAAGACGTTCGCCGACATCGATCGTCGGGCAAAGCGGGAAGGATGCGTGCCGGACCGGTTGCCTGTGCCCGTGGGGCCGCCAACGCGACCCGCGCCACCCTCGGTCCGGCGGGCTGACGCTCGCTCACGTCACGCGGCGTGCGCTTCGGCGGCGACCTCGCCACGCGAAGCCGGGATGTCGGTGGGCGTCCCGGCGTCGATTGTCGCGAGCAACGTGCGGTGCGCACGGAATGCGACATTCGGCTTGTACGAGCGCTGCTGCTCGTTCGCGAGGCGTAGGCCGGGAATGGCGTCGGTGAGCCGGGTGACGGCTATCTCGGCCTCCAGTCTCGCCAATCCCGCTCCGATGCAGAAATGTGGTCCGTGGCCGAACGACAGGTGATTGCCCACGTCCGCCCGCTGTGGATGAAACCGGTCCGGGTGGGCGAACACCGCGGGGTCGCGGTTCGCGGCTCCGATCAGCAGCAGGCAACGCGCGCCCGCCGGGATCGTCACCGTTCCCAGGGTCACGTCCCGGCTGGTCACCCGCAGCCAGCCGTCGATGGCGGGCGCGAACCGGAGCGTCTCGCTCACGAACGCGGGGACGCTCGCCGGGGCCGCGGCCAGAGCGGACCAGCGCTGCGGGGTGGACAGTGCCTGGTCGAGGGCGTGCGCGAGTAGCCCGGCGGTGGTCTCGTGGCCGGCGACCAGGAGGTTGAAGGCCAGGCTCGCCACCTCGGACACCGTCAGCACCGTGTCGTCGTCGTCCCGGTAGGCCAGGGCGCGGCTGATGAAGTCGTCCCCCTGGTGCCCGCTGTCCACCCGCCGGCGGACAAGCTCCTCGCAGTAGTGCCAGAACTCGAGCAGATCCCGTGCCAGGCGTACCTGTTCGGCCGGGTCGGGCTGCCCCCACACGAGGGCGATCTGGCCGTCGGCCCAACTCCTGATCCGCCCGATGTCGGCGTCGGGCACCCCGAGAATGTCGAGGACCACCAGCAGGGGTAGCTCGGTGGCGAACTCCGGGATCAGGTCGACCTGGTCACCCTGGCGGGCGGCGAGCCGGGACACCAGCTGGTCGACCCTGCGTCGCACTATCGCGCCGTAGTCGGCCTCGACCCGCTCGCCGGTGTTCGCGAAGGTCGCCCGGAGCGCCCGACGGGTGCGGGGGTGCACCGGCGGGTCCGCGGCGGCCGTTGTGGGCGGCGCGTCGATCTGCACGAGTACGCTCATCGCCTCCGGGCACACCTCGTAGACCGGGGCGAGGGTGAGGGTGCTTCCGAACGTCGCCACGTCGGCGAGGGCCCGCCGGACGTCGGCGTGCCTGCTGATCAACCACAGACCCAGATCCTCGGCGTAGTGCACCCCGTCAGGATCGTCGAGAATGCGCTGCCAGATACTTGCCGGATCGGTGAGATAGATCCCGGCGAACGGATTCAACCGCATGGAACGCCTCCTGATGCACGCGGCGCGAAACCGGCAGCGCCCCCATTCAACGATCCATGTCAGTTGGACCGATAATGGCGCGCATCTGCCTATTGCCCTTTACGGTGCGCTGAGCGGCTGCACAAGTCAAGATTGAACAACGTCTATTTAATGCGCGACATAATGCGAGTTGCAACGGACAGTTGAATCCGGCTTGATGCAACTTGCGAGTCGGGCCTTGTCGGCGGTGACCACTCAACGGTCAGGGGCGGACGACCGGCCATGACGGACGCTGGACTCGACGTGCCGCTCTCCCTCATGACCGGAAGAACGATCTTCCTGCCGCTGGGTGACGTCGGCCTCCGGTCGCGGTCCCGACAGGAGGGCGCCGCGACGACGCCCAACCGGCGAGGGGCCTCCGGCCTGGCCGGAGGCCCCTCGCGACGTCCTCTCGTGGCGAACTGCCCTCGTACGCGGTCAGGGCGTCCAGGGGGTGGCGATGTTCCAGGTGCTGTCGGCGGTCCACAACGTCGGTGTGTTGTACGCGTCGCCGCCGGCGCCGTTGCTGAGCCAGACCTCCGAGTTGTAGTGCCGCAGGTACCTGCCCCGGAAGTTGTACGACTCCAGCGACACCCCCGCCCCGGTCAGCCCGGCCCGCGCACACCAGGTGGCGTCGGCACGCATCAGCGCCGAGCCGTCGTCCGGCGAGTTGCGGACCCGGGAGTTCTGGTGGCGTAGGTACTGCCCGGGGAAGTTGACCGACTCGAACGAGTAGCAGCCGGCGTCGGCCAGGCCGGTCCGGATCGTGTACGTGGCGTCGGCCTTGAGCAGGGTGGAGCTCGCGGCGTCGACGACCTCGGTGTACGCCAGGCTGTCCTGGTGACGTAGGTACCGGTTGGTGTAGCCGGCTGTCGTCACCTGCAACGACCGTCGGGTGTTCACCGGCAGGGCGACGGGCGACGGGCTGCCGATGGTCTTCGAGGCGTCGATCAGGGCGGTGTTGGCGGCGCGGACCCGCGCCTGGTCCATCTTGATCACCTGCCGGTCGTAGGTGAGGAACCCGTTCAGCTCACCCTCCAGGTCGGTGATCTCGGTGTAGACCGAGGCGCTGAGTCCCTTTCCGAGCATCAGGTTCTGGGTGCCCTGCACCAGCCCCACGTACCGGTCGGTGAGGGCGTTCGAGCTGGTCTGCCACTCGTAGGCGAAGAAGCTGCCGCTCGGGCTGTACTCGTGGCCCGGGGTGTGCAGGCCCAGCCCACCGAACTCGCCGAGCACGGCGATCCGGCTGCTCGACGGTACGGGGGAGTCCGGTCCGAGGTAGACGTGCCAGTCGTCGATGTCGCCGTTGCCGGGGTTGCCGAGGGACTGGCAGCAGTTGTGGCCGCTGTGCGGGTTGACCAGGCGTGTCGGGTCCTGGGTCTTGATGTTCTGTGCGACCCGCCGGGTGTCGGCGAGGGACCGTTCACCCCAGCCCTCGTTGTAGGGCGTGTACGCGACCACGGCGGGCGAGCTGCGGTGCTCGTCGACGACCTCGCGTGCCTCCGCTTCGAACTGTGCCTGCTGGGCGTCGGTGGGGTTGATGTCCTGCGCGGTTAGCGACGGGATGTCCTGCCAGACCAGCAGACCGAGCCGGTCCGCGTGGTAGAACCAGCGCTGCGGTTCGACCTTGATGTGCTTGCGCACCATGTTGAAGCCCAGGTCCTTGTGCTTCTGCAGGTCGAAGGCGAGGGCGGCGTCGGTCGGCGCGGTGTACAGGCCGTCCGGCCAGAAGCCCTGGTCGAGGGTGCCGACCTGGAATACGAACTGGCCGTTGAGCTTGGGGCGCAGGACTCCGTTCACCAGACCGGTGGTGATCTCCCGCATGCCGAAGTAGTGGACGGTCCGGTCCACCGTGGCGGCTCCGGCGTTGCGCAGCGTGATCCGCAGGTTGTAGAGGAACGGGTCGTCGGGTGACCAGCGGCGGGCGTTGGGCACCGGCACGCTGAAGTCGGTGAAGCCGCCGGTGGCGGTTCCGACCACTGTGCTTCCGTTCAGCGCCTCGGCGAGCACGCTGTGGCCGGTCACGTTTCCCCTGGTGGAGACCCGGACCCGCAGGGTGTTGTTGCCCAGGTTCGGGTAGACGTCCACGCTGCTGATGGACGCGGTCGGCACCGGCTCCATCCACACCGTCTGCCAGATGCCCGAACTCGGGGTGTAGAAGATCCCGCCGGGCGTCTTGGTCTGCTTGCCGATGGCGGGCAGGCTGCCGTTCTGGCGGGTGTCGGTGGGATCCCAGACCTTGACCACGATCTCGTTCGTGCCGGCCCTGAGCTGCGGGGTCACGTCGAAGGTGAAGGCGTCGTAGCCGCCGGTGTGCGCGCCGACCCGGACGCCGTTGACCCAGACGGTGCTCTGCCAGTCGACGGCACCGAAGTGCAGCAGGGTCCGCCGCCCCGACCAGTTCGCCGGGATGGTGACCGTGCGCCGGTAGAACAGGTAGTTGCGGTTGTCGTTGGCAGCCCGCTGGATGCCGGAGAGGGCGCTCTCCACGGGAAAGGGCACGTTGACCCGCTCGGGCAGGTCGGCGCCGAACTGCGGGGCGTCGTCGGTGGCCGACTGGCGCAACTGCCACTCGCCGTTGAGGTTGAGCCAGTCCGGTCGCGTCATCTGGGGGCGCGGGTACTCGGGCAGTGGTGTGCCGGCCAGGGCCTGGCTGGTCCAGGGAGTGGTCAGCGGCGGCGTCTTGGCCGGCGCGGCCTGCGCAGGCGGGGCCGGCGCGGCGAGGACGCCGACGACCAGGGCGATGATGAGCAGCAGTGGCAGAGCGGGGCGGGCGGGAACCTGTCGTGTCATGCCGTCTCCGGGGGACGAGTCGCCGCGGGCGGTGCAGCCAAGCCCGAAGCGCGTGGGCGGTGGGCGGTGGGCATCGGGTGATCGTTGACGAGGGACGGACGTCGTCGACGGATGTCGGTGAGGTCTGCACCCGCCACGGCGGCAGGAATATTGACATCCGTCATCACCTGTATAACGTTATAGAGCCGCGCCGGGCCTCCCGTCAATCCTTGTCCGTCGATGCCTCGACTCGGCGGTTCCCCGCGCGAAGGGTCGGTGGATGGGCGTCAACCTCAAGGACATCGCCCAACGTGCCGGCGTGTCGTTGGCCACCGTCTCGAACGTGGTCAACGGGTACCGGCCGGTGGGGGAGCGGACCCGGCAGCGTGTGCAGCAGGCGATCGACGAACTCGGGTACAGCCCCAACCTGGGCGCCCGGCACCTCCGCCGGGGGCGTACCGGTCTGATCGCCCTGGCCATCCCGGAACTGAACAACCCCTACTTCGCCGAACTGGCCGAGATCGCCATCGCCGAGGCCGCCGGGCTCGGCTACACGCTCGTCATGGAGAACACCGCCGCGGACCGGGAGGCCGAACTGGCGCTTCTCGACGGGACCCGGCGGCACATCATCGACGGGCTGATCCTCAGCCCGGTGCGGATCGGCCGGGAGGAGGTGCTGGCCCGGACCGCGGACACCCCGCTCGTGCTGATCGGCGAGGGCGTCTACGACGTGCCGCACGACCACATCGCGATCGACAACGTCGCCGCCAGCCACGCGGCGATCCAGCACCTCGTGGCGATCGGTCGCCGGCGGATAGCGTTCATCGGTGCCACGTCCGGTGGTGACCGGCAGTCGGCGCACCTGCGGGTACGCGGCTACCGGGAGGCGCTGGCCGCTGCCGGCCTGCCGTACCGCTCGCGGCTGGTCGCCCGCACCGAGGCGTTCGGTCGGCGCGACGGCAAGCGCGCGATGCGTGAGCTGCTCGCCCTCGGTGACCCGCCGGACGCGGTGTTCGGTTACAACGACCTGGTCGCCATCGGCGCGCTGCGGACGTTGGCCGAGGCCGGTCTCCGGGTGCCGGAGGACGTCGCGGTGGTCGGGATCGACGACATCGAGGAGGGTCGTTTCGGTACGCCGACCCTCACCACCATCGCACCGGACAAGAGGGAGATCGGCCGTCTCGCGGTGCGCCGCCTCGTCGCCCGCATCGAGGGTGCTGCGGTGGCGGCGCCGCTGACCGTGCAGACGCCGTTCCGGCTCATCCGACGGGAGAGCACCGGCACGCCGGGCGGGTGACGACCGGTCGCCGCACACCGAGCGAGATCCATAGCCCCGGTGGTACGACCCAGAGAGGATGACCCGCTAGATCCATCCATCTCAATATGATGACCGCTATCTCGAATGCGGGTGCGCTCACGAGGCGTGCCATCCCGATGCGGAGGAATGCATGGTTCGCTGGCGTACTCTCACTGGCCTGCTGGCCACCGCGTTGGCCGCGGTGACCGCGGCCAGCCTCACCCTCACCGCGCCGGCCGCCGCGGCCGACAACCCCGTGACGCCGAACGTCGTCGGGGGTACCCGCGCCGCTCAGGGCGAATTCCCGTTCATGGTGCGACTCTCGATGGGGTGCGGCGGGGCGCTGTACAGCCCCCGGCTGGTGCTCACCGCGGCGCACTGCGTCGGCTCGACCGGCACCAACACCAGCATCACCGCGACGCTCGGGACGGTCGACCTCCAGTCGTCCAGCCGGATCACCGTCCGGTCGAACTACGTCTACCGTGCCCCCGGTTACAACGGCGCCGGCCGCGACTGGGCGCTGATCCGGCTGGCCAGCCCCGTCACCGGGCTGAGCACGCTGCCGATCACCACGACCACCGCGTACGACAGCGGCACCTTCACCGTCGCCGGATGGGGCGCCGCCCGCGAGGGTGGTGGCCAGCAGCGGTACCTGCTCAAGGCGACCGTCCCGTTCGTGAGCGACTCCACCTGCAACGCCAACTACGGCGGCGACCTGATCCCCGCCCAGGAGATCTGCGCCGGCTACTCCAGCGGTGGCACGGACACCTGCCAGGGGGACTCGGGTGGTCCGATGTTCCGGCGTAACGCCTCCAACGCCTGGATCCAGGTCGGGATCGTCAGCTGGGGCAACGGCTGCGCCCGGCCCAACTACCCGGGTGTCTACACCCAGGTGAGCTACTTCGCCTCGTCGATCGCCTCGGCCGCGGCGAGCCTCGGCGGCTGACCGTACGACGGGACGGCCAGCCAGCGCGCCGGTCGCCCCGCCACAGCTCGGGCGGCCCGGACGACACGGTCCGGGTCGCCCGTTCGTGCCGTCCCGGCTGGGCGGCGAGTGGGCCAGCCGACAGAAACGGCGGGCCGCCCGTGCCGTCCCCGCCGCAGCGGCCATGATGGGCCGGTGAAGATCCTGTCCATCCAGTCGTCGGTCGCCTACGGTCACGTCGGCAACTCGGCGGCGGCGTTTCCCCTGCAACGACTCGGGCACGAGGTCTGGCCGGTCCTGACGGTGCACTTCTCCAACCACACCGGCTACGGCGCGTGGCGTGGACCGATGCTCCCGGCGGCCGACGTGGCGGAGGTGATCGCGGGCATCGAGGACCGCGGGGTCCTCGGCGGCGCCGACGCGGTGCTGTCCGGCTACCAGGGCGACCCGGCCATGGGCGCGGTGATCCTGGACGCGGTCGAGAAGGTCAAGGCGACCAACCCGGCAGCGGTGTACTGCTGCGACCCGGTGATGGGCGACGCCGGTCGCGGCATGTTCGTCCGCCCGGGGATCCCGGAGTACCTGCGCGACACCGTCGTGCCGCGTGCGGACGTCATCACGCCGAACCACTTCGAGCTGGACTTCCTCGCCGGGCGTACGACCAACTCGGTGGCGGAGGTGCTCGACGCGGTCGACGTCGTGCGCGCGACCGGCCCACGGCACGTCCTGGTGACCAGCGTGCTGCACCGCGAACTGCCGCCGGACTCGCTGGAGGTGGTGGCCGTGTCGGACGAGGGCGCCTGGGCGGTGACCACCCCGCTGCTGCCGATCAACCCGAACGGCGGGGGCGACGTCACCGCGGCGCTCTACCTCGCGCACCTCTGGACGACGGGCTCACCCGCGACCGCGTTGGAACGCACCATCGCGTCCGTCTTCGCCGTGCTCGAGGCGACCCTCGCGGCGGGCACCCGGGAGATCCAGCTCGTCGCCGCGCAGGACGTGATCGCCGCCCCGCCGGCCCGGTTCACCGCCCGCCGGCTCCGCTGACGGCGGACTGGCTGCGCTGACGGCGGTCCCGCTGACGGCCCGAGGGCCGGGTACGGTCAGCGGCCCTCGGGGACGGCCATCTCGCCGAGCAGCGACCAGTCGTCCTGCGGCACTGTGGCGTTCACGATGCGCGGCGTCTCGGCCAGGTGCGGCGGCAGGGTCTCCTGGGCCGTGCGGAAGTGCGCCGACTGCACGTGGGCCCCGCCGGCCTCGCCGTCGCGGAACGCCTCGACCAGCACGTACTCGGTCGGGTCGTCCACGCTGCGAGACCAGTCGAACCACAGGCAACCCGGTTCGGCCCGGGTCGCCCCGGTGAACTCGGCGGCGATCTGCGGCCACTGGTCGGCGTGCTCGGGCAGGATGCGGAACTTGGCGGTTATGAAGATCATGGCCCCAGGCTACCCAGCCGGACGGGCGCGGGCGACGACCTCCTCGGGGGTCAACGGCGCCTTCGGGTGATGCGTCAGGCACAGCGGCGTGCGGACCTTGACGAACGAGAATCCCTCCCCGGCCGCGTAGAACTCACCGCTGTTGAGCAGGCCGATATCCGGCAGCCGGCCACCCTTGGCCTCCGCGAGCTGCCGGGCCGCGTCGATCTGCGCCGGCGCGTTGAGCAGCCCGAAGAACTGCGTCGTCGCGTTGCCGGAGATCTGGTTGTGCAGACCCCTGGGTGCCTGGGTGGCGAAGACCAACCCGAGCCCGTACTTGCGGGCCTGCGAGGCCAACGCGATTGAGCTGGCGGTGCAGGCCGTGGTGCCGGTCGAGGGCGCGAGCGTCTGCGCCTCGTCCATCACGAACAGCCCACCCAGCGGTCGGTCACCGGCGGGGTGCCGCTTGATCCACGCGAAGAGCGCCATCTGCAACTGGTTGACGAAGCTCTGCCGCTCCTGGTCGGAGGTGAGGCCGACGAAACTGATCACCGACACCCGGGCCCGCCGCCCTGCCGACGGCGTCAGCAACAGCCCCGGATCGGCCGGCGCGCCGACCCCGCCGAAGAGCGGATCGGTCACCATCGCCGCCTTGAGCGCCTCGGCCAACTCCTCGGCGAGCTTCCCGGCGCGGGCCAGCCGACTGACCCCCTCGGGCAGATCGGTGAGGAACTCGGTGAAGCCGGGCAGGCCCACCATCCCGCTTCGCGCGTACGCCTGGAGGGCCTCGGTGAGGACGGCCCTGCCCTGCTGGGCGAGCCTGCTCGACCGGTCGACACCGGCCCGGGGCGCGAGCGCCTCCACGGCGGAGCGGACGGCCTGGTCGAACTCGTCGGGCCAGTCCCGCAGGGAGGTGAAGTCGGGTAGCGGCTGGAAACTCAGCGGCCGACCGGCGGTGACCCGGGGCGTCCACACCACCACCTCGGTGTGGTCGAGGTAGTCGGCGGCGCGTTCGGCGTCGCCGGGACCCCAGCCGCTCGGCGGGTCGGGCCACGCGTCGCCGAGCCGTGCGAGGTCGTTGTTGGGATCGAGCACGATCGCCGAGACCCCTTCGCGGGCGCACTCCTCGACCAGGCGGCGGATGAGCACGGTCTTGCCCGAGCCGGACCCGGCGAACACCACGGCGTGGCGGCGCAGCGACTCCAGGGGAACCGTGAACGGGTGACCACCGTCGACGGTCCGCCCCAGCCCGATGGCCCGTCCGCCCTCGTCGACCACGAGGTCGGCCGGGTCGGCGGGTACGGGCTCGGCCCCCACGCCGGCCGACACACCAGTGGGGACGTCGGCGGCCGGCACGGTCGTCGGGTCGGACTCGGGGCCGCCCGGCGGTGGCTCGTCGTCGGGCGTCGGTGGCGGGGCATCCCCGCGCGTGCCGTCGGGTCCAGGCAGGACCGCGCGGAACAGGTCGGTTCCGCTGGCCGGGCGGCGGGCCACCAGCCACTCCTGCAACGCCGTGGACGGCTCGGCCGCCATCACCCGCAGCGCCGCGAAGACCCGCAGGTCCGCCTCCGACACGGCGCGGCGCAGGCCGCCGGCCGCGTCGAAGCCGGTCAACACCTCGGTCGTACGCTTCCCGGTCGGCCACGGGCCGTTGCGCAGCAGGATCAGCCGCCGTTGTGGCAGGTCCCGGTCCAACCCGGCGAGGGTGCACGCGGCCTTGACCCGGGCGGTGACGGCGACGGCGTTGGGGTGCGCGATGGCCCGGAAACACCAGTGCGCCTCGTTCTCGGTGGCCTCGTCGAGCACCTCGACCAGCCGTCCGTGCAGCGCGGGCTTGCGCCCGGGCGGCGGATCGTACTTGTAGGTGGCGCCGGTCGGCGCCTGCTCGGCGATCCAGGCGGCCAGGCCGGCGGCGAGCAGCGGCGGCATGTGCTCGTCCTCGCCCGCCGGGTCGACGGCGGCCGACACGTCCGCGGCCTCGACCAGTTCGGCGAAGCGCGTGTCCAATGCGTGCAGGCGGCGTTCGTCCGCCGCCGGCTCGGCGGAAGCGCCACCGGCGGTGCGCACCGTCGGCGTCGACTCGGCGACGTCGATGAGCCGGTCGAGTTCGACCACCTCGTCGCGATCACGGCACCAGGCGATGTGGCGGTCCACCCGGCGGAGCAGCGCGCGTGGCGTCAGGGTGGGCGCGTCGGCGAAGGCGGCGGGGGCGATCGGCCAGGTGGGGTGCGGTGGCCCGAAGAACATGCCCGCGAACGCGGCGGAGAGGCGCTTCGCCACGATCGCCTGCCCGATCTCTGGGGTGAGGATCCGGTCCGGCAGGGTCGCCGTACGGAACCGGTCGGCGACCGGAGTGGGCGCCGCGCGGGTCATCAGCACCCAGGTGTCCGGCAGGCACGAGACGACGACAAGCGTGCGGCGGGTGATGTCACGGAGCTTGAGCAGGCCGTCGGCGATCGGGCCGAGCACCTTTGCCTGGGCGTCCTCCAGCCCCTGGTGCTGGTTGAGCAGCGAGGTGCTGGTCTGGGCGAACAGCGTGTCGAGCTGGTCCACGGCGATGACAGTGGGATCCAGGGCCAGTGCCATCAGCCTTGAGATGTCCTGCACGACCTGCTGCGGAGTGCGGATCGCGGCGCTCAACCCCCACGCCGTCCGCGCGGCCGGGTCACCCGGTTCGGAGATCAGGTGGGCGTATCCGACGTCCTGTGCCTCGAAGTCGACGGCGCCGTGCAGGACGAGCGCCCGGGCGGTGTCCTGGGCGTCCCGCCCGACCTCCCGATCGCGCTCGCGCAGCGCCCAGATGAAGGTGTCGAGCTGCCCGCGGGTCACCGGTCGGGCGCCGGCGACCGCGTCGCGGACCTCCATCGGCAGGCCGAGCTGCGTGGTGAGTCGTCGCAGGAAGGTCTTCAGCTGGGTGCCCCAGCCGACGTGCGGGCGGCCCATCCCCTCCACCAGGGCCAGGGCGACACTCTCCCAGAACGTCTTGCCACTGACCATGTCGACCAGGAAGAAGTAGCCGCCGTCGCGCTGGATCTGTTCGCGGACCGCCCCGAGCAGGTGCGTCTTGCCGGCGCCCGCGCGGCCCTGCATGGCCACGCCGAGCGGCATGCTCGTGTCGTCGGTGCGGGCCCGCGCCACCCCGCGCAGGATCTCCGCGGTCACCTTCTCGTGCAGCTCCGGCACGTTGTGTGGGCTGGGTCGCCAGACGTCGTCCGGGGTGACCGCCGGGTTGAGACTGACCGCGTCCAGCGCGGCCCGATGGTCCTCCGAGATCATGCCGAGCCGATCGCCAGGGCGTGGTTGTCCTCGTTCCCGATCCGCACGGCCGCGGCCCGGTCCCGCGCGGTCAGCGACTTGGTGTTCGCCACCGGAATGATGCGGACGTCCTCTCGGCCGACCATCGCCCGCAACGCCGCGTCGAGGGCTGCCCGGTCGGTGTCGGCGAGTCGGTCGCGGACGTCGGCGAGGCCGACCCACGCGCCCGGCGCGGTGGCCAGCTCCCGGTACGTCGAGCGGACCAGTGCCTCCACCTCCACCGCGGACAATGGTCGCGCCGCCGTGGGTGCCGGTGCTTCGCGCCGGGGCTCGCCACCAGTCGGGGCCGTCGCCTCGGTCGGCTTGAAGAAGTCGCCGTGGCTGATCCGGAGCCGGTCCAGCGAACGGTGCAGGTTGGACAGGACGACGAACAGGGACCGGGTCGTCGAGCCACCCGCCTTCGGCGGCGCGGCGGTGTGCAGCTGACGTGCCACCCGCCAGCCCTGCTCGGTCAGCTCGTGGGCGAACGGCCGGTGCGTCCGATCGGTGTCGACCAGACCCAGGTCGACGAGCTTCTTGTTGTCCTTGCCGGTCAGCGTGAAGCCGGCCAGCTCCTTCAGCTCGACGTTGCTGAGTCGGCGCGCCTCGACCATCAGCACCACGAGGGCGTTGATCTGGTTCGGCGTCAGGTGCGGGACGTCCGCCGGGCTCGTCATGATGTCTCATCTCCGTGGGGGTACGTGCCGCCCGCGCGTCGCCGGGCCAGCAGCCGACGGATCCCGTCGACCACCGCCGGCACGTCGGTGAGCACCTGCTCGTTGGTGAAGCGGAGCACGTCCAGCCCGAGGAGTTGTAGCTGCACGTCTCTCCGCCGATCGTTGGCGAAAGCGATTCGCCCACGATGCTCCGGGCCGTCCACCTCGACCGCAAGACCCTCCGTGGGCCAAAACAGATCCAGTCGGTACGCCGCGCCCAGGACATGCGACTCGTAGGTCTGGTTCCACCGCCGGCCCCGCGCCCAGTCGTGCGGCGCGAGCGCGCGTTCCAACGCCTGCTCGGCGGCGCTGTCACCGCGGGGCACGCCCGCGATCGGCGGCCAGGCCAGCACCGTCGAGCCCGGCTCGCCGGCGGTGGTCGGGATCCGTTCGGCAGTGCCGGCCAGCCCGGCGAATCGGGCCGGCACCGGAATGCGCACCGAGCGCACCCGATCGGCGTGGCGCAGCGGCCCGCCGGCCAACCACACGGTGAAACCGCCGTGCCGCACCAGCCACTCGGCAGCGGCCACCAGCGTCCGCTCGGCGTCGACGTCCAGGTCGGGCAGGGCCACGACCAGCACGCAGCTCTCCCGGTCGTACGCCCCGGAGATCACCCGGGCGAGCCCGGCCGCGCGTACCCCCGGGGCGAAGCGGGACCGGCCGGCGGGGCGGCGTGGGCCGCGCAGCCCTCGCTCGGCGAGGTCGGCCAGGAACGGGCCGAAGTGCCGGGATCGGGCGGCGGTACGGGCCGCGAGGGCCCGCGTCGCCGCCACGCCGAGTGTGCCCTCGCTGTCCAAGCGGTCGGCCCCGGTCAGCCAGCGGGGGAACATCGCGAGGGCCGCGGAGTCCAGTTGGTCGAGCAGGGTATTCACGAGGTCGCCGAGAGGACCTGTCACAGTGGGCCGGTAGTGCACGATCGCGGGCGCTGCCGGTGGCAACGGGTCGAGTGCCACCCGCAGCAGCTCCGGGTCGACGCCCGGCAGGTGACTGACGCGCCCCGTCGGCGGGGCAGCCCACCAGGCCGCGCTGGCGTCGCCGTCGGCCCGGACGGGGTGTGCCATGGCGGCACCCTACGACAGCGACGGGTGCGGCCGGGACCCCCTCGCCGCTCAGCGCAACCGGCGGATGTCGCCGAACGCGCGGTAGTAACCGCCACGGCTGGACTCGCGGACCTCGGTCACCAGGTAGCGGGCACCCGGCTCGCGGATGCCCTTCGGGAACTGCACCGACCAGTCGCGCCGGTAGCCGTCGGACAGCACCTGGACCCGCAACCGCCCCCGATCGTCCAGGCACTGCACCACCACGCCGCCGCCGACGTCGCTGGTCACCTCGACGAGTGTCGGCTCCACCGGCTGCGGGGCCTGGCGGGGTGCCTTGACGTCGCGTACCTCGGGCACGTCACCGGCCTGGGCGGCGCGGATCGCCGGCTCACTCGCGTCGATGCAGGCCAGATGGCCGCCGGTGGTGACGACGTAGAGCCGGTCGTCGTGGTACTGCATGGAGTATGCCGAGCCGCAGCCGGTGCCGAGCTTCCACAGTCGGGTGCCCTCCGCGTCAAAGCAGTAGATCGAGGACTGGCTGTCGCCGGCGAAGACATACCGGCCGCCCTCGGCGGTCGCACAGGAGAAGACCGGGGCGTCGCAGAAGTAGCTGCGCTCGTGCCGACCCGTCTTGGACAGGCGTACCACCTCGCGACTGCTCGTCCCGGCGAACACGCTGCCGCTTTCCTGCCAGCCGAACAGCACCGCGCCGGTCCTGGTGTGCCACAGTTCGCGGCCGGTACGCCACTCGTAGCCGGTCACCCCCTGCGAGTGGCCGTGGTAGATCGCGTCGGGGTCACACCGCACCATCCACGCCGAGCGCCCCCGCCCGGGCCTGCGCCACAGGAACTCGTCCTCGTGGTCGACGGCGGTGATCCCGCCGTCGGCGTCGGAGACGCCCAGGACGCCGTCGTGGATGTCCAGCCAGTAGATGTCGATCTCCGGGGCGATCGCGTACGCCACCCGGGGCACCTTGCCGGACAGGTCGTAGACGTTGCCGTCGTCGCAGCCGGCGTAGACCCAGGCGTCGTCGGCGACGATGCACTTCACTCCGTCGGGCAGACGCACCTGGGCGCGCACCCGGGCATCGTGGTCGAGCGTGGTGATCACGCCGTGCTCGTTGCCGACCATGCAGTGCTGCCCGTCGACGAAGATGCCGAAGGCGGGCGCGCCGGAGTCGTAGCGCCAGAGCACCGGCGCGGTGTGGGCGGTCGAACGGGTGCTGACGATCTGCCGCCGGGAGACGGTGCGCTTCTGTCGGACACCCGGGACGGCCGGAGAGTAGCCCTTGCGGACCTTCTCCCCGATCTTCTTCGCCGCGGCTGCGCGGGCACGGGCGTTGTCCGGGTAGGCGCTCGCCTTGACCTGACCCTGGTCGCCGATCCGGCCGTAGCGCACGGTCAGCGTGGCGTTGTCGACGATGACCTCGTAGAACTTGTGCGCACCGTCCACTTCGGACAGTTCGAGGTAGGTCGTCTCCTGGGACATGGGCGGGCCTCCGAGGGGTCAGCGACCGGCTCGACGTGGCCGGCGCGGCGACAGTGACCACACGCTAACGACCGCCCCCGACAGAACCGGCAGGCGCTTGTCGACGCGGTCGCGTGCGATCACCGTCCCGGCCAGCCCAGCGCGTCGTCGCGCAACACCGCGTGCGCCCCGACGGTCTGGTTGACGATCTGGGTCACCCGTACGTCGACCGCGACGCTGGCCAGCGCCACCGCGTCCGCGCGGCTGAGCCCGTGCAGTCGCCGCATCAGGGTCAGCATCGAGTCCAGTGCCGTGAACGTGGCGTCGTCGAGGGACGCGCCGACGCCCAACGTCAGCCACGCGTCCGCGGTACGCGCCACCGGTCCGGTGAGCGGAAAGTCGTCCCGAACGTCGAAGGTCAGCGTCACCTCGTCCATCGGGCACTCGATCGCGGTCCCCCCGATCTCACCGTCGCCCTGTGCGGCGTGCCCGTCCCCGACCGAGAACAGCGCCCCGTCCACCGGGATCGGCAGCAGGAGGGTGCTGCCGGCGGTGAGGTCCTTGCAATCCAGGTTTCCGCCCCAGGGCCGGGGTGGGATGGTCGAGTGTCGTCCCGGCTCGGCCGGCGGCATGCCGAGCACCCCCATGAAGGGACGCAGGGCGACCGTGTGCCCGTGCTGGTTGCGCCCGACCATCGTCACCGGGTCCAGCTCCCAGGCGTGCACCACCGGTTGCTCCGATACGCCGTAGCGCTGGTTGAACGTGCTCGGCCAACCGCCGGCCACAGTGGTGCCCCAGGCGGCCGGCACGACCGTGTCGATGCGTACCGCGAGGGTTTGGCCAGCGCGTGCGCCGCGGACCGCGACCGGACCGACCAGCGCGTGTCCGTGGTCGGGGCGGTGCTGCGCGACCCGGGGGCGGTCCCGGTTGGGTCCGCCGGGGTACGGGCCGGCTGACCACCAGCAGTCCAGGGTGCGGTAGCTGACCGTGTCGCCGGGATCGATGGTGAGCACCGGCGGGACGTCGGGGGAGAAGTGGCCGTGCAGGGTGTCGTCCCCGGGCGTGAGGGTGTGTCGCATGGGTGCAGGTTAGTGGCCCCGACCGGCGCGACGCGGTGCGCGGCGGGTGCCGGGCGCACCCGCCGCGCACGTCACGTTCCGGCGGTGTCAGCCGGACGTGCAGGAGCGGATCTGTGGACGGGCCCCGCTGTTGCCGTTGGTCATCGTGGTGAAGCCGAAGGTGTTGCCGCTGCCGTTGGACCGCATGGTCATGACGGTGCCGCTGCTGTCCCAGGTGGCGGTGCCGTTCCAGATGGTGGAGACCCGCTGCGGTGCGGTCAGGACCACCACCACCGTCCACGTGCTGGCGCCGCTGACCGTCACCGACGTGTTGTACCGGTCGCCCCAGACGTTGGTGGTCGTCGCCGTCGCGGTGCAGCTACCGGTGGGCGGTGGGGTGGTGCCGCCATCGGTCGGCGGGGTCGTGCCGTCCGGGGCGACGGCGCGGCCGGTGGACGGCGAGATCATGCCGGGGCACAGGTTGCGGCTGGTCAGGTTGGCCATGATCTGGGGGATGGCGTCGCGGGTGTTCTGGATCCCGTCGTGCATGAGGATGACCTGCCCGGCTTGCAGGCGGCTCGCGTTGGCCACGATCTGGCTGACGCTGGCCCCGTTCCAGTCCTGCGAGTCCACGTCCCAGAGCACCTGGCGCATGCCGAGCGAGGACGCGACGGACTGGAGCGTGGAGTTGGTCTCGCCGTACGGAGGCCGGAACAGCACCGGTCGGCTGCCGGTCGCCGACTGGATCGCCGAACTGGTCTGGGACAGGTCCGACTGCATCTGCGACTGGCTCATCGAGGTCATGTGGGCGTGGTTCCAACTGTGGTTGGCGACCCACATGCCGGCGGAGACCTGCGCCTGCGCCGCCGAGCGGTTGTTCTGGACGTTCTGCCCGACGTTGAACATGGTGGCCCGTACGCCGTTGCTGCGCAGCACGTTCAGCAGCGCGCTGGTGCTGCCGGTCGGGCCGTCGTCGAAGGTGAGGCCGACGTACCCGTTGCAGGTGGCGGCGCTGGACGCGGTCGAGGTGGCCGCGAGGACGACACCGCACATCGCGACGGCGGTGGCGAGGACGGCGAGCGCCGCGCGCAACCGCCTCGACCACAGGGCCGTGCGGGGGAAGAGCCTGCTCATCTGGTGCCCCTTCGCGCAGGCCCGGCCGCGCCCCGGTGCGTGGGCAGCACGGTCCGGACGGGTGTGGATGAGTGGGGAGGTCATGTCGACCGACGTCGACGCATTGACCTCAATGGATCGAAGTATTACAGCGGGAATTCCAGCGCGTCAACAACTTCCGGAACGACCCCGGAACACGTCGGCGACCGTTGCGAGTCATCAATACGTCGCTGTGCTGCACGTCTGCCTGGCGGCGGACTTCCGTGTCGAGGGCTGGATCATGACGGTCGTTCGATCTGTCGCGACATGATCCGGAAAGCTGCCGGAAATACCGGGGTCGATGGGGCATGGCGACGGCCGTCGCGCCGGAGGGCTGTGGTGGTGGGTGTCCCGGGAAACAGTTAAGACTGTGAACAGAAGATGTTACAGTCATCCCCGTCGATTTCCGCCTGGATTTCGGTCATTGGGTTCCCAGGAAGGAGTGATCACATGACGAGACTGCGCGCGCTGGCCGCGCTGGCGGCACTGATCGTCGCCGGCGCGTTGGTCGCGGTCATCCCGCCCACCGCCGCGTCGGCGGCGGCCTGCTCAGCATCGTGGCAGGCCTCTGCCGTCTACTGGGCAGACGCCCAGGTGTCACACAACGGCCGCAACTACCGGGCGAAATGGTGGACCCAGAACGAGGCGCCGCCCGGGACGACAGGCGTCTGGGAGGATCTTGGAGCGTGCGGGGGAGGTGCCACGCCGCCCACCGGAGGCACCTGCAACCATCCGAACTGGGTCGCCGGAACCTGGTACACCGCCGGAGCGATCGTGCGGTACACCAACGGTCTCTACTACGTCGCCGAGCACGACAATCCGGGGTACGACCCCGTCGTGAGCACCTGGTACTGGGAGCCGTACACCTGTGGTGGCCAGCCACCGACCACCTCGCCGCCCACCAACCCGGGAGGCTTCGTGGTCACCGAGGCCCAGTTCAACCAGATGTTCCCGGGTCGGAACTCCTTCTACACCTACTCCGGGCTCGTCGCCGCGCTCAGCGCCTACCCGGCGTTCGCGAAGAGCGGCAGCGCCACCGTGCAACGTCAGGAGGCCGCCGCCTTCCTGGCGAACGTGTACCACGAGACCGGTGGGCTCGTGCACATCGTCGAGCAGAACACCGCGAACTACCCGCACTACTGCGACCCCGGTCAGCCCTACGGCTGCCCGGCGGGGCAGGCCGCCTACTATGGACGCGGGCCGATCCAGCTCAGCTGGAACTTCAACTACAACGCCGCCGGGAACGCCCTCAACCTGCCGCTGCTGACCAACCCGTGGCTGGTGCAGACCGACGCCGCGGTGGCCTGGAAGACCGGGATCTGGTACTGGATGACGCAGAACGGGCCGGGCACCATGACCGCCCACAGCGCGATGGTCACCGGCGCCGGGTTCGGCCAGACGATCCGCAGCATCAACGGCTCGATCGAGTGCAACGGCGGTAACCCCGCCCAGGTGCAGAGCCGCGTCACCAGATACCAGCAGTTCGTCGGCATCATCGGCGTGTCGGCCGGGGCCAACCTCTACTGCTGATCCGCGCGGCCGGGCCTCGACGTACGCCGCTGCGTATGTCGAGGCCCGGTGCACGTCGCTCCGGGCGACCCGTTGACACGGCCGCGGTGCGACCGGAACTATCAGCGGACAGCTCACCGCTCCGACTCTCGTTGATCGCCAACCGGCATGACAACGATGTCAGAGCCTGACCAGCGCCACCGCACGCTCCACACTGCCCCGACCTCGACGTACTCGACCCGGTTCGAGTCGAAAGGCACCGTCCCCCATGTCACACAGCCCTCCCGCACGTTCCCTGTCTCCCCGCCTGGTCGCCGCGACGACAGCCGTCCTGCTGCCGCTGGGCCTTCTCGTGGCCGCGCCCCTGGCCAACGCCGCCCCCACCGCGCCGACCCCCGGCGACTTCAGCTCCTCGTTCGAGACCGCCGACCCGCAACCCGCCACCAGCACTGTGGAGGTCGGCGGGAACGGCAAGCCGGTCCAGGCCAACCTGAGCGGCACCGTCACCACCCTGCCCGGCAGCCTGCTCGGTCAGGTCGACGCGGTGACCGCGAGCGACGAGTACCAGCCGCGAGAGATCGCCGCGAACCTCGCCGACGACGACTCGTCGACCAAGTGGCTCGTCTTCCAGCCGACCGGCTGGGTGACCTACCGGTTCGCGAAGCCGGTCACTGTCACGCGCTACTCGCTGACCTCGGCCAACGACGCGGCGACCCGCGACCCCAAGGACTTCGTCGTGCAGGGGTCTGCTGACGGCGACACGTGGACCGACCTGGACAAGCGCGCCGGCGAGACGTTCGGCGGCCGGTTCACCACCAACAGGTACAGCTTCACCAACACGAACGCCTACGCCTACTACCGGCTGAACGTCACCGCGAACTCCGGCGACACCCTGCTGCAGCTCGCCGACTGGAACGTCAGCGACGGCTCGGACGTCCGTCCGCCGGCCACCCCGATGGTCAGCGAGGCCACCGCCGGGCCGAACGGCGGCTACACCACCAAGCCGGACGTCGGGTTCACCGGGCTCGCCGCGCTGCGCTACTCCGGCGGCGCCGAGGGCGACGGCCGCTCGTACGCCACCAACAAGCTGTTCGACGTCAACGTCCCGGTGGGGCCGAAGACCCGACTGTCGTACAAGATCTTCCCGGAGTTCACCACCGGCAACGCCCGGTACCCGTCCACCTACGCCGCCGTCGACCTGCACTTCACCGACGGCAGCTACCTGAGTGGACGCTCGCCCGTCGACCAGCACGGCTACCCGCTCACCGCCGCCGGGCAGGGCGCGTCGAAGGTGCTCTTCGCCGACCAGTGGAACCTGGTGCAGGCCGACCTCGGCACTGTCGCCCGCGGCAAGACGATCGACCGCATCCTGCTCGCGTACGACAACCCGCAGGCCACCGGGGACACCCAGTTCCAGGGCTGGCTCGACGACATCGAACTGACGGCCGAACCGGCGTCGATCGACGGCACGAAGCTGACCAACTACGTCGACACCCGACGCGGCACCAACTCCACCGGCGGCTTCTCGCGCGGCAACAACCTGCCGATCACCGCCGTGCCGAACGGGTTCAACTTCTTCACCCCGGTCACCGACGCGACCTCCGACTCGTGGGAGTACGAGTACCACCGGATCAACAACGAGGCCAACCTGCCCATGTTGCAGGGCCTCGCGATCTCCCACGAGCCGAGCCCGTGGATGGGTGACCGCAACCAGATGTCGGTGATGCCGGTCGTCGGCGGCGGACCGCTGACCGGTCAGCCGGCCAGCCGGGCGCTCGCCTTCAGTCACGACGACGAGATCGCGCAGCCGGACCTCTACCGGGTCACGCTGCAGAACGGCCTCGTCGCGGAGATGTCGCCGACCGACCACGCCGGGATCATGCGGTTCACCTTCCCGACCGGGCAGACGACCGGAAGTCTCGTCTTCTACAACGGCACGTTCACCATCGGCACGGACGGCACCTTCACCGGCTGGGTGGACAACGGCAGTGGCCTGTCCGCCGGACGTAGCCGCATGTTCGTGGCGGGCTCGTTCGACCGGGCGCCGACGGCCTCCGCCGCGACCTCGGCCACCTTCGACGTCTCCACCACCCGGGAGGTGACGATGCGCCTCGCGACGTCGTTCCTCTCCGTCGACCAGGCGCGCCGCAACCTCGACCTGGAAGTGACCGGCAAGAGCTTCGACCAGGTCCACAGCGCCGCGACCGCGGTGTGGAAGGACCGGCTCGGCCGGATCGAGGTGCGTGGCGCGACCGAATCGCAGCTGGTCTCCATGTACTCCAACCTGTACCGGCTGAACCTCTACCCGAACTCGCAGTCGGAGAACACCGGCACCGCCGCCGCACCGCGCTGGCAGTACGCGAGCCCCGTCTCCGCGCCCACCGGCGCGTCGACCCCCACGCAGACCGGCGCGAAGATCGTCGACGGGCAGATCTACGTCAACAACGGCTTCTGGGACACCTACCGCACCGTGTGGCCCGCCTACGCGCTGCTGTACCCGGACGTCGCCGCGAAGATCTCCGACGGGTTCGTCCAGCACTACCGCGACGGCGGCTGGATCGCCCGCTGGTCGTCGCCCGGCTACGCCGACCTGATGACCGGCACCAGCGCCAACGTGGCCCTGGCCCAGGCATACCTCACCGGGGTCAAGCTGCCCGACCCGCTCGCGGCGTACGACGCGGCGGTGAAGGACGCGACCGTCGCGTCCGGGCGCAGCGCGGTCGGCCGCAAGGGCATCGAGACCTCCCTGTTCCTCGGCTACACGCCCACCTCCACGGGCGAGTCGGTGTCGTGGGCGCTGGAGGGCTTCATCAACGACTACGGCATCGGCAACATGGGCGCGGCGCTCGCCAAGGACCCGGCCACGCCGAAGTCGGAGCGTGCCCGGCTCAAGGAGGAGTCGCGCTACTTCCTGGAGCGGGCCCGCAACTACGTCCACCTGTTCGACCCGAAGACGAAGCTCTTCCAGGGTCGCGACGCCGCCGGCAACTTCCTCGCCGGCGACCCGCTGGACTGGGGTGGCGTCTACACCGAGACCAACGGGTGGAACTTCGCCTTCACCGCCCAGCAGGACGGGCAGGGCCTCGCCAACCTGTACGGCGGGCAGAAGGCGCTGCGGGACAAGCTCGACACGTTCTTCTCCACCCCGGAGAACGCCGACCGCCCCGGTGGGTACGGCGGCATCATCCACGAGATGGTCGAGGCGCGCGCGGTGCGGATGGGTCAGCTCGGCATGAGCAACCAGCCGTCGCACCACATCCCGTACATGTACAACTTCGCCGGCGCGCCGGCGAAGACGCAGGCGGCGGTACGGGAGATCCTGCGACGCCTCTACGTCGGCAGTGAGATCGGCCAGGGCTACCTGGGCGACGAGGACAACGGCGAGATGTCGTCGTGGTACATCCTCAGCTCGCTGGGCATCTACCCGCTGCAGGCCGGCTCGTCCGAGTGGACCATCGGGTCACCGCAGTTCACCAGGATGACAGTGCGTCGCCCCAGTGGCGACATCGTCGTCAACGCGCCGGCCAACAGCACGCGCAACATCTACGTGCAGGACGTCAAGGTCAACGGCAAGAAGCAACGCGGCCTGTCCCTGGACGTGACCGCGCTCGCCAAGGGCGGCACCATCGACTTCCAGATGGGCCCCAACCCGTCGTCCTGGGGCAGCGGCAAGAAGGACGCACCGCCGTCGCTGACCAAGGGCGACGACGCGCCGAAGCCGTTGCAGGACACCACCGGCCCCGGTCTGGGCACCGCTACCGCGACCGGCGGTCAGGACGCGGCGAAGCTGTTCGACGACTCGTCGACCACGCAGCTGACCTTCACCTCGGCGACTCCGCAGATCACCTGGACCAACCGTGGTGGCAAGCAGAAGCCGACGTACTACACCGTGACGTCCGGGGCCAGTGCCGGTGACCCGGCGGACTGGCGTCTGCAGGGCTCCAACGACGGCATCACCTGGACCACACTGGACACCCGCAAGGACCAGGCGTTCCGGTGGCGCAACCAGACCCGCCCGTACCCGATCGACAAGCCGGGTCGGTTCGCGCAGTTCCGGCTCGCCGTGACGAAGACCGTCGGCGCCGCGCAGACCAACCTCGCCGAGGTCGAGCTGCTCGCCGGTGGGGACCTGGCCATCGGCGGTGGCGACATCACGGTGACCCCCGCGGGCAGCGTGCACGCCACCTCCGGCGTACCCGTCTCGGTGCCGCTGGCATCCGTCACCGGCGGCACCGCCGACGGCTACCGGGCCACGATCGACTGGGGCGACGGCACTCCGGTCACCGAGGGCACCCTGACGCTCAGCTCGCGGGCCGTCTACCGCGTCGGTGGATCGCACACCTACGCCACGCCCGGCTACCACCAGGCCAACGTCACGGTGACCGACGGCGAGAGTCAGAGTTCCGCGACGGTCGGCGTCGAGGTGGCGTACGCCCCGACGTCCGGCCTCACCGCCGCCTTCGACACCGTCTGCGTCGGTGACGAGGGGGTCCTCGCGGCGGACTGCGACGCCAAGTCGTGGGCGTACTCGCGGGCCGCCCTGACGGCGGGCGGCGCGGTCCAGGGCCAGCGGCAGCAGGTGCCCGGAACGGCACTGCAGTTCACCCTGCCGGTGATCCCGCCCGGGCAGCCGGACAACGCCACCGGCAACGGCGCGACTGTCGTGCTCGACCTACCGGCCGACGCCCGCACCATCTCGTTCATCGGCGCCGGAACGCAGGGCAACCAGAGCACCACCGGCACCGCGACGTTCAGCGACGGCAGCACGGCCAGCATCCCGATCCAGTTCAGCGACTGGACGCTGGGCGGCGACGCCAACGGCACCCCGTCCTACGGCAACATCATCGTCGCCAGGACGGCGTACCGACTGCACGGCACCAGCCGGGACGGCGCCCAGCCGTTCCTGTTCGCCACCGCGCCGTACCAGATCCCGGCGGGCAAGACGCTGGTGTCGGTGACCCTGCCGACGCAGACCGGCGACCCCCGCTCGGCGGGCCGGATCCACGTGTTCGCCGTCGCCAACGACGGCACCCCGGCCCCCGCGCTGACCACCGACGCACCGAAGGACCAGACGGCGAAGGCTGGACAGGCCCTGGCGGCGAACCTCGGTTCGGTGAACGGCGGGGTTCCCGGTACGACGGGTTACCGCGCCCGGGTCCAGTGGGGTGACGGCACGGCTCCGGACGACGTCACCATCGACGGGTCCGGTGCGATGAGCGGGCAGCACACCTATACCCGGGAGGGCGCCTACACGGTGCACGTCACCGCCTGGGACACGCAGTCCAGCAGCACCGAGGCGTTCACCGTGACCGTGGGGAGGGGTGGATCGCAGCCGGCGATCGCGCTCTCCGCGGCGGGCAGCGTCACCACCGGCGGTGCGATCACCGTCGACGGCAGCGGGTTCGCCGCCGGCGAGCAGGTGACCGTCAGCGTCGGCACCGACCCGGCCCGGACCACGAAGATCACGGCCTCCGCGAAGGGAACGGTCCGAGTTTCGGTTCCGACGTCCGACGACGCGCAGCCCGGCCGGTACGCGGTCACCGCGACCGGCGCGTCCTCCCGTACGCCGGCCACGGCCACCGTCCAGGTGACCGAGCAGGAACTGACGCGGACCTACCAGCCGAGGGTGGCGCTGTTGACGGCCTCGGGGCCGCGCGCAACGGCGATCACTGTCGACGGCTCCGGGTTCGTGCCGAACGAGGTGGTCACGATCGCCTTCGGCAACGGTGTCGCGCTCAGCACCGTGCGCGCGAACGGTGACGGTGTCATCTCCGGTACGACGGTGAGCGTGCCCGGATCGGCCAAGGCCGGGCCGACGAGCGTCACGCTGACCGGTGCGACGTCGGCGACGAAGGTGTCCCGACCGTTCACGGTCACCGGCTAGAACGGATTCGACGCGTAGGGCGGGCCGTGCTCACGGCCCGCCCTACGCCATTCGACCTCACGGGTTCGCTGGGACAGTCCGCGTCTCGATGCCGTACGGCCACGGCGCTCCTCGGGGTCAGTCGGGCAGCTCCCAGATGAACACGAGTCCTGCGGGCGTCGCCTGGAACGAGTGAAGAGTCCAGCCGTTCTCCGTGCCCTCGTCCAGGACGGGCTGAATCATCTCCTCGGCGATCCTGTCTTCATCCTTGGCGGTGAGCACAGCCTTGATGATCCTGTTCTGCGCCTTGTAACGGGCCATCGCTGCCTCCGTGAATCGTGGGAACGCCGCCGGAGTCAAGCATGCTTGACTCCGGCGGCTAAGGTCAAGCGTGCTTGACGCGACAACGCAGAGGGAGGGCCGTGGAAGCCTGCGACGTGACCACGAAATATCGGGACTCCAACCGGGCTGCTGTCCGGCTGGCGCTGTGGACGCTGGCCTGGGTGGTCAGCCTTGCCGCAGCCAGATTCGGCCCTGAATTGCTGCGGGAGGCGCAGAGGTCGCCAATGGCGAGCTGGATCCTGGTCGGAGTCAACGCTCTTGTCGGTGCCGCCTGGATCGTCGCTTTCGCGAGCTTTCTCCGAGCAATTGATGATCTCTGGCGCAAGGTCATGCAGGATTCGCTGGCGGTCACCCTCGGGGTGGGCTGGGTCGTCGGCTTCGCCTATGTCGCAGCCGACGCCGCCAGGCTCATCACCCACGACCTCAACATCGCACTCTTTCCTCTGCTCTTGGGGGTCGTCTACGTCGTCACGTCCGTCATCGGCTGGATCAGGTACCGATGAAGAACCGGATCGCCGCCCTCCGAGCCGAACAGGCGTGGACGCAAGCTGACCTGGCTCAGCGCGTTGGCGTCTCACGACAGTCGATCAACGCGATCGAGACCGGGAAGTTCGACCCGAGCCTGCCCGTCGCGTTCCGTCTGGCCAGGCTCTTCGGTCTGCCGATCGAACAGATATTTGTCGACGAGTCGACCGACACGCAGATGCCCTAGCCCAGGCGACCATCGCGGCCCGTGACACAGAGCCCGCCGAACAGCGGTGTGGCGATGGCTCAGGCCACCCGGGGCGGGCCCAGTCGGAGGTGCCAGCGCGACCCACGGCCGGTCAGCCGGACGATCGCCAACGGCTCCACGTCCACCTGCCGGTACGTCGCCAGGGGCAGGTCCAGGGCGTGCACGACCGCGACCCGGATCACCAGCGGGTGGGCGACTGCGGTGATCCGCTGGTGAGCGCCTCGTTGCCGGTCCAGCCAGCGACCGACGCGGTCCCGCAGGGCGGCGACGGATTGACCGCCGTGCGGTGCGGACTCCGGTTCGGACATCCATTCGTGCAGCGCCTGCGGTTGCTCGACGGCGATCTCCTCGATCGACCGCCCGGTCCAGTCGCCGTAGTCGCAGTCCGCCAACGCCGCCTCGATGGTGGGCAGCAACCCGAGCGCGTCGGCGGTCTGGGTGGCCGCCGCCGCCGGACTGGACAGGCAGGCGCGGTCCACGCCGAGGTGCCCACGTCGGTCCGGTCGATCCTGGGCCAGGGCGAGGGCGGCCCGCCGGCCGCCCTCGTCCAGGCCGTCGTCAGGCCCGCCGAAGCGGGCCTGACGCAGGGCGGTGGTGTGCGCGTGGGCGACCAGCCGGAGGCTGGTCGCGGTCACGTGCTCGGAAGTGCTGCGGCGGTCCGACGACGCCGGTCGTGGTGCATCAGGGCGCCGAACAGCAGACCGATCCCGGTCCAGAGCACCACCTGGGTGCCGAGGGAGGCCAGCCGGAAGTCCCACAGCAATGTCGCGGGGAAATCGGCGGGAACTTCCTGGAACGACGGAAGCACCACGTAGGACACCACGGTGACCAGCAGGAATCCGCCGACGGCCGCGGCGGCGCGCTGCCACAGCGGGGCCTGGGCGCCGACCGACCGGTAACCCAGCGAGCCCGCCCACACGGCGACCAGACCGAGCACCACCATCAGCAGGTAGGTGACGGTGCGTTGGTCGATGGTGGCCGGGTCGCCGACCGCCGGCGGGTTCGCCGGGTACTTGAGGAACGGCACGATCACCGCGCCGAGCAGCGCCGCGCCGGCCAGCAACAGGGCCGACCGTCCGTCGTCGTAGCTGCGCCGTCGGCGTGACAGCAGGACGTACGCGGTGGCCAGCAGACCGCCCATCGCGGCACCGAACAGGCCGGTGGCCAGGAACAGGCCGCTGCGCTGCCCGTTGCGGCTGACCAGGGCGTCCTCGTGGTCGTGCGCGCCCGCGACGGGCTCGGTGTGCGCCGACGCCGCCTCCTCGATGGCGATGGCCGCCTCGACGTGCGGTTCGCCCGCGACATAGGCGAACGTCCCGGCGAGCAGCCCGGCGATCAGGCCGGCGAGCAGCCCGCGGACGAGGACGGTGACGAACGGGGGAGCGGTGCTGGCGTTCAGTGGCACGGAACACCCAGCAGGTGCCGGCCGTCGTGCATCAGCTCGTGCAGGTACATGCCATTGCGCGACACCGCACCCTGGTCGAAGGCGACGAGGTAGGCCAGCAGGGCGAGCGCGACGACGGTCGCCGTCACCGTCCACAACAGACGAGTGGTGCCAGCGGGGGTCACCAACGGCCGGCTGGACGTGGAACTGGACATGTGATCACAGACCTCCCCGGGGATGACGCGTCCCCATCGCAAGGCTGCGGACGACCGAGCGTCCTGGCTCGCGGCCCCTCGTCATGGGGGAACCGCTCACAGTGGCGCGACCGCGCCGGAATCACACCGGCTTCCCTCGCGTCGCCGCAGATAGTGGGTCGACGGTATCGGCGCCGCCTCAGGCGGTCAACCCGGCCACGGGCGCGGACGCGCCACCGGCCGACGCACAGGGGTTGGCGTCGGTACCGGCGGATCCGACACGGCGAAGGTGTACGCGGTCATCCGCGAGGGTGGCTGCGGAGTTTCGCCGCCGAGCCGAACACGACGGCGAAGCTCTCCGGCCTGGTGACCGAGGTGAGCGGTGGCCCCTGGACAGCGGCGGACCTGCGGCCGGCCGTCGAGCACGCGCTCGACGTGTTCGGGCCGGGCCGGCTGATGTTCGGCTCGGACTGGCGGTGTGTCTGCTCGCCACCTCGTACACCCGCTGGGTGCGGGTCCTCGGCGATCTGCTGGACCCACTGGCCGACGACGAGCGTGCGGCGATCTGGCGGCGGACAGCCTGCCGGGAGTACCGGCTTACGGCGTCGTGATCCGGCAGCGGCTCGCGGGCTGTGCCGTCGGCAGGTCTCGGCGAGACGGCCGTGCCCGCGACCGCCTCCGGGCATAGGATGTTATCGATAACATGCTCGCGTTGATCCACCGGAAGGTGCGAGGTGCGCATGGTCGTTGGGGCCGGACTCGCCGATCCGGTGTGGACCGTCGCTGGCCGATTGTCCGCCGGTCGCACGTCGGGCGGTCGGGTCCGTGCCACTCGGCCGCAGTTGTGCCGTTGTGATCAGACCTATGCGTCGGGCGGCGCTGGTAACGATGACAAAACATGGTTGTAAGACCTTGGCAACGCGCATTGGCGCATGGCATGGTAACGGCTGATCAAGGAAAACATCTGATCTATCGTCACGGTGAGGCAGGTTCAGGCCAGGCCCTCTCCTCTCTTGGGAGGCTCGGTCGCTCATAGGTGCTCGGCACCACGACGGGTCCTCCGTCGAGTGCTGGCCCCACGCTTGGGGAGGTCAGGTCCGACGATGAGTACCGTCGAGGCATCCGCCGGCACGCAGCGCGGCGAACTCGCTGACTGGTTCCGGGAGCGGATCTCCCACGCCGTCTCCGAGTTCACCGCCGCCACCGCGTTGGTCGTCCTGTTCGTCGCGTTGACCTTCGCGAGCCCCTACTTCCTGACGGCGGACAACCTCTTCAACATCGGGGCACAGACGGCGGTGATCGCCATCATCGCCACGGCGCAGACGATGATCATCATCACGAAGGGCATCGACCTGTCCGTGGGGTCGGTGGCCGCGCTCGCCGGCGTGCTGGGCGCGATGGTCGTCCGCGACCTCGGCTTCTCCCTCTGGGCCGCGACGGCGGTCGCGATCGGCGTCGGCGCACTGGCCGGGCTGTTGAACGGGCTGCTGGTGACGGCGGCCCGGATACCGCCGTTCATCGCGACGCTGGGCACGATGTCCGTCGGCCGCGGTCTCGTCTTCATCATCACCGGCGCGGTCGGCGTCTACGGCCTGCCCCGGTCGTTCCAGCTGCTGGGCAACGGAGAGATCATCGGTGTTCCGTTCGCCGTCGTGATCACCGTCCTCGTGGCCGTCGGGGTCGCCTTCCTGCTCTCGCAGACCCGCTTCGGTCAGTACACCTACGCGATGGGCTCCAACCTGGAGGCCGCGCGCCGCTCCGGCATCCGGGTGGGACGTCACCTGACCGGGGTGTACGTGCTGGCGGGCGTGCTGGTCGGGCTCGGTGGCATGATCGCCGCCTCCCGCGTCAACTCCGGCCAGCCGAACTACGGGATCTCGCTGGAGCTCGACGTGATCGCCGCCGCGGTCATCGGCGGAGCCAGCCTTTTCGGGGGCCAGGGTCGGATCGTCGGGACGATCATCGGTGCCTTCCTCATCGCCCTGGTGCGCAACGGGGCCGTCCTGCTCGACATCAGCATCCACTACCAGCAGGTGATCGTCGGCCTGATCATCTGGGCCGCCGTCTACTTCGACCAGTACCGCCGCCGGCGGCTGGAATCGCGGGGTTGACATGCCATTCCACGAGTCCGAACGAGGAAGGACACACACCATGGCACACACCACCACCAGCCGACCGGAGCGCAAGCCCCTCCTGCGTGCACAGGCCATCCTGGCCGCGGTCGCGGCCACCGCACTGCTCAGCGCCTGCGGCGGCGTCGAGGTCCGGGACGGCGGAGACGGCGCGACCAAGGACGCGAGCGGCCCGTTGAAGCTCGCCGTCGTACCGAAGGCCGTCGGAGCCGACTACTGGAACACGGTGAAGGCGGGCGCGGAGTGTGCCGCGCAGCGCGCGGGGGACGTCACCGTCCAGTGGGACGGGGTGACCACCGAGACCGACGTCGAGGGCCAGGTCAACCTGATCCAGAACTTCGTCACCAAGAAGGTCGACGGCATCGTCTACGCGGCCACCGACTCCAGCGCGCTGGCGCCGGCCACCGACCAGGCGCTCGCCGCCAACATCCCGGTCGCGATGATCGACTCCGGCACCAGCCCGCAGCCGTCGGGCGTGCCGCTCTTCGCCACCGACAACCGCGCGTCGGCGACCGAGGCGGCGAAGCTGCTTGCCACCGAGTTGGGCCCCGGCAACCACGACGTGGCCCTGGTCGAGTTCCAGCCCGGGTCGCAGACCAACACCGAGCGGGTCGACGGCTTCAAGGCCGGCCTCGCCCAGTTCCCCAACCTGAAGCTGGTCGGCCAGCAGCCCAGCCGCAGTGACGTCAACGAGGCGCGGCGGGTCACCGAGAACATCCTCACCGCCAACCCCAACCTCAAGGGCATCTTCGCGGCCAACGAGCCGAGTGTGCTCGGCGCCGCGCAGGCCATCCAGGCGGCGGGCAAGTCGGGCAAGGTGGTCATCATCGGTTGGGACGCCGCCCCCGACGAGGTGGCCGGGCTGCGCAGCGGTCAGATCTCAGCGCTGGTCGTGCAGAACCCGTTCAAGATGGGCTACTTCGGCGTCGACAAGATGGTCAAGCACCTCCGGGACAAGGCACCACTGGCGTCGGCCGACACCGGCGTCACGTTCGTCACCAAGGAGAACATCGACTCGGCGGAGATCAAGGCGGTGCTCGAGCCCAGCTGCGCCAACCCTCCGGTGCAGTGATGGGCGCGACTCCAACGGCCACCGCCGACGCCGGCGAGTTGCCGTCCGCCGGGGACCCGCCGGTCCTGGAGGCCCGCGGCATCGTCAAGCGCTTCGGACACGTCGAGGCGTTGCGTGGAGCCGACTTCACGGTCCACCGAGGTGAGGTCGTCGCGTTGATCGGCGACAACGGCGCGGGGAAGAGCACTCTGATCAAGACGCTCTCCGGTGTGCACCCGCCGGACGAGGGCGAGATCCTGGTGGGTGGTCGTCCGGTGCGGTTCTCGACCCCGGTCGACGCCCGCCGAGCGGGGGTGGAGACGGTCTACCAGGATCTTGCCGTCGCCGACGACCTCAGCGTGGCCGCCAACCTGTATCTCGGCCGGGAGATCCTGCGCTCCGGACCGCTCGGTCGGCTGGGGCTGCTGGACAAGCGCGCCATGCGGCAGGGCGCCGCCGCGGCCCTCGACGAACTCGGTGTGCGGATCCCGCGGGTCACCACCCCGATCGCCATGTTGTCCGGTGGGCAACGGCAGTGCGTCGCGGTGGCCCGCGCCATCATCTGGGCGACCAACGTGGTCATCCTCGACGAACCCACCGCGGCGCTCGGGGTGGTCCAGACCGGGCGGGTCCTCGACGTCGTCCGGCGCGCCCGCGACGCCGGCATGTCGGTGGTGCTGGTGAGCCACAACATGCCGCAGGTGCTCGACATCGCCGACCGGGTCGAGGTGCTGCGCCTCGGTCGCCGTGCGGCCCAACTCCGCGCCGACGAGGTCACCACCGACGACCTCGTCGCAGCGATGACCGGGAGCACCAGCGCGGAACGGGACGAGCGGTGACGGCGGACAGCCTGGCCGACGGCGACGGTTGGCGCGGCCGATGACAGGTCCCCTCGGTCGACGGACCACCCTGGACGCCGCTCGCCCGCCGCTGCGGCTGGGCGCGCTGGGCTTCGGTGCCTCGCAGGGCGGCAACCTCTACCGGACGACGTCGGACGAGGAGTTCGCCGCCGCCGTGGACACCGCGTGGGCAGGTGGCATCCGATACTTCGACACCGCGCCGCACTACGGGCTCGGCCTGTCCGAACGGCGTCTGGGTGCCGCCCTCCGGTCCCGCCCGCGTGCCGAGTACGTGGTGTCCACCAAGGTCGGTCGGCTGCTCGTGCCCTCGCCGGAGACCGCGCACCTGCGTGACCCGCAGGGGTTCGACGTGCCCGCAGATCACCGCCGGGTCTGGGACTTCAGCCGCGACGGCGTACACCGCTCGGTGGAGGCGAGCCTTCGGCGCACCGGCCTGGACCGGATCGACGTGGTGTATCTGCACGACCCGGACGACCATTGGGAGCAGGCCGCGTACGAGGCGGTGCCGGCGTTGGTGGAGCTGCGCGAGCAGGGTGTGGTCGGCGCGATCGGTGCGGGAATGAACCAGTCCGCGATGCTGGCCCGGTTCGTGGCCGAGACCGACGTGGACGTGGTGATGTGCGCCGGCCGGTACACGCTGTTGGAGCAGGGCGCGTTGACCGACCTGTTGCCCGCCGCGCAGGCCCGCCGCGTCGGAGTGGTGATCGCCGGGGCCTACAACTCCGGGTTGCTGGCCCGGGACCTGCCGCCGAGCGACGCCGCCTACAACTACCAGCGGGCGCCGGTGGAGGTGGTCGGTCAGGCCCGCCGGATCGCCCGGGTCTGCCAGGCGTACGGAGTCACGCTGCCCCAGGCGGCGTTGGCGTTCGTCCGTCGGCACCCGGCCGTGGTCTCGACGGTGGTCGGCGTACGGAACGCGGTCCAGGTGACCGAGACCCTGCGCCGCTTCGACGCCGACGTCCCGGACCAGCTCTGGGTGGCGCTGTACGAGGCGGGGCTGCTCGACGTGCAGCCGTGAGGGGCGACGGTCAGGAGCGTGTCGTCTCGGTGGTCGCGTCCGCGTCGTCGGGCGACCCCAGCAGGGACTCCTCCACACCGATCAGGTGGTTGGCCATCCGGGTGCGGGCCCGCTCCGGATCGCGGGCCACCAGGGCCTTCAGGATCGCCACGTGTTCGTCATGGGTACGCCGGTCCGCGCCCTCCTCGTGCAGGCTCCGCCAGAGCCGCCCGCGGATGGTGCGTCCGGCGAAGGCCTCGATCAAGCCGACCAGAACCGGGTTCTCGGCGTGCACGGCGATGATCCGGTGGAAGGCGATGTCGATCTCGAGGATGCGTTCGTGGTCCTGCGGTTTCTGGCCGACCATCCGGGCCGCCTCGTCGAGGAGTTCCCCCGCCTGGGCGAGGGCCTCGTCGGTGATCCTGGTCGCGGCCAGCCGGGCTGCCTCGCACTCCAGCAGCCGCCGGACGGTGTGGATGTGCCGCGGGTCGCCCTGACCCTGGAAGTCCACCACGAAGCCCATCGGGGCCAGCAGTTGTGGCGCGTCGAGGTTGGTGACGTAGGTGCCGTCGCCCTGACGGATGTTGACGATCCCGAGGATCGACAGGGCCGACATCCCCTCGCGCAGCGAGCCGCGGGAGACGCCGAGCGACTCGGCGAGGTCCTTCTCGATCGGCAGTCGGTCCCCGGGCTTGAACTTTCCGTCCAGGATCATCCGCTTGATGCCGTTGACCACTTCGTCAGTGCGAGACATGATCCCCCTAGCGGCCGGCGGGGGTGGCCTTCCCACCCGCGATCACGTACGCCGCCTCCGGAGATGACACGGTAGTCGGGTCTGCCGCCGCCCAGTAGTGGCCGTCCGGAAACCGGTAGAGCGCGATCGACTCGGTGCGCATCCGGGTGGAGTAGCCGGGCTGGTCCGGCAGGACGTAACCGCTGCCCGAGCCGGTGTCGCGGATGACGCACGGGTCGGTGAAGTGCTCGTGCAGGTGGTCGACGAACTCGGTGACCCGGTTGGTGAGATCTCCCGACACCGCGACGTAGTCGAGCACCGACACGTGTTGGACCATCTCGCACAGCCCGACGCCGCCGGCGTGCGGGCAGACCGGGATGTCGAACTTCGCGGCGAGGAGCAGCACGGCGACGATCTCGTTGATGCTGGCCAGTCGGCCGGTGTCCAGTTGGCAGAAGTCGATGGCTCCGGCCTGGAACAGTTGCTTGAACATCACCCGGTTGTGGCAGTGCTCGCCGGTGGCGACGCCGATCGGGGCGACGGCCCGGCGGACGGCCGCGTGGCCCAGGATGTCGTCCGGGCTGGTCGGCTCCTCGATCCACAGCGGCGTGAACCGGGCGAGGGCCGTGACCCACTCGATGGCCTGGCCGACGTCCCACACCTGGTTGGCGTCGATCATCAGGTTGCGGTCCGGGCCGAGGATCTCCCGGGCGATCGCGCACCGGCGGATGTCGTCGTCGAGGTTGGCGCCCACCTTGAGCTTGACGTAGCCGTAGCCGCTGTCGACCGCTTCCTGACACAACCGGCGCAGCTTGTCGTCGCCGTAGCCGAGCCAGCCGGCCGAGGTGGTGTAGGCGGGGTAGCCGGTCCGGTCGAGCTCGGCGAGGCGGTCGGCCTTGGTGCTCTCCTTGGCCCGCAGGATGGCCAGTGCCTCGTCCCGGGTCAGCGCGTCGGACAGGTAGCGCAGGTCCGCGATGTCGACGAGTTGCTCGGGGGACATGTCCACCAGCAGGCGCCACAACGGCTTGTCGGCGAGCCGGGCGACCAGATCCCACGAGGCGTTCAGCACGGCCGCGAGCGAGAGGTGGACGACGCCCTTCTCGGGCCCGAGCCAGCGCAGTTGCGAGTCGGACGTGAGGAGGCGGTAGACCGCCCCCATGTCGGCGGCCATCGTCGCCACGTCCAGACCCACGAGGTTCTGTGCCTGGTGGACCGCCGCGGCGGCGACGATGTCGTTGCCCCGACCGATGGTGAAGGTCAGGCCGTGGCCCGCGAGCGGCGCGCCCACGCTGTCGGTGCCGTCGGTGTGTAGGACGACATAGGCCGCCGAGTAGTCGCCGTCCTTGTTCATGGCGTCTGACCCGTCAGCGGTCAGTGAGGTGGGGAAGCGGACGTCCTCGACGGTGACGGCAGTGATCTGCGGCATGCGCTCCTCGCCCAGCTAGGCCAAAGATCAGATGATCATTCGGAGTATACGGAGGCTGGATCAGGTGCGTCAACGACGTCGATCACCCGCTCGGTGCAAACATCCGACGTTTCTGATCCGGACTGGGCCGCTGACGACAAGGGCCCCCGAGGCGGAGCGGTAGGGGCCGGCGTCGGCGGTCGGGTGGGGTTCTGAAGATTGGATGTTCATTCCGGATGGGCACATCGACGGCGAATTATGGGCAACGTTCCTTACCTCTGTGGACTCTATACATCACACCTCTGTGGATCGCTGCCGCATACCACCCGGCCCCGGACTGCCGGTGCCGGCCGCGGACGGCACGACGAGGTCGCGAGAGGAGGTGCGGTCGGGTGACGGTCGTCACCGCTCGGCCGTCGACACGCCGACACCGACATGTGGGGTGTGACAACCGCTGCATCCCTATATATGGTGTCGAGCGCAGCTGGTTCGGCCGCTCATCCGGCGCGGTCGAGGCAAGAGGGAACCCGGTGGAAATCCGGGACTGTCCCGCAGCGGTGAGTGGGAACGACAGCCGTCATCAGCACTGGGCCACCAAGCGGTCTGGGAAGCGACGGCCAGTAGGAGACCGGCCAACCCGGTCGCGCCCACGAGTCCGAAGACCTGCCAGCGCGCCGCGTACCCGCACCCGGGTGGGCGGCGGTCCGAGGCCGCGTGGGACGGCTGACGCCACCCGACCCACGCCGTACCGGTGTGGCGTCCGTCGGTGTCTGTCTCCTCGCGTCCGGACCACCAGGTCTCGAACTCCGAGGAGCGAGTGGTGACAGTCACCGAGGTAGTCCCGGCCAGCGCCGACGCCGCCCTGCGGCGGACGCCTATGCAGGTCCGCAAGCGCGACGGGGCCACCGAGCCCGTGGACGTGAACAAGATCGTCCGGGCGGTCGAGCGATGGGCCGACGACCTGACCGACGTCGACCCGATGCGCGTCGCCACCCGCACCATCAGCGGCCTGTACGACGGCGCGACGACGGCCGAACTGGACCGGCTGTCCATCCAGACGGCGGCCGAGATGATCGGTGAGGAGCCGCAGTACTCGCGCCTCGCCGCCCGGCTGCTGGCCGGGTACGTCGACAAGGAGGTGCGTCGCCAGGGCATCGCCTCGTTCAGCGCGGCGATCCGGGTCGGCCACGCCGAGGGCCTGATCGGCGACGACACCGCAGCGTTCGTCGCCGCACACGCCGGCGTGCTGGACGACGCCGTCGACGTGGACGGCGACCGGCGCTTCGAGTACTTCGGGCTACGCACGGTGTACGACAGGTACCTGCTGCGTCACCCCACCAGCCGGCTGGTGCTGGAGACCCCGCAGTACTGGCTGCTGCGGGTGGCCTGCGGCCTGTCCCGCACGCCGGACGAGGCGGTCGGCTTCTACCGGCTGATGTCCAGCCTGGCCTACCTGCCCAGCTCACCGACGTTGTTCAACTCCGGCACCCAGCACACCCAGATGTCCTCCTGCTACCTGGTCGACTCGCCGCTCGACGAGCTGGACTCGATCTACGCGCGGTACGCCCAGGTCGCCAACCTGTCCAAGTTCGCCGGCGGCATCGGCATCGCGTACTCCCGGGTCCGGTCCCGGGGCGCGTTGATCCGCGGCACCAACGGGCAGTCCAACGGGATCGTGCCGTGGCTGCGCACGCTGGACGCCAGCGTCGCCGCGGTCAACCAGGGCGGCCGGCGCAAGGGCGCGGCGTGCGTCTACCTGGAGCCGTGGCACCCGGACATCGAGGAGTTCCTGCAACTGCGGGACAACACCGGCGAGGACGCCCGCCGCACCCACAACCTGAACCTGGCCAACTGGGTTCCGGACGAGTTCATGCGCCGGGTCGAGGCCGACGAGATGTGGTCGCTGTTCGACCCGCACGAGGTTCCCGAGCTGCCGGACCTGTGGGGGGAGCGGTTCGACGCCGCGTACCGGGAGGCCGAGGCGCAGGGTCGCTACGTGCGGCAGGTCCCGGCGCGCGAGCTGTACGGGAAGATGATGCGCACCCTGGCCCAGACCGGCAACGGGTGGATGACCTTCAAGGACGCGTCGAACCGGCTGTGCAACCAGACCGCCGAGCCGGGCAACGTGGTGCACCTGTCCAACCTCTGCACCGAGATCGTCGAGGTGTCCAGCGACGCCGAGACGGCCGTGTGCAACCTGGGTTCGGTGAACCTCGCCGCCCACCTGGTCGACGGTGGCATCGACTGGGAGCGGCTGCGCGCCACGGTGCGTACCGCGGTGACCTTCCTCGACCGGGTGATCGACATCAACTACTACCCGACCCCGCAGGCGGCGGCGAGCAACCCCCGCTGGCGGCCCGTCGGGCTCGGGCTGATGGGCCTGCAGGACGTCTTCTTCGCGCTGCGGCTGCCGTTCGACTCGCCGGCCGCCCGGGAGCTGTCCACCCGGGTCAGTGAAGAGCTGTACCTGACCGCGCTGGAGACCTCCGCCGACCTGGCGCGACAGTTCGGCGCGCACCCGACGTACCCGCAGACCCGGGCCGCGCGGGGCCAGTTGCAGCCCGACCTGTGGGGTGTCGAGGGTACGCAGACCGCCCGGTGGGACGCGCTGCGGGAACGGGTCGCGGCGCACGGGCTGCGTAACTCGCTGCTGGTGGCCGTCGCCCCGACCGCGACCATCGCCTCGATCGCCGGGTGCTACGAGTGCATCGAGCCGCAGGTGTCGAACCTGTTCAAGCGCGAGACCCTGTCCGGGGAGTTCCTCCAGGTCAACACCGCTCTGGTCCGCGAGTTAAAGGCCCGAGGGCTGTGGACCGACCGGATCCGGTCGGCGATCAAGCGGGCCGAGGGGTCGGTGCAGGACATCGCCGAGCTGCCGGCCGGCGTCCGCGAGTTGTTCCGTACCGCGTGGGAGCTGCCGCAGCGGGCGCTGATCGACCTGGCCGCCGCCCGTGCCCCGTTCATCGACCAGTCCCAGTCGCTGAACCTCTTCCTGGCCGCGCCGACCATCGGCAAGCTCTCCTCGATGTACCTGTACGCCTGGAAGGCCGGGCTGAAGACCACCTACTACCTGCGCTCACGGCCGGCGACGCGGATCCAGCAGGCCACCGTCAGCGCCGTCGCGCCCGTAGCCGTCGCGCCCGTCGCCCTCGACGCGGACGCGCTGGCCTGCTCGCTGGAGAACCCCGAGTCGTGCGAGGCCTGCCAGTGACCCCCGCCGACACCACCACCACCGACGCCCGCACCACCGACACGAGGACCACGCACATGCTGCTCGACCCCGGGATGGACCTCACCCTCCGCCCGATGCGCTACCCACACTTCTTCGACCGCTTCCGTGACGCCATCCGCAACACCTGGACGGTCGAGGAGGTCGACCTGCACGCCGACCTCGCCGACCTGGACAAGCTGTCACCGGCCGAGCGGCACCTGGTCAGCCGTCTGGTGGCGTTCTTCGCCACCGGCGACACGATCGTCGCGAACAACCTGGTGCTCAACCTCTACCAGCACGTCAACAGCCCCGAGGGTCGGCTCTACCTGTCCCGGCAGCTGTTCGAGGAGGCCGTGCACGTCCAGTTCTACCTCAACCTGCTCGACACGTACGTGCCCGACGAGACCGAGCGGTTCGAGGCCTTCGCGGCGATCGAGAACATCCCCTCGATCCGTCGCAAGGCCGAGTTCTGCTTTCGCTGGATCGACTCGCTGAACGACCTGCGGGAGCTGCGGTCCCGGGAGGACCGTCGGACGTTCCTGCTCAACCTGATCTGCTTCGCCGCCTGCATCGAGGGGCTGTTCTTCTACGGCGCGTTCGCGTACGTCTACTTCCTGCGCTCCCGTGGCCTGCTGCACGGGCTCGCCTCGGGTACCAACTGGGTGTTCCGCGACGAGTCCATGCACATGGCGTTCGCGTTCGACGTGGTGGACACCGTTCGCGCCGAGGAGCCGGACCTGTTCGACGACGACCTCGCCGAGCAGGTGCGGCAGATGCTCACCGAGGCCGTCGAGTGCGAGGTGCAGTTCGCCGAGGACCTGCTGGGCCACGGCGTGCCGGGCCTGACGTTGGCCGACATGCGGGAGTACCTCCAGCACGTCGCCGACCGCCGGCTCGCTCAGCTCGGCATCGCCGCGCACTACGGGTCGAGCAACCCGTTCGCCTTCATGGAGTTGCAGGACGTGCAGGAGCTGTCCAACTTCTTCGAGCGCCGGGTGTCGGCGTACCAGGTCGGGGTGAGCGGCACTGTCGCCTTCGACGACGATTTCTAGGCGGCGACCGGTCCGGGGGCCCGGCGTCGCTTGGTGAGCCATCGCATCACGTGCAGGGGGTGCGACGCCGGGTCCGGAATCGGGTGGAAGACGTGCTCCACCACGCCGTCGGCGATGATCAGGGTCAACCGCTCGTAGAGCGTCATGTCGCCCGCCGTGCGGGTCGGCAGGCGCAGCGCGGTGGCCAGGGTCAACCTCGGGTCGGGAATCAGCGGGTAGGGCAGCCGCAGCCGGTAGGCGAGTTCCCGCTGGTACCCGGTCGACTGCGCGGACAGGCCGTACACCCGGGCGGCACCGGCCGCGCGGAGCTCCGCGTGGTGGTCGCGGAACCAGGCGGCCTGCTCGGTGCTGCCCCGGGCGCCGTGCACCTCCAGCAGCCCGTTGGGCAGGTCGACGCCCGGCCGCCCGGTCAGCGGGTACACGAAGATGACGGTGCGCCCGACGCCGAGCGCGCCGAGGTCGACCGGGCGGCCGTCGGTGCCGTAGAACGACAGCGCCGGCAGGCTGGTGCCGACCAGCGCGGCGGGGTCGCCCCCGACCTCGCCACCGCCGGGTATGACCTGGGTCGCTGCCGCGTCCAGGCGCGCGTCCAGCGCGTCCCGCTGGGCGGTCAGCCTGCCGATCCGCTCCTGGAGGGTGGTGATGGTGCTGCGGTACGTCGCCACCGCCGCCGCACACACGTCGGTGTCGTCGGCGCCACCGGCGATCGACTCGACGAACGGCCGGGTCTCCTCGACGGTCAGACCGAGCGCCATCAGCTCGCGGATCTGTGCCACCAACCGCACCGCGATCGGGTCGTACTCGCGGTAGCCGTTGCCGAGCCGCCGGGGCACGACCAGCCCGGCCGACTCGTAGTACCGCAGTGCCCGGACCGTGGTCCCGGTCCGTCGTGCCAGCTCACCCACCCGCATCCCGCGACCCTAAACCCGCACCCTGGGGTACGGGTCAACGTGTCGATCGTCGCGGTGCCAGCACCGCCGTTTCCTGCCAGTCTGGCTGCGAAAAGCCAGTGTGACCAGGGAGTGTGTGATGACGGCAATCAATCGGGTGCGTGCTCGGCAGATCCTCGACAGCCGGGGCAACCCGACCGTGGAGGCCGACGTGGAACTCAGCGACGGCTCGGTCGGCCGGGCGGCCGTACCGTCCGGGGCGTCGACCGGGGCGAACGAGGCGGTCGAACTGCGCGACGGCGACCCCGCCCGCTTCCACGGCAGGGGCGTCACCACGGCGGTCGCCGCCGTCAACGGCGAGATCGCCGACGCGGTGCGCGGGCTCGACGCCGAGGACCAGGCGTTGATCGACGAGACGATGATCGATCTCGACGGTTCGAAGGACAAGGGGCGACTGGGCGCCAACGCGATCCTCGCGGTGTCCCTGGCGGCGGCGAAGGCCGCGGCGGCAGCGCACCGCCAGCCGCTCTACCGCTACGTGGGTGGCGTCGGCGCCCGCCTGCTGCCGGTGCCGATGATGAACATCGTCAACGGTGGCGCGCACGCCGACAACCCACTCGACTTCCAGGAGTTCATGATCGCCCCGGTCGGAGCGCAGAGCTTCGCCGAGGCGGTCCGGATGGGCTCGGAGGTCTTCCACACCCTGAAGGCATCGCTCGCCGCGGCCGGTCACCACACCAACGTCGGCGACGAGGGCGGGTTCGCACCGGCCTTCACGACCGCCGACGAGGCGCTGGGTTTCGTGCTGCGCGCCGTCGAGGAGTCCGGCTACCAGCCCGGCGCCGACATCACGATCTGCCTCGACCCGGCCAGCTCGGAGTTCTACCGCGACGGCGTCTACGCCTACGCGGGCGAGGGGCGCGAGCGCACCGTCGAGGAGCACGTCGACCACCTGCTCGACCTGGTCTCCCGGTACCCGATCAGCTCGGTCGAGGACCCGATGGCCGAGGACGACATCGCCGGCTGGCAGCGGCTGACGGCACTGGCGGGGGAGCGGGTGCAGTTGGTCGGCGACGACGTGTTCTGCACCGACGTCGACCGGCTGCGCGACGGGATCGAGGGCGGTTACGCCAATGCGATCCTGGTGAAGGTCAACCAGATCGGCACGCTCACCGAGACCCTCGCGACTGTCGACGCCGCCCACCGGGCGGGGTACCGGGTGGTGATGTCGCACCGCTCCGGCGAGACCGAGGACACCACCATCGCCGACCTGGCCGTGGGCGTACGCTGCGGCCAGATCAAGACCGGCTCGCTGTCGCGCTCGGACCGCACGGCCAAGTACAACCAGCTCATCCGCATCGAGGAGGAGCTCGGCGATCGCGCCGTCTACGCCGGGAGGGGAGCCCGCTGATGGTCGACGTCACCGTCCGACCGATGACCGACGCCGACGCCGATCGGGTCCTGGCCATCTACCAGGCCGGTCTCGACGCCGGCAACGCCAGCTTCGAGGTCACCGCGCCGACCTGGTCGGCGTTCGACGCCGCGCGTCTGAGCGCGCACCGGTTCGTGGCCGTCGACCGCCCCGGCGCGGTCGTCGGCTGGGTCGCGGTCTCGCCGATCTCGACCCGGGAGGTCTACGCAGGTGTGGTCGAGCACTCCGTCTACGTGGACCCGGCCGCCCAGGGCCGTGGCGTCGCCCGACTGCTGCTGGATGCGCTGATCACCTCCACCGAGGCGGCCGGCATCTGGACGATCCAGTCCGGGGTCTTCCCGGAGAACGGCGCCAGCCTGGCACTGCACGAGCGGGCCGGGTTCCGGGTGGTCGGCGTACGCGAGCGGGTCGGTCGCCACCACGGACGCTGGCGTGACGTGGTCCTCATGGAGCGGCGCAGCCCCACCATCACCTGACCGGCCCGGGCCGTCACCGTCGGCTGGCGCAGGCCACGCAGGTACGCGCCGACGGGCGGGCGACCAGCCGCTCGGCGGGAATGGGACGAGAGCACCGTTCGCACACGCCGTAGCTGCCGTCCTCGACCCGTGCCAGCGCGACGTCCAGCTCCGCCAGCCGGCGGCGCGCCGCGTCCAGTACGGCGCTGAGCTGTGCGCGTTCGAAGGCGATCGTGCTGCCCTCGGGGTCGTGTTCGTCGTCGGCGTTCGACGCCCGGGACGCCTCGAAGAGGCTGCGCAGGTCGCCGTCCAGGGCGGCGACCTGCGCCTCGGTCTGTGCGCGTAGCCGCACCAGTTCCTCGCGGACCGCGTCGGAGTTCCTGTCCATGGCTGTTCCACGGTACTGCGGGATGACAGTGGTCACGGTTCTGGCGTTCCGAGACGACCGGCCCGCGCACGACACGTCGTGCGCGGGGGTCGCGCCTACATGAAGTTGCGGGTGTGCAGGGCCGAGAGCGCGGCGGCCTCGTCGGGCGGGAAACCCAGGCGTACCAGCCGGCGCTGGCGCCCCTGGTCCATCGCCCGTTGCAGGGCCTGCACCCGGTCGAAGCCGGCCGACACCTCGGCGGGGTGCCAACCACCCGCGGCGAGCACCACCAGCGCGTCGAAGACGTCCGCGTTGAGACCGGCCGTGTCGGCGAGAGCGTCGTGGCGACGGTGGATGGCCGCCCGCAGCCGGTCGCGCAGCAGCGGGTCGAGCTGTGCCTGATGCTCCAGGTGGGCCATGCCGAACACCACGTGCCGGCGCTCGTCCTGCATGGCGAGCCAGCAGATCCGGCGGGTCACCGGATCCGGCGCGAACCGGTGCAGGAACGAGAGCAGGTCGACGAAGCTGCCCTCCCCGAGCACGGACAGCAGGAAGGAGGCCAACGCGAAGTCCGACTCCGTGACGAGCGTGAACAGCGACTGCCGCCCACCGGCCGACGACGTGCCCAACTCGGTGCCCCGCAGCAGCGCCCGCCGGCCGAACACCTCCATGTGCCGGGCCTCGTCGGCCATCTGCACCGCGAGGAGCTGCACCACCTCGCGGAAGTGCGGGTGGATCCGCCCGACGAACCGGGCCGGAACGACCAGAGCTGCCTGCTCGTTCTCGACCAGGTAGGTCATCACCTGGACCACTGCGGCCTCCACGTCGGCCGGCAGCGTGAACGGATCGTCCCAGGGCACTGCGGTCTGCGGGTCCCACTGTCGCGCCGCCGCCTGGGCGTAGAGGTGCGGAGCGACGTCGGCCCACACCAGGTCACGGTCGTCCAGGTCGAACCGGGCCTCGGGGCCACCGGCTTCCAGCAGCGCGCCCCGAGCACCCAGCCCCCACCGCGCCGGCGGGCGGCTGCTGAGCGGCGTCGGCAGGGCTGGCCCGGCCCGCTCTGCGCCGAACCAACGGTCGTCGTCCGCCGTACCCCGCACGATCACCGCGACCAGGTCGCTCCGGTCGTCACGCGCGGGCGACTCGACCCGATGGCCCCGGCCACGACACCAGGCGGGCAGGTGTACGCGCAACGCCGGGTCGCGGCCGGCGACCGCCAACCGGCCGCCGGGCGGCAGCCCGGCCAGGGCGCGTTGCACGAGCAGGTGCGCGCCCCGGCCGAAACCCAGGTCGCCGAGGTCGACCTGGGCGACCGGTGTGGCGTTCACGGCCGGTAGTCCGAGGCCGTCACCCGCCCGTCGGGGGAGTAGAAGCCGATGGCGTCGACCGCCCCGGTCAGGGCGTCGTACCCGGTGGCGCGGCCGTCCTTCCAGGCCGTCAGCCCCTCCAGGTCGAGCAGCGGACGCACCTGCGGATCGGTGTACGACATGCCGAGCAGCAGCGAACCGAGGAGCCGGACCCCGGCGGTCTCCGGACCACGGACCGTCATGTTGCAGTGGTCGTAGGGCGCTGTCTGCGCGATGATCCGGGTGCCGTCGGGCGGCAGTGTGCCCTCCCGGACGAACGCCAGGTGGTTGGCGTCGATCATGCAGGCGGCGTCGACCTCGCCGGCGGTCAGGGCGCGGGCGGCGTCGCGCTCACCACCGATGTGGTCGCCGTGCAGACCGACGCCGACATCGAAGCGGCGTACGTCGACAGCGACCCCGGCCGCCGCGAGGTGAGCCAGCGGAATCAACGTCGCCTGAGGGCTGTCCACCGCTCCGACGGCGACCGTCATCCCGGCCAGGTCCGCGGCGGAATGCACCGGCGAGTCGGCCCGGACCACCACGACCGACGTGAGGTCCTGGTCGGTGTCGCGCATGGCCAGCGCGCGCACTGTCGTGCCGTTGGCGCCCGCCAGTCGTTCGGCGCGCAGCCAGGCCAGGGGGGAGTTCCACGCCGCGTCGATCCGCCCGGCGACGAGATCCTCGACCTGCCGCTCGTAGTGCGAGTAGAGGACGAAGTCGAAGTCCAGGCCGCGTCCGCGCAGCCACGCACGGAAACCCTCCCAGATGGTCACCACCTTGGGGTCGTACGCGACAGCGCCCATCACGACGCCGGGCACCGGCATCAGCGGTTCGCCTCGTCGAGCAGCGGCAGGCCGGTGGCGACCCGACCGACGAAGTCGTGCAGCGCGTCGGTGGTGGGCGCCATCACCCGGGCCGCGCGCGAGTCGCGGAAACGACGCTCGAGACCCAACTCCTTGCGGAACGCGCTGCCACCGCAGAGCTGCATCGCGCCGTCGGTCACCTCGGCGACGGTCTCGCCGGCGAGCGCCTTGACCTGCAGCACGCGCAGCATCGCGTCGTCCCGGCCGGTTTCCAGAGCGGTGAGGGTGTCACCCAGGAAGGCACGCAGCGCGTCGGTGCGGATCATCAGTCGGGCGAGGTCCCGGCGGGTGACCGGAGCGTCGCGCAGGGCGGTGCCGGTGTGTGCGAGCGTGGTCGCGGTGAGGTGGCGGCCCGCCTCGGCGACCGCGCTGTCGGCGAGACCGAGACAGAACGCGGCGTTGAGCACCAGGAACCAGGGCAGGACCGCGCCGAGCGCGGTGTCGAGCCCCGCGCCGTCGGCCGCCAGCATGGCCGACGACGGGACCCGGAGCCCGTCGGCGGTCATCGGCCGGGAGCCGTTGCCGCGCAGGCCGAGCCCGTCGAACTCACCGGCGACGGTCAGGCCGGGGCTGTCGGCAGGCACGAGCCACAGCGTCATCGGGCCGTCGGCGGTCACCGGGAGACTCGACCAGACGTAGCTGGTGGCCTCGCCGGCCGAGGTGACCCAGCTCTTGCGGGCGTCGAGGCGGACGCTACCGTCGTCGGTGGTGGTCGCGGTGCCGGTGGGTGACCAGAAGTGGCTGCGTGACCCGTACTCGGAGAAGGCCAGGGTGCTGAGGTGACCGCCGGTTGCGATGGCCGCGCGGACCTCGCGCGGGCCGTGTGCCTCGATCACGGCGGTCGCCGCGTAGTGCATGAGCACCACCATCGCGGTGGAACCGCACTCGGCGGCCAGCCGTTCGACGACCTCGGCGACCGTCCGTATGCCGTGGCCGCCGCCGCCGACCTCGGTGGAGGAGGCCAGGCCGAGCAGACCGGCCGCGGCGAGCGCGTCGACACCCGGCCGGGGGAAGACACCATCCCGGTCGACCGACGCCGCCTGCGGACGGATCACCTCGGCGATGACGGCACCGAGCCGGTCGGCGACGTCGGCGGTGGACTGAGCACTGTCGACAGTGGTCGTCATGCTGGTGCCCCTTCGGCCGAGGCGGTGGGACCGCCGCCGACACTATCCGAAACGGAGTACGCAGCGCGAGTGTCGGATCACCCTCTGGTACGCGCGCCGTCCCGGTGTGGCCGGCCGTGCCCGTCCTCCCGGTCGATCCGCAACTCCCGCTCCAACTCGGCGATGACCGCCCGCAGGTCGTCCAGCCGTTGGGTCAGCGCGATGCGGTCCACCTCGTCCGGTACGCCGTCGCCGTCCTCGTCGTAGTCGGGGGCCAACCGCTCGGTCATCTCCAACCGGCGCGCCTCCTCCATCGAGTTGACGATGACCGCGATGAGGATGTTGAGCAGCAGGTTGACGGTGACGACCACGTAGCTGACGTAGTAGAGCAGGGTCCACGGCGAGATGGCCATACCCTGCTCGATGAGGCCCGGCAGCGTCTCCAACGACAACAGCACGAACAACGTCAGCAGCGACCGGCCGATGTCGCCGTACTCTTCCGGGTACCTGTTGCCGAAGATCAGCCAGCCGGCCATGCCGTACACGTAGAGCGTCACCACCGCCAGGGCGAGGAAGCCGGTGACGCCGGGCAGGCTGCGCCACAGCGCGGAGACGATGGTCCGCAGGCCCGGCGAGAACCGCACCAGCCGGACCATGCGGGCGACCCGCACGACCCGCAACAGTGCCGGGTCGCCGTGCAGGCCCGGTATGAAGATGGCGGCGATCACCACGAAGTCGAAGACGTTCCAGCCGTGCCGGAAGAAGTCCTGCGGACGTCTGCCGTACGCAGCGAGTCGGACGCCGATCTCGACGACGAAGACGGCGCGGAAGAACAACTCCAGCCAGTGCAGTGCCGTGCCGGCCGGGCTGAGGTCGTCGTAGGTCTCCAGGCCGAGCACGATCCCGTTGGCAAGGATGACCACGACGATGGCGATCTCGAAGGGGCGCGACCGGGAGAGGCGAGCGCAGCGGGCGGCCCAACCGGATCGGTGGGGTGAAGGTGTGCCCGGCCCGCCTCGCTGGGCGGGCGCGGGTGCGTCGCTCACCAGCCGGCCGGCTCGATCGGGCGCGCCGGGGCCGTGGCGGGGGCCCACCTCCGGCCGTCGTGGTGGCGGTGCGGATGGTGTTCGGGCATGCCCACCACCCTAGCCAAGATCAATCAATGTGGGAGGCGTCGCGCGAGGGGCCGAACTCGTCGAGCGGCCCCTGCGAGGTCTGCTCACCGAGGAGCAGGACGAGGGCGAGTAGTCGGCGCGGGGCGGTCGGCCCCGGTGCTCCGGCGGGCGACGGGACGCCCGTCCCGCCGCCCGCCGGGATCGCTGTGGCCGATGGCCAAGGTCAGGCCTGCGCGGCCCGGATGGCGTCACGCAGCGGGGTGCTCGGGCGCCCGATCAGACGGCTGAGGTCGTCGCTGTCGGTCACCAGCTCGCCGATCGCGATCGAGTTGTCGAGTGCGGCGACGAATCCGGCCGTGCCCGCGTCGAGGCCGACGTTCTCCAGCGCCGAGGCAAGCTCGGCGGCGGACAGGTCTCGGTGGGCGACCGGGGTGCCGGTCACCTCCGTGACGGCCTCGGCGAGCTCGTCGAAGGTGAACGGGGTGCCGCCCAGCTCGTAGACGGCGTTGCCGGCCTCCTCGCGGGTCAGCGCGGCCACCGCGGCAGCCGCGTAGTCGGCCCGGGTCGCGGCGGAGATCTTGCTGCCGCCGGTGGCGCCGAGGATGGTGCCGGACCCCAGGTACTGCGGCAGCTGGTCGGTGTAGTTCTCGGTGTACCAGCCGTTGCGCAGCACTGTGTAGGTCAGGCCGGACGCGGCGAGGACCTCCTCGGTGGCCTTGTGCTCCGGGGCGAGGGGGTTCGTGGTGGAGTCCGCCTTCAGGATGCTGGTGTAGACCAGCCGTTCGACCCCGGCGAGCTTGGCGGCGTCGACGACCGCGGTGTGCTGCGGGACGCGCTGACCGGGGGTGTCGCCGGAGATGAGCAGCAGACGGCGTACGCCGGCTACGGCGCCGGGCAGGGTCGACGGGTCGTCGTAGTTCGCCTTACGGATCTCGACCCCGCGCGCGGCCAGGTCGGCGGCCTTCTCCGGGCTGCGGACGATGGCGGCGATCTCGGCGGCCGGTACGCCGCTGTCGAGCAACTGCCCGATCACCAGGCGGCCCAGGCGGCCGGTGGCGCCGGTCACGGCGTAGGTGGGCATGGGAACCTCCGATGCGTGGTGTCAATTCTGCATGCACTTACGAATCTACAGCACTATCTTCGAGTAACCGTGAGGTAGGCTGGTGAGGTGAGCGACATGCCCGCCCAGGACCCGGCGGGGCCTACCCAGGAATTCGTCAGCGATGTCTTCGCCCGAGGGTGCACCTCCCGGGCGGCCTTCGAGGACGTCACCTCGAAGTGGGCCTCGCTGGCCCTGTTGGCGCTCGGCGAGGGTCGCTACCGGTTCAACGCCCTGCGTCGCCGGATCGACGGGGTCAGCGAGCGGATGCTCTCCCAGACCCTGCAGACACTCGAACGTGACGGCATGCTCACCCGCGAGGTGCTCACCGCGATCCCACCCCGCGTCGAATACTCGCTGACGCCCCTCGGCGCTCGGGTCGCCGAACAACTACGCGGCCTCGCCGACCTGCTGGAGGCATCGGTGCCCGAGGTGCAGGCCGCCCGCGACACCCGCGAGCGCGACCGGAGCTAGGTGTTGTCCTGCGCGCAGATCGTGGTCATCTCGGCCAGGTAGCTGGCCGGTGTGGGCAGGCCCGCCTCGGCCCGACGCCGCTCGACACCCGACTCGTCCCCGGTCGGAGTCGTCGGGGCGGGACCGTCCGGACCTGTGTGCCGTAAACCTGGGGCTCGCCCTTGCTCACCGCGACCCGGTGATCTCCTTCAACCGTGTGGCTCAGGCGTGCAGCGTCTCGCGCGGCGGTACGCCGTAACTGGCGTGGTAGCGGGCCGTGAACCTGCTGTGGCTGGCGAAGCCCCACCGACTGGCGATCGCCGAGACGGTCTCCTGGCGGGGGTCGGCCCGCACCAGGTCGTGGTGCGCGCGATCGAGGCGGATTCGACGCAGGTACGCCATCGGCGTGGTGCCGAGGTGACGGCGGAAGGCGAGTTGCACCGCCCGCAGGGAAACGCGCGACGCGACGGCGATGTCGGCGGCGCTGATGTCCTGGTCGGCGTGCCCCTCCAGGAATGTGATGGCCCGCCGCAGGGTGGCGGTGCTGGCGTCGTTCCGGTCAGCGGCGGTCGGTTCGGTGAAGGCGGTGTTGGGAAAGACGGTGAGCGCCGCAGCGGCGAGCATGCGGGCGGCATTGCCGATCACCAGCGGTTGCGTTCCGGCGGCGGGACTGCTCAGCACCACACCGCTGACGAAGCTGGTGGTGTTGCGCCACTGGCGGGCGAGGGCCGCGCTGGCGGGACTCAGGTTGGTGAACCGGATCGGACCGGGCCGCCGGGTCGGCGCGGTGGTGGCCACCTGCGCCAGGATCGACAGGTCCAGCACGCAGAGCTCCACCTCACCGGGAAGCCACCGTACGCTGCACGGCATTTCCGGCCTGGTGACGAGGAAGACGTCACCGGGCCCGAACCGGTCGGCCGATCCGTCGCAGGCGCGATCGACACGGGCGGTTCGGCTGCTGCCGACGACCAGGCCGCTGAGCGTGCTGGCGTCGATGTCGAGATGTCCGGTCTGGCGGGTGGTCGCGAGGGCGAAGGGGCCGGCGTCGACGCGGTGATGACTGAGCTGGTAGCCGTGCCTGCTGTGGACACGCAGTTTCGGGTCGTACGTCGTGGACAGGAACTGTTGGATGGCCACCGGGTCGCGGCTGTCGAACTGGTGGGTCTGCACTGGTGTTGACGTCATCCGCTGCTGCCTCCGTCCGGTGCGGGCGCCGCCGGCGGTGAACCGTGCCGGCGGCGGGATCGGAACGTGCCGGGGTGTTCGGCGGTGATCCGACCCTGTCGTGGCCGGCGGTGCGGTGCGGTGGAACGTCGCGAGCGGGACGGCGGCGACCGGTCGAGGTGTCGGAGATGGTCTGACCATCGGGCGGGCGAGGGCGCAATATCTGTAGATGGGAATATCACCCTACGACAACCATGACTGCGTCGTCCCGCGAATCGCTGATGCGTGTCGGCAGGTCGAGTTCGCTTTCCGGCTAACCCGTCAGCGCGTTCTGCGTCTGCTGTCCTAGCCACCCGTGCGGCCGACAACGAAATGTTATTCACGATCACCACGGGCGGTCGCGGACGAATGGGCCACCGCCCGGTGGACCTGCCCACGGAGGGGTGAACGTTGGACAGTACTGACCCTGAACGCGTCGTTCGGCTGGCCGTGGCCGAGGCGCTGGCCCGGGTGGCGGACGAGGACAGCCTGGGGCTTGGCGAGGGTGACGCGGTGCAACGGCTCGGCAGCGCCCTGCGCGAGGTGCTGCACCGCGCACTCGACGACCGGGTGCCCCTGACCACACCGGACTTCGTCGACCTCTGCCGCGAGCTGCGCCTCGACCGCGACGCCTTCGACCTGCTGGGGCATTACCTGATGACCGCTCTGTTGGCCCAGCACGTCGGGCCGGACGCGCTCATCCGCGTCGGGGTGCTCCTCGGCACCGTCGGGCGCTATCTTCCCAGCGCCCGCCCGACGCACCGCAACGCGGGCCCCGCGCCGCGGCGACGCGACGTGCGTGCGGACAACAGCGTCGTCGGTCGGTACCACCGGGCGAAACTGCCGGAGCACCTTCCCAACCCGCCGAGCTGGACCTGCACCGGATGTGGTCGGGAATGGCCCTGCGCCACGAAGCAGAGCCAGCTGCTCGCCGAGTTCGGCGGTGCGCGCGCCGCCCTCGCCGTCTACCTCGGCTCCTGCCTTGTCGCCGCCGCCCAGGACCTGCCCACGCTGCCGCTGCCCCGGGTCCGGCTCCGGTTTCTCGGCTGGCTGCCCCGCGCCCGGATCTGACGGCTGGCACCCTTGCTGGGCAGGGTCTTCTGATGGGCGTCAGTCGCGGCGGCGGGCTCGGGGGGTGGAAGTCCGCCTGACCCGTCCGGGCGCGTCGTCGGACCGGTCCGTCGCCGTGGCAGGGGCGGGCTGCACCTGCGCCACCACCTCGCAGAGGTCACGCAGCGGGTCCGCCGCCTGGGCCGAGCAGGCGACCTGTTGCAGCAGTGCCCGCAGCGTCGCCGCGTCGCCGGGCGCGAGCGCGCCCAGCAGGTGCGACTCGACCTGCCGTAGCGCGGAGCGCCGCTTCTCCCAGGCCACGCGGCCGGCGTCGGTGGCGTCGATCAGCCGGTTGCGTCGGTCGGCCGGGTCCGCCCGACGCGCGACGAACCCGGGCCCTTCCAGGTCGTCGATGAGGTACGTGAGGACGGTGCGGTCGAGGCCGAGCTCCTCGGCGATCGCTCCCTGGTTGCGGGCCGGTCCGTTGATCGCGGCGGTGAGCACCTGGTAGCCGCGTGGGCCGCCGGGGAAGTCGGCGAGCGCGTGGTCGGCTGCCCGGACGTAGCCACGGAAGACGATCCCGAGCATCCAGCCCAGGTCGTCGTCGAGCGGATCGGGCCGGTCCGGCCGGTGGGTGGCACCCGTCATGCCACGACAATAGCGCAGTGACACAGACCTTGTTGGCAGCAGATGATCTGAGGGGCATAAGGTTCAGGGCATGGCGCATCATCCGACGCGTCGTGTGAATCGGGAGGCTCGCAGATGAGCGACTACGGCCACGACCTGGTCTTCGGATCCTTCGTCACCCCCGGCGGTGGCGATCCGGAGCGCACGGTCGGCCTCGCCGTCCTGACCGAGCAGGTCGGGCTGGACCTGGTCACCTTCCAGGACCACCCGTACCAGCCGGCGTTCCTCGACACCTGGACGTTGCTGAGCTTCGTCGCCGCGCGCACCAGTCGCGTGCACCTGGCGGCGAACGTGACCAACCTGCCGCTGCGCCCACCGGCGGTGCTCGCCCGCAGCGTGGCCAGCCTGGACCTGCTCAGCGGCGGGCGGATCAGCCTCGGCCTGGGCGCGGGAGCGTTCTGGGAGGCCATCGAGGCGATGGGTGGCCGACGATTGACCCCGGGCCAGGGCGTACGCGCGTTGGAGGAGGCCATCGAGGTCATCCGGCAGGTGTGGGACACCGGGACGCGCGGTGGTGTTCGCGTCGACGGCGAGTTCTACCGGGTGGTGGGCGCCAAGCGCGGTCCGGCTCCGGCGCACGCGGTGCCGGTGTGGCTGGGCGCGTACAAGCCTCGGATGCTCCAGCTCACCGGTCGCCGGGCCGACGGGTGGCTGCCCACGTTGGGCTACCTCCAACCCGGTGACCTCACCAAGGGCAACGCGATCATCGACGACGCCGCGCAGCAGGCCGGCCGCTCGCCCGGGGACGTGCGGCGACTGCTCAACATCTCCGGCCAGTTCTCGGCCGTCGGCAGTGGTCCGCTGGACGGACCCGCCGAGCAGTGGGTGCAGGAGCTGACCGAGCTGGCCCTGGGTGAGGGCGTGAGTGCCTTCATCCTCGGCGCGACGACCCCGACGACCTGCGCCGGTTCGCAGGCGAGGTAGCCCCCGCCGTCCGCGAGTTGGTCGCGGCCGAACGCGACCGTGGCGCGGCACCGGAGCACGGCAGGGACGCGGCGGTGCGTAATCGTGGCGCGGCACCGGAGCACGGCGGAGACGCGGCGGTGCGTGATCGTGGCGCAGTGCCGGAGCGTGCGCCGGAACCGGCGTCGGAGCGGCGTGTCGCCCCTCCGGTACGGGCGAGCCGCGCGACAGTGACCGGCGGCGCGTTCGCCGTCGTGCCGACCCCCGACGACGGGGTACGGCGCAGCGACCAGCAGGTTTGGGACGAGTCGACCCGACCGACCGGGCCGGCGCCGGACCCGGATCGCACCTACACGCCGCAGGAGCAGGCCACCGGTGCGCATCTGGTGCAGATCCACGACGGCCTGCGCGCCGAGCTGGCCCAGATCCACGACCTGATCGAGCAGGTCGCGGCCGGGGAGATCGACGCCGGCGCGGCCCGGTCGCACATCAACACGATGACGATGCGGCAGAACCGGTGGACGCTCGGCGTCTACTGCGAGTCGTACTGCCGCATCGTCACCACTCACCACACCATCGAGGACCAGTCGTTCTTCCCCCGGCTGCGGGCGCACGACCCCCGGCTCGGCCCGGTCGTGGACCGGCTGGAGCAGGAGCATCACGTCATCCACGACGTGTTGGAGGGTGTCGACAGGGCTCTGGTCGCGTACGTCGGGTCTCCGGACGGGCTCGCCGGCCTGCGGGCGGCGGTGGATCTGCTGACCGACGCCCTGTTGTCGCACCTCAGCTACGAGGAGCGTGAGCTGGTCGAGCCGTTGGCCAGGTTGGGCGTCGCCTGATCGTCGCGGCCCGCTCCGAGCGACGGAGGTTGCCTCGGCAGACCTGAGAGACTACTTTCGAAACATGTCTCTCAAGAATCCGTACGGGGACTTCGAGATCAACGAGCCGCAGGCGTTGCGGGCGTTGGCCCACCCGGTCCGGCTGGCCATCCTCGAACACCTCCAGCGCGAGGGCCCGGCCACCGCGACCGGGCTCTCGCCGCACGTCGGCGCCACACCGTCGGTGGTCAGCTGGCACCTGCGGCACCTTGCGACGTTCGGCCTGGTCACCGACTGGGACGGCGCCACCAGCAAGCGGGAACGCTGGTGGCAGGCGGTGGCGCGGGGTTTCCGCTTCGTGCTGCCGGACGACGCCGAGGGCCAGGCCGCCGGCAGGCAACTGCGCGGCGAGATGTTCGCCCGCCGGGCCGAGGTGCCCCAGCAGTGGCTGTTGCACGACGAACCCCGACTCGACGCCGAGTGGCGCCGGCTGGCCGGCGTCGCCGACACCCGATTCGTGGCCACCGCCGACGAGTTGCGGCAGTTGGAGGAGTCGATCGAGGAGCTGATCGCTCCGTACGTGCGACGCAAGGAGGAGTCAGCCCCGGACGGCGCCCGAATCATCCGGACGCTGCGTTACCTCCTGCCCGAGCCCGGCGACGAAGCCTCGGCCGCCGAGCCCGGCGACGCAGCCTCGGCCGCCGAGCGCGGCGACGCAGCCTCGGCCGCCGAGCGCGGCGACGAAGGCGCGGTTTCGTCATGACCGCCACCGGCACCGCGAGCGCCACCGGCGCCGCATCCCCGCCGGCCCTGCATCGCGACCGACGGTTCCGCACCTTCTGGGCCGGTGAGACGATCTCCCAGTTCGGCGACCGGGTCAGCGAACTGGCACTCCCGCTGATCGCCGTCTCCCTGCTCACCGCGACACCCGTGCAGGTCAGCGTCCTGACCGCGCTGATCTGGCTGCCCAACCTGCTGGGCCTGTTCCTCGGTGCATGGGTGGACCAGCGCACCCACAAGCGGCGACTCCTGATCATCGCGGACCTGGTCCGCGCGGCGGTGCTGCTCAGTCTGCCGGTCGCCTACCTGTTCGACGCGATCACCCTCACCCAGCTCTACCTGGTGGCACTGCTCACCGGCCTCGGAGCGGTGCTGTTCGCCATGGCGCGTCAGGCCTTCTTCGTCGCCCTGGTGCCGCGGTCGGCGTACGTGGACGCGAACAGCAAGCTGAGCATGAGCCGGTCACTGTCCTTCATCGCCGGCCCCGCCGTCGGTGGCGGGCTGGTCCAGGCGCTCAGCGCGCCGGTCGCGATCCTCGTCGACGCGGTGTCGTTCCTCGGCTCCGCGTTGCTGCTCCGCCGCATCCCGGTCACGGAGTCGCCTCCGCCGCCGCGCCAGACGTCCACGCTCGGTCTGGTCCGCCAAGGGCTCGCGCTGGTGCTGCGGCACCCGGTGTTACGGGCAGCCCTCGGCTGCACCACTACCGTCAACTTCTTCACTTTCATCGCCACCGCGCTGCTGGTGCTCTACGCCAGCCGGGACCTCGACCTGTCGGCCGGCGCGATCGGCGTCGCCCTCGGGTTCGGCGCGCTCGGCGGCCTCGTCGGCGCGGGGCTCGCCCCACGGATCTCCCGCGCCATCGGGTTGGGGCGTGCCGCCATGATCGGGGTGGTGCTCTTTCCCGCACCGCTGGCGCTGACCGCGCTGGTGACCGGCCCCACCTGGACGAAGGTAGCCATGCTGGCGGCCATCGAGCTGGTCTCCAGCATCGGTGTGATGCTGATGGACGTCAACCTGAATGCCCTGCTCACCGCCGTGACACCCGACGAGGCGCGAGGACGGCGGGCCGGGGCGTACAGCGCCGTCAACTACGGCATCAGACCGATCGGCGCGTTGGTCGGTGGCGCGCTGGGCACCACCATCGGGCTGCGACCCACCCTGGCCATCGCCGGGCTGGGTGGCATGCTCGCCGTGCTCTGGCTGGTCGCGTCGCCGGTGCGCCAGATCAGAACCCTGGACGACCAGATCGCCTGACCCCGTTGGCGCTGGACGCCGCGGTCGCCACCCCACTCCCGGCGGATGGCGGCGAGCGGAGGCACCGCGCCGTCGGCGGGCCTGGGTGCGCCGCGCCGACACTCACGCGCCCGGCGCGGTCAGTCGGCTTGCGCAGCCAGGATCCGGGCCAGCTCGGTGGGCTGCGAGAACATCGGCCAATGGCCGGTGTCCATGGTGACCAGTCGCCAGTTGTCGCTGGCCAGCAGCGTTGCCACGGTGTCGTTGGGCTCAGGCCCGTCGAGCAGGCACTTGATGTATGTCGCCGGAAGCTCACCCAACGGGCGGGTCAGCACGGCCGGCTCGGTCAGCGTGGCCCCCGGGTGCGGCACAGAGCCCTCGATCAACCGGGCGACCTGCTCGTCGGCGAGCCCCTGACCGTCGAGGTCGGCCGCCCCGATCGGCGGCCAGTAGCCCCCGTTCTCAGTGAGCTGCGCTTCGAACGCCTCCTGGCCCTGCCACCAACCGGACGCAAACGACCCGCCGTCGACCGGCACTTCCGCGTCGACGAAGACCACAGTGGTCAACCGGTCGCCGATGCGCTCGGCGGCCTGACCCACCGGGATGCCGGAGTAGCTGTGCCCGACCAGCACCACGTCGCGCAGGTCGCGACGCGCGACCTCGTCGACGATGTCCTGCACGTGGGTCTGCTGCCCAGCGGGCATGCCCCGCTTGTCACCGAGACCGGAGAGGGTCAACGCGTGGGCGCCGTGCCCGGCCGCCCGAAGTGGCGCGACCACGTCGTCCCATGCCGAAGCCCCCAGCCACGCCCCCGCCACCAACACGAATTCAGCCATGGACGGACCCTAGCGGCACCCTCCGACAGTCGCGATGCGTCAGGACCAGGTGCGGGCCTCGGCGGCGAAGAGCTCCGGCGGGCTCTCCACCGGCAACACGCAGAGCAGGTGACCGCCGGGCGCCCGCAGAATCCGACACTCGAGCCACCGGGACACCTCGGTGGCACCCAGGCCGATCAGCCGCGCGGTCTCGGCCGGCACGTCATCGGTCTCGATGTCGAGGTGGAAGCGGGGCTCGTCGTCGACTGCCTGGACCGCGGCGACCAGCCCCGGCAGCGCCTCGTGCAGGCCGACGAACTGCGGCTCCGCCGGATGGGTCCGGGTGCTGACGCCGAGCGCGGCGGACCAGAACTCCGCAGCCCGGGTGGCCTGCGCCGCGGGGGTGTCGATCAGCAGGGCGTAGACGCGACTTCGATGCATGCGAGGCAGCATATCGACGCCCGTCAGCTCAGGCATGGTCCAGGACGGGCGGCCCGGCCGCGACCGGCATCCGGTAGACGCGCACCGGGTAGTCGACCGCAGAACGCCCGCCGTTGAGCCCGGCGGTCAGGTGCAACTGGGCCGCCGGCATCCAGAGCCGGGCCTCGGCGTCGAGCCACATCGCGTCCACCCAGACCAGCCGGGGGTCGGCGACGAGGGTACGCACGCTGCCGTCCGGAGCGACGGTGAGGATGCGTCTGTGCTCCACGTCGCTGAGGTAGATGGTTCCGGTGTTGTCGATCGCCGTGCCGCCGGTGCTGGGCGTGTCGCACCACCGTTCGACCCGCCGTGCCACCTCGTCGGCCGACACCGTCGGGTCGTCCACCCAGCGGGTGTCGAGCCGGGACATCCCACCGGAGGCCGGTTGGTAGTAGAGCCATCGACCGTCGGGCGACACCTCAAGCTGGTCGACGTGCAGACGCACCTCGGCGCCGTCCGGATCGCGCAGCACCCGCCCGTCGGCGACCACCGGTCCGCCCACGGTGCTCGGGTGTCCGTCCAGTACGCGCCGAAGCCGACCCGATTCGAGGTCGAGCACGACAAGGCCGGGCATTCCCGCGTCGCTGAGGTACGCGATCGCCCCGTTGAAACGGACATCGTCGACGTAGCTGGTGGGGTGCAGCGCCTCGCCGAGGTGGTAGACGCGTTCCACCCGGTCGCCGTGTGGGTCGACCGCGATCAACCGGGCACCTCCCGGGACCTGCTTCCCGCCGATCTGCGGCGTGCCCGAGTCGAGGATCCACAGCCGACCGTCCGGGCCGCCACGCAATCCGTTGACGTGCACGAACGTGCCGTCCGGTGGCTGGTTCGTCCGGTTCCACGCAGCGTCCGGGTACGGGTTGCGGCGGCCGTCCGGGAGGGCCTCGACCACCTGGACGCCGGGCCCGTCCGCCGACGGGTAGCTCAGGAAGACCCGCCCGCGCACTGAGGTCACCCCCGTGCACACCCGGCCCTCGCTCAGGATCGAGGTCAGCCGGGGGTCCTCCCGGGTGGGCAGGGTGGACATCGACCCGCTCCTCACCCGCCCTGCGGCGTCGTCGGCAGTCCGGCGGGGAGCCCGACTGACCTCGGCCACCCAGCCCGGTATCCCCGGAGCATGCCGGGCGAAACCGCCTGCTCGCCGGGCGCCGCCCGCTCAGTGGGTCGGGGACTGCGGGCCGACCAGGGCGGCGAGCCGCTTCGGGGCGAGCATGCAGTAGCTCTCGGAGAGCAACTCCGCGATCTCGACCCAGTCGGCGCCCCCGTCCAGGACCATGCCCATCACCGTCGGACTCCAGTCCGGCTTGTAGAAGGGATGACCGGCGCTCAGCAGCCCGGCGATCTCGTCGAGCGGTGAGCGGAAGGTCAGTAGGCAGGCGGGCCGGTCGAGCTCGGCGGCCCGCGCGTGCACCACCTGCCGAGCGGGGTCGACGGTGAACACGTGGGCGACGGTGCGCTTGCGGATCCGCCAGCGGATGCCCACCCAGGCAGGCTCCTCGTACGTCTCCGGCAGGCCGAGACAGATCGGGCGCAGCCGGTCGAGCACCTCGGGCGGGACATCTCCGGGTTCGGTCACAGGCAGCGACCCTAGCCGCCCGGTGTGACACATTCCGCTCGCCCGACGCCGCCCGCGCCGGTGGTGCCGACTCTCCCGATCCGTCAGGATGAGCCGGGGCGACAGTGGGCCGTCGTCCCGGCAGTCCCACCCCGTGCCCGCTGAGGAGACTCGTGCCGTCCACCCTGCTCTCCCGCCGTGACCTGGACTTCCTGCTGCACGACTGGCTGCGGGTGTCCCAACTCGTCGAGCGTCCCCGCTACGCGGAGCACGACCGGGAGACGTTCGACGACGCACTCGACCTCGCCGAGCAGGTGGCCACCGAACAGTTCGCCCCGCACAACCGGGCGGCCGACCTCGCCGAGCCCACGTTCGACGGGCAGCGCGTGCGCCTGATCCCGCAGGTTCGCGCCGCGCTGGACAGCTTCGCCGAGACGGGCCTGCTCACCGCCGCGTTGGACGCCTCGGTCGGCGGCCTGCAACTGCCGCACGCGGTCGCGGCGGCCTGCTTCACCTGGTTCCAGGCGGCCAACGTGGCCACCTCGGCGTACCCGTTCCTGACCCTGGGCAACGCCAACCTGTTGCTGGCGCACGGAAGCGCCGAGCAGGTGGACACCTACGTCCGACCGATGCTGGACGGCCGGTTCTTCGGCACCATGTGCCTGTCCGAGCCGCACGCGGGCAGCTCGCTGGCCGACATCACCACCCGCGCCGAGCCTCAGGCCGACGGCTCGTACCGGCTCTTCGGCACGAAGATGTGGATCTCCGGTGGCGACCACGAGTTGGCCGAGAACATCGTGCACCTCGTCCTGGCGCGGATCCCCGACGGGCCGCCCGGAGTGAAGGGCATCTCGCTGTTCATCGTCCCCAAGGTGCTGGTCGACGCGGACGGGTCGCTCGGCGAGCGCAACGACGTGGTGTTGGCCGGGCTCAACCACAAGATGGGTTTCCGGGGCACCACGAACACCCTGCTCAGCTTCGGCGACGGCGGGCACACCCCGGGCGGCCGTGCCGGTGCGGTCGGTCACCTCGTCGGGGCGCCGCACCAGGGTCTGGCACAGATGTTCCACATGATGAACGAGGCCCGGATCGGGGTCGGGGCGGGCGCCGCCGCGCTGGGTTACACCGGCTACCTCAAGAGCCTGGCGTACGCCCGGGAGCGGCCGCAGGGTCGGCCGGTCGGCGCGAAGGACCCGGCCACCGCGCAGGTGCCGATCATCGACCACCCCGACGTACGCCGCATGCTGCTGGCGCAGAAGAGCTACGTGGAGGGGGCGCTGGCGTTGGTGCTCTACTGCGCCCGGTTGCTCGACGAGCAGAAGACCGCCCCCGCCGAGGCCGACCGTGAACGCGCCACTCTGCTGCTCGACGTGCTCACGCCGATCGCCAAGAGTTGGCCGTCGCAGTGGTGCCTGACCGCCAACGACCTGGCGATCCAGGTGCTCGGGGGAGCCGGCTACACCCGCGACCACGACGTGGAGCAGCACTACCGGGACAACCGGCTCAACCCGATCCACGAGGGCACGCACGGCATCCAGGCACTGGATCTGCTGGGGCGCAAGATGACCATGCAGGGCGGCGCCGGTCTCACTCTGTTGACCACGACGATCGAGGACACCGTCGAGCGGGCCCGGAAGGCTGGTGGCGAGGCGGCCGGTCTGGCGGACCGTCTGGCCGACGCGGTGGACCGGGTGACCGCGGTCACCGCTCGGCTGTGGGCCGACGGTGACCCGGTGCTCGCGCTGGCCAACGCCAGCGCCTACCTGGAGGCCGTCGGACACGTGGTGATCGCGTGGATGTGGCTGGAGCAGGTGGTGGCGCTGCCGCCGGAGGGGGCCGGCGACGCGTTCCACGCCGGCAAGCGACAGGCCGCCCGGTACTTCTTCGCCGTCGAACTGCCCCGCACCGGTCCGCAGTTCGACCTGCTGGAGAGCCGGGACCGGACCGCGCTCGACATGCGGCCGGACTGGTTCTGACCGGTCAGCGCCGTCGGCCCTGGTGGTGCACCGCCTGCCGCCCCTTGACGACGCCCCAGACGATCACGATCACCAGCGCGACCACACCGATGATGATCAGCCAGCGGACCGCTTCGAGCAACAACCCGAGCAGGATCAGCACGCCGGCGACCACGCCGACGACCCAGAGCAGTGCGCGCATCTCGACCTCCCGTGACCGGCCGCGCCTGGTGCGGCGGGCCCGGGTTCAGATTCCCAGTCCGGCCGACACCATGCCGATTGATCGACTCGGGTTCCTCGGGGCCGGTGTGTCCGGGGCGCGGAAGTGCTTCGAAACCGGAGTCGCTCGAGGGCGGGTTCAGCTGCCGGTACGCGCCACGTAGACGGTGTTGGCCGACTCGCCGCCGGTCAGCGGGTTGGCGAACGGCACGACGTGCGCCCGTACGCTCGCGAACACCTCGCTCAGCGCGTCGGTGAAGCCGGCGTCCGGCGGGTCGTCCGACCAGAGGGCGAAGACGCCCTCGGGGCGCAGCAGGGCGGCCAGGCGGCGCAGACCGGCCGGCGGGTAGAACGCGGCATGGCTGGGGTGCAGGACGTTGCGCGGTGAGTGGTCGACGTCCAGCAGCACCGCGTCGAACCGCCGCCCGGGCGCCTCGGCGTCGAACCCGACGTCACCGGCGACCGCCGCGAAGAAGTCGGCCTGCGCGAACCGGGTCCGCGGATCCTCGGCGAGCCCCGCCGCGAACGGCAGCAGCCCTCGTCGGTGCCAGTCGATCACGTCCTCGATCGCCTCCACCACCAGCAGCGACCGCACCCGTGGGTCACCCAGCGCCGCGCAGGCGGTGTAGCCGAGGCCGAGACCGCCGACCACCACGTCGATCGACTCACCGGCCACCTCGGCGAGACCCAGCCGGGCCAGCTCGATCTCCGCGACCGGGAAGAGGCTGGACATCAGGTATTCGTCGTCGAGCTTGACCTCGTACACCTCGACCTGCAGTGCCGGGTCCCGGCGTCGGCGCAGGCTGATCGCCCCGATCGGGGTCTCCCGCCAGGCCAGCTCCTCGAAACGCGCGCCCACGGGTGCCCTCTCGCCGCCGGATTCGTCCACGGATGGTACCGGTTGCCCCGCGGTCGACGGCCACGCAGGGTCCGCGAGACATCGACGCAACGCATATCCTGTGCCCGGCCGAACGACCGGAAGGGACCTCATGCCGTCGCGGCAGGACCAGCTGCACTCCTACCAGTTCAGCGTCCAACGGGCGGTCGCCGCCCTGGTCATGCGGGAGACCGACCCGGCGCAGTCACCGTTTCGTCGGCTGGCTGGCGCAGGTCTGGCCAGCGTCCTGGTCGCGGTGATCCTGCTGGGTGGTTTCGCGCTCTATGGCCTGTTCGCCGGTGGCGGCAAGGGCTGGCGTGACCCGGGCGCGGTGATCGTGGAGAAGGAGTCCGGTGCCCGGTTCGTCTACCGCGAGCAGAAGCTGCACCCGGTGCTCAACTACGCCTCCGCGCTGCTCATCGTCGGCGCGGATCGGTCGAAGACCGTGCTCGTCTCCCGACGCACGATCGACGGCGTGCCGCGCGGTCTGCCGCTGGGCATCGCCGACGCTCCCGACTCGCTGCCCGTCCCCGGGCGGTTGGCCACCGCGGCGTGGACGGTCTGCTCGACCGTTCCGGCCGGCGAGGCGCCCCGGTCCGCGCTGCTGATCGGCACCGAGCCCGACGGCGGCCGGCCGCTGGGCGACGAGGCACTGCTGCTGCGCCACCCCGACGGCGGCCTGCACCTGGTCTGGCACCAACGGCGTTACCTGGTCCGCGATCCCAGCCGGGTCCTGGCGGCGCTCGCCACCACCCGTGCGCAGGCCGTGCCGGTGGCTCCCGCCCTGCTCAACTCGCTGCCGGCCGGCACCGACCTCGCCCCGCTCGACCTGCCGGAACTCGGCCGGCCCGCCACCCGGGTGCCGGGCGCCGTCGTGGGCACGGTCTACCTGGTGAGCAACTCCGGTGGCGGCCGGCAGTACGCGGTGGCCCTCGACGCCGGCTTGGCCGGCATCACCGAGCTGCAGGCCGGGTTGCTGCTGGCCCGCACCGGGCAGGGTGCGCCGGTGCCGATGACCCCGGGCCGGTTCGCCGCGGTGCCCACAGTGCCCGACCTTGCGCCGACCGGCCAGAACGCCCCGCCGCCGACCCCACCCCGACTGGCGGCCGGCGGCGACGGGGCGCTCTGCACCCGCGTCGCCGACGACGGTGGGGCTGGCGAGGTGCGGTGGGGCGTACCGCTGCGGGACCTGGCGGCTTCGCCACGCACCGCGCCGACCGGCGGCGCGGTGCTGGCCGACCATGTGCTGGTCGAGCCGGGTCGCGGCGCGGTGGTCGAGGCCGCCGCGGCGCCCGGCGCGACCGGCGGCGCGGTCTCCGTGGTCACCGACCTGGGCCGGCGGTACGTGCTGGCCGACCGTGAGGTGCTGCCGATGCTCGGCTACGGCAGCGTCCGCCCGTTGCGGCTGCCGGCCGGTCTGGTCAGCCTGGTACCGGCCGGCGCGACCCTGGACCCCGCCGCCGCCCGGGCCGTCGCCGCCGGGGACGGTGGATGACGCGGCCTGCGCGGTGTCAGTCCGCCGGCCGGCGCAGGATGGTGACCGCGAACGGGGCGTCGTCGCGCCACGGGCGCAGGTCCCAGGTGGCGAAGCGGTGCTCCACGCGCAGCCCGGCGGCCACCGCGTCGGCGTCGAACGCGGTCAGCGGGTAGCCGCGTTCGGTGCCGAAGCCCACGGTCAGCACCCCGTCGGGCCGCAGGTGGGCGGCGACCCGGCGCAGCACCTCCGGCTCGGTGCCGACGGCGACGAAGGCGAGCACGTTGCCGGCCAGCACCGCCGCTTCGAACGGCTCCGCCTCACCCAACGCGGGCAGATCCAGTTCGGCCAGGTCGGCGACCAGCCAGGTCGGGCCGGGATGGTCGGCGCGGGCGGCGTCCACCAGTGCCGGGTCGGCGTCCACCCCCACCACTGTGTGCCCACGCTGGGCCAGCGCGGCACCGACCCGGCCGGTGCCGCTGCCGGCGTCGAGGATCCGTGAGCCGGGCGCGACCAGGGTGTCCACCAGGCGGGCCTCGCCGGCCAGGTCCGCTCCCTCGGCGGCCAGCTTGCGGAACCGGTCGATGTACCACTGTGAGTGCTCGGGGCCGGTGTCGGTCGCCCAGCGGGTCGGGTTGGCCATGTGGCCACCGTAACCGGACCGGTGGGGGAGCGGCGCGGGGTCAGGGCCGGCGGTGTGGGTCGACCCGAAGGCCGTCGAGGACGAACCCCATGTGCCGACGCCAGGCGCCGGTGTCGGCCTTGGGGTCGCTTCGCAGGATGCCGGAACTCGCCAAGAAGATCGCGGTGAGGTCGGCGGGGCCGAAGTCGTCGCGTAGCGAACCGTCTTCCTGGGCCGCTTCGAGGAACGACGACGCGTGCACGACGGCCTCGTCGCACAGGCGCGCCAACTGCTCCGAAGCCGGGTACCGGCGCGCCATGATGTCGTCGAGTACGGGCAGGGTGGCCTGGAGTTCGAGCAGGCTCGTCAGGTAGAAGCGGAATCGGCTCCACGGGTCGGGAATCGCCTGGGCCTCGGCGGCGATCGTCGCCATCTGCTCGGCCGCGATGATCGGGACGGCGACGTCGATGAGCGCTTCCCGGGAGCCGAACCGGTTGTAGAGGGTGCCCGTACTGACACCGGCGGTGCGGGCCACCTCCTCCAGCGGCGCGCCGAGACCCTGCGCACGGAACACCTCAACGGCGGCGTTCGTGAGCTTTACGAGGTTCTCCCGTGCGTCGCGCCGCAGCGTCGACCTGCCCGTTCCACCCGTTCCCATCCGCGCCGGCCTCCATAAGTTGATGACACCCTCAAGTTAATGCTAGCGTCGGTCAGGTCAACTTGAGGCAGCCCTCAAGATATCACTCGACCTGGGGAGTCCACACATGTCCAAGACCGTTGCGATCTTCGGCGCGGGAACCGGCCTCGGCCTCTCGGTGGCTCGACGGTTCGGCCGCGAGGGCTACCGGGTGGCCCTCGTCGGCCGCCGGCCGGACGCCCTCGACCGGCTCGTCGCCGAGCTGACGACCGATGGCATCGAGGCGGCCGCGTTCCCGGCCGACCTGACGCGGACCGCCGAGGTGCCCGCACTGCTCGCCGCGATCACCGCGCGATACGGCGGCATCGACGTCGTCGAATACGCGCCGATCACCACCGCGCCGTTCATCCCGGCGGCGGAGCTGACGCCGGAGGTCGCACAGGGGTTCGTGAAGCTGTACCTGCTCACCCCGCTGGAGATCGTGCGTCAGGTCCTGCCCGCAATGATCGAACGCGGCGACGGCGGCATCCTCATCACGCAGGGTGCCACGGCGGTCAACCCGGCACCCTTCATGAGCGGCGTCGGACCGGCGATGGCGGCGGCCCGCAACTACCTGCACAGCCTGCACGGCGAGGTCGCCGGCAAGGGTGTCTACGTCGGCACCTTGATGGTCAACGCCATGATCCTGGGCAGCGCCGGACACCGGGCGATGACCGCCGGCGAGCTGGGTGTCCACATGCCCCAGGGCATCGAGATCCCCACTGTCGACCCGGTCGACCTCGCCGACCTGTTGTGGAAGCTGCTCGTTACCCGCGACCGCGTCGAGGTGGTGCACCCCGACGTCGACCACGGCAGCGCCGTCTGAGCGCGCCGAGCGGGCGCTGAGCGGCGGCGACACCGCTCAGCGCCCGACGGGAATCCCTCATCCCTTCTCCGCGCCGCTGGTCAGACCCTCGGTGAGCAGCCGCTCGCTGGCGAAGAAGAGGATCACGATGGGCAGGGTGAGCACGACCGAGCCGGCCATCAGCACCGTCTTGGGGACCTCCACCCCGTCGGCGAGCAGTGACAACCCCAGCGACACCGTCCACCGGTTGGGTTTGTCGACCAGGAACAGCAGGGCGAAGAGGAACTCGTTCCAGGCGATCATGAAGTCGTAGAGCGCGACCGCCATGACCGATGGCATGGCGAGGGGCAGGCTGACCCGGCGGATGATGCCGAGCCGACCGGCGCCGTCGATGGCGGCGGACTCCTCCAGACTGACCGGGATGGTTTCGAAGTAGTTCCTCAACATGTAGACCGAGACCGGCAACGTCTGCGAGATGTAGACCAGCACCAGACCGAACAGCGAGCCGCGCAGGTTGGCAAGGCTGAACGCCACGAACAGCGGGATCGCGATGACGATCGACGGGAACAGGTAGACCGCCAGGAACAGGAAGTCCACCTGCCGCCGGCCGAAGAACCGCAGCCGGGCCACCGCGTACGCGCCGGGGATCGCGATCAGCAGGGTGAGCACTGTCGCCGCGACCGCGACGAGGCCGCTGTTGCGGATGAAGGTGAGGAAGCCCTGGCCGCCGTCGTCGGTGGCCTTGAGGACCTCGGCGTACGTGGCCACCGTCAGTTCGCCGAAGCCGACCACCAGCGCGCCGGGGTCGAGCAGCAGCCGCTCGATGGGACGCACCGAGAGCACCAGCATGTAGTAGAAGGGGAAGACGGTGACCACCAGGAACGCGGCGATCACCAGGCGGCGCAGCCAGCGCAGGCTCACCGTCTCGATGACGTCCCGGTCCATCACTTCACCCTCCGTCCGAAGAAGCGCAGGTAGATCAGCACGAACACGATGAGCACCACGGCCAGCACGACCGCCTGCGCCGCCGCGGCCCCGATGTCGGTACGGGCGGTGAGGAACTCGTACACCCGTACGCTGACCACCTCGGTGCCCGCCGCGCCGCCGGTGAGCAGGTAGACGTCGTCGAACTTGTTGAACGTCATGATGAAGCGCAGCACGCCCAGCAGGGCCATCACCGGCAGTAGTTGGGGCAGCAGGATGTGCCGGAAGCGTTGGGTGGGGGTGGCCCCGTCGACGCGGGCGGCCTCCTCCAACTCACCGGGAACGGCCTGGAGTCGGGCCAGCAGGAACAGGAAGGCGAACGGGAAGTACCGCCACGCCTCGAACACGATCACGGTGATCAGCGCGGTCGACTCCTGGGTGAGGAACGGCACCGGGGTGTCCCAGCCGAGCAGGCGTTGACCCCACGCGTTGACGATGCCGAGCTGTGGGTCGAGCATCACCTGCCAGAGGAACGTCACCGCGACCACCGGTGCCACGTACGGCAGCAGCATGGACGCCCGGACCAGGGTGCGGCCCCGGAACGGCCGACGGACCACCAGCGCGGCGACCAGGCCGAGCACTATCGACCCGACGGTGCCGCCGATGCTGTAGATCACCGTGACCCACAGCGTCTCGGCGAAGCCGGGGGTGTGCAGCACCCGGTCGATGTTGTCCATGGTGAACTCGCCGAACAGGCCGGTCTTGCGCAGCGTGGCGAGCCGGACCCGCTGGAAGGCGAGCACCACGGTCCACACGATCGGGATGCCGATGACCGCGATGGTGACGAGCAGGGTTGGTGCGACCAGCGCGAGTCCGGCCCGGGCTTCGCGGCGGCGCAGGGTCAGCGGTCGGCGGCCCCGCGCCGGCCGCTCCCGGGTGGGGGAGCGGCCGGGGCCGGGCGCGGTGGTGGTCAATTGACCCCCGCCTTGATCGCTTCGACGTCCTTCTTGGCGCGGTTGGCGGCGGCCGTCGCGTCGGACTCGCCGGAGACGAGGTCGCCCAGCACCTTGGGCACCGGTAGCTCACCGAGCATGGCGCCGACCAGTCTGCCCTGCCCCTGGGTGAGCCCCCACCGCCCGAAGGTGTCCGGGCTGCGGCGCAGGGTGGCCAACACCTCGTCGCCGTACACGTCGGCGAGGGGCTTCTTCGCGTCCACGCCGGCCTGGCTGGCGTTCCAGGCGGTCAGGAACGCCTCCGGCTCGGCCGGGGTGCCCTTGCGGACCGGGAAGCGACCCTCGGGGGACATGCCGAACCAGCGCGGGTAGCCGTCTCCGAGCATGTACTCCACGAAGGACTTCGCCGGGTCGGCCACCGCGCCGTCCACCACGGCCCAGGAGCTGATCTCGCCGTACTGGGCCGGCTCGGCGCCGTTCGGGCCCTTGATCGCGGTGACGAACCCGCTGTTCTTCGCGAGGAAACCCGGGTCGGCCTGGCACTGCGGGCAGGTCGGCTTGGCGTCGTCGCGCAACCCGGCCAGCTCGTCGAGGATGAACGGTGACCAGATCACCATGGCCGCCTTGCCGGCGAAGTAGGTGGCCCGGGTGGTGTCCACGTCCTGTGCGCCCTTTACCGAGCTGGTGCGGATCAGGTCGCCGTAGAAGCGGAACGCCTCGACGCACTGGGGTGAGTCCAGGGTGACCTCTCCGGAGTCGTCGGTGAGCTGGCAGCCGTTGGCCAGCGCCAGGTGCTCGAAGGTCTGCTGGGTGAACACGTCGCTGGGGGCGGTCGCCGCGGTGATCCCGGCGACACCACCGGTGTTCAGCGCCGCCGCTGCCGCGGTGATCCGCTCGTACGTGTCGGGGGCGGGCAGGTTGGCGGCGGCGAACAGGTCCTTGCGGTAGACGAGCAGCTGCCCCCATCCGTCGCTGGGCACGGAGAGCTGTGTGCCGTCGTCGGAGGTGAGCTCCAGCGCTCGCGGTGAGAACGTCTGCCTGCCCAGCCTGTCGACGACCTCGGCGTTCGCCGAGGTGTGCAGCAGCTCGTTGCCGGCGAGCGTCCGGATGCCGGCGAGGGAGACCGACCCGACCACGTCGGGCAGGTCGCCGGCGGCGGCGTTTGCGGCGATCAGGGAGGGGAACTGGTCCTCGTTGACGGTCACGAGGTCGACCTGGATGCCGGTCTTCGCGGTGAAGTCCGCGATGATCGCCTTGGTGGCGGTCACCCGGTCGGCGACGTCCTCCAGGCTCCAGACGGTGATCTTCTTGCTGTTGCTGTCCGACTTGTCGTCGCCGCAGGCCAGCAGGGTGGACGTGGTCAGTGCCAGGATCACTGTGGTGGCGAGTATCCGCCTCGGAGGTGCTGACATCAGTGGCACTCCTCTCGAAGGGTACATGACGGATTCAACGCCTTCGATTGATCAATAGCAAGACATATGGCGATTTTGTGTCTATCCTGGAGCCCAGTGCTACCGGGATGTGACTCATGGTCAATTGGGTTGTCTCTCTCGCCGGGCCTCGACGGATCAGCCTCGAGCCCCACCCCCCGGATCCGCTCGGCCCCGGCCAGGTTCGCGTCCGCACCTGCTACTCGGGCATCTCCGCCGGCACCGAGCTGACCCTCTACCGGGGCAGCAACCCCCGGCTCAGCAAGGCCTGGGACGACACCGCCCGGATGTTCGTCCCCCGACAGGCGCCGGTGCCCTACCCGTTGATCGGCTTCGGCTACGAAGAAGTCGGCGAGATCGTCGAGGTGGCGCCGGAGGTCGCCGACCGGCACCCGGGGCAGTTGGTCTGGGGCATCTGGGGGCATCGGGCCGAGGCGGTGCTCGCCGCCGGGTCGGTCCGTCCGCTCCCCGCCGGGTTGGACCCGCTCGCCGCGGTCTTCGCCCGCCCCGGCGCCATCGCCCTGACCGCCGTGCTCGCCGGCGACCTGCACCTCGGCGACTGGGTCGGTGTCTTCGGGCAGGGCGTCATCGGGCTGCTCACCACCCGACTCGCGGTGCTCTCCGGGGCCCGGGTGGTGGCCGTCGACCCGGTGCCGGCCCGGCTGGAACACGCTGCCCGGTACGGCGCGGCATCCACAGTGGACGCGCGGACCGAATCCGCCGCTGCCGCGCTGCGCCGCGCCACCGACGGCCGGGGCGCGGACGTCTGCCTGGAGTTGTCCGGGGCGTACCCGGCGCTGCACGAGGCCATCCGCTCCACCGCACACGCCGGCCGGGTCGTCGCCGCCGGGTTCTACCAGGGCCAGGCCGACGCGCTCGGCCTCGGCGAGGAGTTCCACCACAACCGCATCCAGCTGGTGGCCGCCCAGGTGTCCGGGCCCACCCCCGCGCCGAGCATGGCCGGGCGGTGGACCGGAGACCGGGTCGCGCAGACCTTCATGGACCCGGTGGCCGACCGCAGCGTCGATCCGATGCCGCTGGTCAGCCACATCGTCGACGCCAGCGCCGTCGCCGACGCCCTCGCGCTGCTCGACCGCGGCGCCGGTGACGTCCTCCAAGTCGTGCTGAGGTTCTGATGACCACCATCGCGCTGGCCTGCCAGGAACAACTCCTGCCGGGCACCAACCTGATCCAGAAGTACGCCCTCGCGACCGCCCTCGGCTACCAGGGCATCGAACTACGCGGACGCGGCGACCTGGCGTTCGCCCACCGGCTGCCGGAGCTGCGCCGGGCCCGCGCCGCCGGGGTGGTGCTGCCCACCGTCTGCGTCGAGATGGACCACTTCATCGGCGACTTCGACACCGACCGGTCCGCCGACGCCGTCCGCAACCTGCGCTCCCAGCTCTCGGTGATCGCCGAGCTGGGCGGCGTCGGGGTGATGACCCCGGCCGCCTGGGGGATGTTCTCCCGGCGGCTTCCGCCGTTCGAGCCACCCCGACCGCCGGCCGGCGACCGGCAGGTCCTCCTCGACGCCCTGGGCGGCCTGGGCGAACACGCCCGGGCCGAGGGGGTCACCCTCTTCCTGGAACCCCTCAACCGGTACGAGGACCACATGGTCAACCGCCTCGACGAGGCGGTGGCGCTGTGCGCCGCACTCGCACTGCCGTCGGTCCGGGTGGTCGCCGACACCTTCCACATGAACATCGAGGAGGACGACGTGCACCGCGCGCTTCGCGCCGCCGCGCCCTACCTCGGGCACGTACAGGTCAGCGACTCCAACCGCTACCAGCCCGGCGCGGGGCACCTGGACTGGCCGGCGCTGGTGCGTACCCTGCTGGAACTGGACTACCGGGGTTGGCTCGCCCTGGAGTGCCGGCTGCGCGGGGACCCGGTCCGGGCCCTGCAGGAGGCCGCGACGGTGCTGCGGCACGCGTTGCCCCGGCGGGCCGCCGCGTGACCGCCGACGCCGGGGCGACACGGGTCGGCGGGACCGCCGCCGTGACCCGCACGGGTGGCCCGACCGACCTGGCCGGGTTGCGCCGGCTGGCGGTCGACACGCTCGACGCCAACTGGGAACACGACCACACCGTGCCGTCGCGCACGCTCTACCCGCACCAGTGGAGTTGGGACTCCGCGTTCATCGCGATCGGGCTCGCCCAGGTCCGCCCCGAACGAGCCTGGCGCGAGTTGACGAGCCTGTTCCGGGCCCAGTGGGCCGACGGGCGGGTGCCGCACATCGTGTTCAACCCGGCGCTGCGGGTCGGCGCGTACTTCCCCGGGCCGGAGATGTGGGCGCACCGACAACGCCGAGGGCACCCCCACGGTGGACACGTCCGGCCTGGTCCAGCCACCGGTGCACGCGCTCGCGGCGTGGCTGGCGTACCGGCGGGCACCCGAGTCGTCCGGCCTGGACGCGCTGCGCCGGCTCTACCCCGCGCTGGTCGCCCAACAGCACTACCTGGCCGACCGGCGGGACGTGGCCGGCGACGGGCTGGTCTGCATCGTGCACCCGTGGGAGTCCGGGTTGGACAACAGCCCCGCCTGGGACGAGCCGATGGCAGCGGTCGGAGCCGAGGCGGCGGTGATGCGCGCGTACCGTCGGCACGACACCGCGCACGCCGACGCCGCGCACCGCCCCACGGACCTGGACTACGCGCGCTACCTGGCGATCGTCGCCGCCTACCGCGAGCACGGCTACGCCGACCGGGATCTCGCCGACGACCACCCGTTCCTGGTCGAGTGTCCGCTGTTCAACGCGGCCTTCGGGTCCGCCGAGCACGCGCTCGCCGAGATCGCCGCGCTGCTGGGTCACGACCCCGGGCCGCACCGGGCCCGCGCGGCCCGCGTCACCGAAGCGTTGGTACGACGGCTCTTCGACCCGGTCACCGGCACGTTCCAACCCCGCGACCTGCGCACCGGTCGGCTGATCAGCGCCCGTACCGTGCTCGGGTTGACCCCGCTGCTGCTGCCCGACCTGCCGACCCGACAGGTCGACGCGCTCGTGGTCGAGGCCCGGTCGGCGCGCTTCGGGGTGGCCCGGCACATGGAGCGGCCGCTGCCCACCTACGACCGCACCGCGCCCGACTTCGAGCCACTGCGCTACTGGCGCGGGCCGAGCTGGCTGAACATCGGTTGGCTGGTCCGGCGCGGACTGCTCACCCACGGGCACCCGGACCTGGCCGCCGGGCTGCGCCACTCGATGATCGGCGTGGTCGCCGGGGCCGGCTGTCACGAGTACTTCCATCCGGACACCGGCGCGGGCCTGGGCTCACCGGCGTTCAGCTGGACCGCCGCGCTGCTGCTCGACCTGCTGACCGACTGAGTCAGCTCCGGCCGCCGGTGGTAGCGTGCCCGGTCCGCCGGCCGGAAGGAACATCGTGCGCGAGATCGACAAGGTGGCCTGGATCCTCATCGAGGAGGGACGGGTGCTGAGTACGCGGTCGGAGGGCAAGGACGTCTGGTACCTGCCCGGTGGCAAGCGCGAGCCGGGCGAGACCGACCTGGAGACCCTGCGCCGGGAGGTCCACGAGGAGCTGAGCGTCGAGGTGGACGTGCGCGGCGCGGTGCCGCTGGGCACCTTCACCGCTGCGGCGCACGGTCACGCGGCCGGCATCACCGTCCGGATGACCTGTTACCGGGCCGGATATCGGGGACAGTTGCAGCCGGCCAGCGAGATCGCCGAAATGGCCTGGCTGGGGTACGCCGACCGGCACCGCACCTCCGCGGTCGACCAGATCATCTTCGACCACCTGCTGTCCGAGGGCCTGCTGCGCTGACGCTGCCGTTTGTCGACGTCGGCCGGGGGTAACCGCCCGGCGTGACCGACGGCGACGGCTTCCCGTACTTCATCGACGCGGTGTCCCGGCGGTCCGGCCTGCCGACCGCGCAGGCCGCCGCGCTCGCCCGCGCCGTCCTCCAGACAATGGCCGAACGGGTGACCGGTGGCGCGCCCGACGACCTCGTGGGACACCTTCCGAACAACGTGGGCGGTTATCTGACCGGCCCGGCCCCGGTCGACGGTGGTGCCGGTGCCGCACCACCGCCGTCGGACGCCGGTCCGGCCGACTTCCTGCGCCGGGTGGAGCAGCGTGCCGGTGTCGATCCGGCCGCCGCCCGCGCCGGAACCGGAGCGGTCTTCGCGACGCTGCGGGAGGCGATGACGGTACGGGAGTTCCGCGAGATGGTGGCGCGACTGCCGCGCGACGACGGCGGCCGACCAGGTCCTTTGTGATCCACTCGCGTGGGCTGTGCCGGTGCCGGACACCTCGATTAGCGTGAACCCGGACTGATCGGCAGCCGGTGCGTGGTACGAGTGCTCGGTGAAACGCGTCAAGACGGCCGTCGCGCAGATCCGCAGTCGCGGTGGCCGGGCGAGCCGACTGCGGCTCAGCCAGTTGGAGGCCGCCCTGGTCATCTCGGTGCAGGCCGGGCTGGCCGCGGCCCTGGCCTGGTCGATCGGGCACGACCTGCTGGGCAATCCCGCGCCGATCTTCGCCCCCTCCGCCGCGGTGGGCACGATCGTCGCCGCGCTCGGGCAACGCGCTCACCGGACCATCGAACTGCTGCTCGGTGTCGGCCTCGGCATCGCCACCACCGACTTCCTGTTGAGTTTTCTGGGCACCGGGTTCTGGCAGACCGGATTCGTCGTCGGGTGTGCCGTCCTCGCGACGCTCGTGCTCTTCGGGCGCAGTGGGGCTGCCGTCGGCCAGGCGGGCGGCACGGCGGTGCTGCTCGCGACCCTCGCCCCGGCTCAGAACGACCTCGAATGGCCGCGGATCGTCGAGGCGATGGTCGGCGGCGCGGTGGGCCTCGTGGTGGTCGCGTTGCTGGTGCCGCTGAACCCGATGCGGATCCTCGACCGGGATGCGGCGCCGATCTATCAGCGGCTCGCCGGTCAGCTGCGGGAGGTGTCCGGTGCGCTGACAGCGGGGGACCGGCCGCGGGCGATTCGCGCCCTGGATCTGCTCCGCGACATCGGTCCCGCGTTGGACCGGATGCACCAGGCGCTCAGTGGCGCCGAAGAGGTGGTCAGCCTGGCCCCTGCCCGCTGGTTGCGCCGGCAGGACGTGGAGCGGTTCGCGCGTGCCAGTCAGCAGGTGGAACGCGTCATCGAACACAGCCGTGGGGTCGCCCGCCGATCGGCGATGGCACTGCAGTACCACGAGCGGATTCCTCCTGACCTGTCCGCCGGCGTCGGACGGCTCGCCGACGCGGTCGAACTGCTGCGCCGCGAGCATCGCGCTGGACGTCCGACCGAGAGGACCCACCAGGCGGTGCGCGACGCCGTCTACCGGGCGGGCCGGGCCCGCGCCCAGGGCGTCGACGAGTTCGGCGACGCCGTGGTGACCCAGCTCCGTACCGCTGCCAGCGACCTTCTCCGGGCGATCGGGTACGACGCGACGTCAGCGAACGACGAGGTGCGCAAGGCGGTACAGGACGGCGAAGCCTCCGTGCACGGGGGCGGGTGAGCCGGGCGGCTCAACGCGCGTCCGGCCGGTCCCTGACGGCGTCGTCGCCGAAGGCGGCGGTGAGGGCCTTCGCGACCAGGTCGGGCAGCTCGCTGAGTCCGTCGTCCTCGGCCCACCGCACGAGTGCCGTGTGCATGGCGGCCAGGCAGGCGCTCGCCGCCGCGTGGGCGTGGAACACGGCGTCGGGATCGGTGTCGTCCCCGAGGGCGGTGACGATGGCCTGCTGGAGGGCGTAGTTGTTGTCCAGGTGCTTGGCCCGCAGGGCCGGCGTCGAGATCATGAGCCGGAGTCGGGCGAGCAGGAACTGCCCGCTTGCCGACAGGCCGTCGCCACGGCCGCCGGTCAGGGCCGCGGTCGACTCGATCAGCGCGCCGCCGATGCGGCGTACCAGGGGCTGGTTGGCGGGTGACGCGGCGATCCGGTCGGCGACGAGTTGGGCGTGCTGGTCGATGAGGACGAGGTCCTCCTTCGTGGGGAAGTGCCGATAGACGGTCATCGGGGACACGCCCGCGGCCTCGGCCACGTCGTTCACCGTGGTGGCGTCGTACCCGCGTTCGGTGAACAGCCGCACCGCGTGCGCCTGGATCGCGCGTTGCGTCTCGGCTCGGCGTTGCGCGCGCAGGGTCGACTGCTGGTCGGGCATGTGATAGACACTACCTCAGTGATAGTCACTACCAGATTGGTAGCGACTAACAAAAGGTGAGGTGGTTGGCGTGGGCGATCTGACCGGCACAACGGCTCTGGTGACCGGTGCGTCCCGTGGCATCGGGCAGGCGATCGCGGTCCGACTGGCGGCGAACGGCGCGATGGTCCTCGTCCACTTCGGCACCGACGAGGACGGCGCGACGGCGACAGTCGGCGACATCGAGCGCGCCGGTGGTACCGCGCTCGCCGTCCGGGCGGAGCTGGGCGTGGACGACGACGTCGAGACGCTTTTCGCGGGAGTGGAGACCGGCCTGGCCGGGCGTCCACTTGACATCCTCGTCAACAACGCGGCCACCCCGCCGGCCGGCCCGCTCGGGGTCACGACGCGGGCGCAGTTCGACCACCTCTTCGCGGTGAACGTGCGAGCGCCGTACTTCATCACCCAGCGGGCGTTGCCACTGCTGCGCGACGGTGGCCGCATCATCACGATCTCGTCGGTGGCGACCCGGATGGCCAACACCACGCAGACGTCCTTCGCCATGACGAAGGGCGCTGTCGAGACGATGAGCATGACCGTGGCCAACCAGGTCGGGGTCCGGGGGATCACCGTCAACGCGGTCGCCCCCGGCGCCACCCGCACGGCGACCAACGGACCGGCCTTCGAGGCGGCGGGCCTGGCCGACCTCATCGCCGCGACGACCGCCCTGAACCGGCTGGGCGAGGCCGACGACGTGGCCGAGGTGGTCGCGTTCCTCGCCTCCGACGCTGGACGTTGGATCACCGGCCAGGTCATCGATGCTAGTGGCGGCCTGTTCCTCGGGCCGCGGCTCTGATCACCGCTCGACGGCGTCGGCCTCGGACAGGTCCTCCGGCTCGCTGATCCAGGCGGAGAAGACCGGCAGCCCGTGCCACGGCCCGGTGACACCGTCGGCCCCGGTGTCGGTGGCGACGGCCACCACCGCGTACGGGTGACCGAAGCGCAGCTCGGCGGTGCGGGCGACGCCCTCGGGCGGCAGGCTGACCAGGCCGAACATACCGGTCACCGCCGCCGCCTCGAAGCCGTACCGGTCGAAGCGGGCCACCGCCGACTGCCGCGCCTCGAAACGGTCCACGGGTGTCGCCAGCGCCCTCGCCAGCGTGGCGGTCGCGGCGGGGAAGCCGAGCGTCGGGGCGGCCAGGTCGTGGTCGCTGCGAGCCGACCAGCACGGCAGCACCGCGTGGTGTCGCTCCTCGCGGCCGTCCCGGGCCCGGGTGCGTACACGTTCCTCGCGTACCGTCCACAGCGGAGCGTCGCCGAGCGGCAGGTCGAACAGCGACCGAGCACCGGCCGGCTGCGTGCCGTCGGCCGCGCCGGCGCTGAGGTCGTACGCGACGGCCAGTACCTCGGCCGGCGGCACCTGCGGCGCGGCGGCTACCGAGAGGACCACCAGCCCCGCACCGTCGGTCGTCCGGGCCGGGGCGGCGTGCACGATCACGTCACCGGCCCGCGTGGTCGACACGATGGCGCACCGGTGGCCCTGGCCCGGGCTGCGCAGCGCCCGGCGCAGCTTGCCCGCCCACGGGCTGTCGACGCCGAGCGCGCGGGCGTCGGCGACGTCGAACGGGGTTGCCCAGGACACCCGGGTGGCCAGGGCGCTGGCCAGGGCGAAGACCACGTCCGGGCCGACCTTCAACGGGAACGTCTCGACCAGACCGTCGGTGTGCTCGCGCGCCCAGGCGTCCAGCCCGGCCTGGTCGGGCAGTACGCCGACCTCGGTGCTCCGGGGCAGCGCGGCCCGCCACCTGCTCGACCCGACGTCGCCCCGCCCCGACCGTTGCCAGAGCGCGGTGGCGGACCTGACCAGCGGGTGCGGCGCGTCCAGCAGCGTGCGGGCAGCCTCGGCGGCACCCGCCAGGTCGGTGCCCAGGGCGTCGGCCAGGCCCGCGCCGGCCGGGTCGTGGTCGGCGGCCGTCGTGGCGCAGACCGCGAGCAGCAGCCAGGCGCCGAGCGGGGAGGCGACGTGGTGCCGGTCGCCGACCGTGGCGTGCAGCCGTGCGGCGTACCCGGACAGTGGCCCGTGCAGGTCGGTCGTCATGCCCCTACTGTGCCCGCCGGCCCGGCTCACGACCACAGCTCGAACGGCTCGTCGATGGCCTCGCCGGCGAGGAACGGCGTGAGCAGCCGGGGGAGCTGCCCGGGGTAGAAGCGTTGCGGGCTGGCGACCACCTCGCGCAGTGGCCACCACCGGAAGTCGAAGTAGTCCTCCCGCTCGTAGTCGAGCCGGTGCGTCTCGTCCACGTCCGGACCGGGGCCGGCCAGCCGTACCGCGACGACCACCTCGTCCTGCAGGTGCCGTACCTGGCGGTGCAGGAAGCTGGCCCGCCGACGCCAGGTCGGCGCCCCCACCTGGTCGGCGCCGACCACGATGCCGGTCTCCTCCCGCAGCTCCCGCAGCGCGGTGTCGCGGTAGGTCTCGCCAGGGTCCATGCCGCCGCCGGGCAGCTCCCACCAGGTGCCCAGCCGGGGATGGTCGGGGTCCTGGGTGTGGAAGAGCAACACCCGGTCCAGGCTGTCGGTAACCACCACCCGCACCGCGCGTCGCTCCAGGATGGGCAGGTCGCGGGGAAGCTCGTCCATCGGGCCAGTCTGCCGTAGCGCCCACCTCGGCGGCGGGTAGGCTGCCCGCCGTGGCTGGTCTGTTGAGGAATGTCGCGGCTCGTATCTCCCGGGTGGGCGAGGTGCTCCCGTCGCCCCGACGCAGCGGGCCCGCCCCCGCGCAGGTGGCCCGCCGCCGCCAGGTGAGCGCGTTGCAGCGCCGGGAGCTGACCTACGCCCCGGAGCGCGACGGCCAGGCCGACCCCGGCGAGATCGTGTGGACGTGGGTGCCGTACGAGGACGACCCCCGGCAGGGCAAGGACCGGCCGGTGCTGGTCGTCGGGCGGCACAGCCGGACGCTGTTCGGGCTGATGCTGTCCAGTCAGAGCGAGCGCGACGGGCAGCGGCACTGGTTCGCGCTCGGGCCGGGCGAGTGGGACCGCGACAACCGGCCGAGCTGGGTTCGGTTGGACCGGGTGCTCACCATGCGCGAGGACAGCATCCGCCGCGAGGGTGCCGTGTTGGACCGGCCTCGGTTCGACCGGGTCGGGCAGGCGCTGCGCGCCGGCTACGGCTGGCGCTGACCGTACCGCCGTCGAGCGGGTCGTCGGTCAGGCCGGTTCGCGGCTCGGGCCGACCGCGGCGCCGCGCGCGTCCGGCGGCGGGTACGGTTGCTCGGCGAGCAGCCGGGCGAGGTGTGCGGTGTTGAGCGCCAGTGCCTTCGTGGTGCGGCCGGTGGTGTCCGGCTTCGGGCCGGCGTCGCGGTAGTCCACTGTGTGCAGCGCCTCGCCGACCCAGTAGGTCGCCGCGGCGGCAGCGAGGGTGAAGCCGACCTCGTTGAGCGCCTGCTGCACCTGGCCGATCGTGTGGTGCGCGCCGTCCTCGTTGCCGACGACTGCCACACCGGCCACCTTGCCGTAGGTGAGCAGCCGGCCCTCGTCGTCGGTCTCGGAGAGTTCGGCGTCGAGGCGTTCGAGGACCATCTTGCAGACGCTCGACGGCTGACCGAGCCAGATCGGCGTGGCGATGACGAGGACCTGGGCCGCCAGGAGTTTGGCGCGGATCGCCGGCCAACCGTCGCCGTCGCCCTCGTCGGTGGACACCCCGAAGCGCACGTCGTGGTCGACGACCCGGACCAGTTCGCCATCCACGCCCTGCGCGGCCAACTCGGCCAGCACCTCCTGGCCGAGCTGCTCGGCGCTGGACGGTGCGGGTGACGGCTTGAGGGTGCAGTTGAGCACGAGGGCACGGATGCTCGCCACGTCGATTCCCTTCGGCCGTCGAGTGAGGTTGCTGCCTCCCCATACCCGGACGCCGGCCTGGGACACCTCCGCACGACTAATGCACTGGGCGGGACTGCCGGCCGGTGGCATGGTGGCCGCATGACCGAGGGCGATTCGCGGCGGCTGGCCGAGCAGGTCCGGGCCGGCTTCGGCCTGAGTGTTTCCGCGCTGGAGCAGGTGACCCACGGCGCGGACCAGCACGCCCGACTGTGGCTGGCCCGGACCGTCGACGACGGTCGGTACGCGGTGAAACTGAGCGGTGGTGGCACCGCGGCCGGCCTGGTCGTGACGGCATACCTGGCGGACCAGGGGGTGCCGGGGATCGCCGCGCCGCTGCGGACCCGTGACGGTGGGCTGTTCGTCGACCACGACGGGTGCCGGCTCTCGGTGGTGCCGTGGATATCCGACCAGCGGGCCCTCGACGGCCCGATGACCGACGCGCACTGGCGCGCGTACGGCGAGGTGCTGGCCGCTGTGCACGCGGTGCCGGTGACCGCGGAGTTACGGGGACTGCTGCCGGCGGGCGGTGCGGCGTACCCCTCGATCGTGGCCTCGACCCGGGCGGTGGCCGAGCGGTTGCGCGACGCGGGCCGTGACGACCCCGCCGGTCCGTCGGTCGGGGAGCTGGCTGCGGTGTGGTCGGCGGCGGCCGGGCAGATCCAGCTGCTGACCCGGGAGGTCGAACGCCTCGCCGCCGACCGGCCGGCCCGGCCTGGCCCGGACGTGGTCTGCCACGGCGATCCGCACCTGGGCAACCTGCTGCTCGGCGTGGACGGGCGGGTCTGGTTGATCGACTGGGACGACGCGGTGCTCGCCCCGCCCGAGTGTGACCTGATGTTCGTCCTCGGCGGGGTGCTCGCCTTCGCCCCGGTCAGCGCTGCCCAGCAGGAGGCTGCCCTCGCCGGGTATGGCGTGGTCGACATCGATCCGGCCCGTCTCGCCTGGTTCCTCGCGGTCCGTGCGCTGGACGACCTCAGCGACTGGACCCGGCAGGCGTTGGATCCGGACGCCGAGAGGGCCGACCGGGACCGGGCGGCGCGGATCGTGCGGGGGCTGGTGTCCGAGGTCGGTCTGGTGACTCTCGCCGACGTGGCGCTGCGCAGCCTCGACCGGCGGCGCTGAGCGGGGCAGACACGTCCGGCGAGGACGGACAAGAAGAACGGCAAGGAGGTCATGCGCTCCTTGCCACCTCCAACGTATATCGCACCCCGGGTCTTGCGGCAAGACCCGGGTGGTGCTGCAGAATCTCCTGCCGAAGCCCAAACCTGGGAAAATCGGGGTATTCTGTGATCGATGTGATCATTGCCGGCGGTGGACCGACCGGCCTGATGCTGGCCGCCGAGTTGCGGCTGCACGGCGTGCGCGTGCTCGTGGTGGAGAAGGACAGCGAGCCGACCCCGTTCGTCCGCTCGCTGGGCCTGCACGCGCGCAGCATCGAGGTGATGGACCAGCGCGGCCTGCTAAAGCGGTTCCTCGCGCTCGGCCAGCAGCACCCGGTGGGTGGCTTCTTCGCCGCCATCCCCAAGCCGTCGCCGGGCGGGCTGGACACCGCCCACGCGTACGTCCTCGGCATCCCGCAGACCACCACCGACCGTCTGCTGGCCGAGCACGCCAGCGACGTCGGCGTCGAGATCCGGCGGGGCTGCGAACTGGTCGGCCTCGACCAGGACGACCACGGGGTGACCGTCGACCTCGCCGGCGGCGAGCAGGTGCGCTCGCGCTACCTCGTCGGCTGCGACGGCGGCCGCAGCACCGTGCGCAAGCTGCTCGGTGTCGGCTTTCCCGGCGAGCCCAGTCAGGTCGAGTCGTTGCTCGGCGAGATGGAGGTGGGCGTGGCGCCGGAGGCGGTGGCCAACGTGGTGGCCGAGGTCCGTAGGACCCACCTGCGATTCGGTCTCGGGCCGCTCGGCGACGGGGTGTACCGCGTCCTCGTCCCCGCCGAGGGGGTGGCCGAGGACCGTTCGGTCCCGCCGACCATCGAGGAATTCAAAGAGCAACTCCGGGTGTACGCGGGCACCGACTTCGGCGTGCACTCGCCGCGCTGGCTCTCCCGCTTCGGCGACGCCACCCGGCTGGCCGAGCGCTACCGGACCGGCCGGGTTCTGCTGGCCGGCGACGCCGCGCACATCCACCCGCCGACCGGTGGGCAGGGGCTCAACCTAGGCATCCAGGACGCGTTCAACCTCGGCTGGAAACTGGCCGCCGAGGTCGACGGCTGGGCGCCGGAAGGGCTGCTGGACAGCTACCACGCCGAGCGGCACCCGGTGGCGGCCGACGTACTCACCAACACCCGCGCGCAGATGGTGCTGCTGTCGCCGGAGCCGGGCCCACGGGCGGTGCGTCAGCTGCTGGCGGAGCTGCTGGACTTCGAGGAGGTCAACCGGTACCTGATCGAGAAGGTCACCGCGATCGGGGTCCGGTACGACTTCGGCGAGGGCCACGAGCTACTCGGCCGGCACCTGCGCGACGTGCGGCTGAAGCACTGCCGCCTCTACGAGCTGATGCGCGGTGGTCGAGGTCTGCTGCTCGACCAGACCGGCCGGCTCTCCGTCGGCGGGTGGGCGGACCGGGTCGACCACGTCGTCGACGTCAGCGACGAGCTGGAGGCGCCCGCCGTGCTGCTGCGACCGGACGGCCACGTGGCGTGGGCGGGCGACGATCAGACGGACCTTCTCGGTCAGCTACCCAGGTGGTTCGGCGCACCCGTCAGCTGAACGGTCAGCGCTCGGCCAGCGGGGCGCTGTCCACCAGCTGCCGGGGTGACCGGGCGCCACCGAGGCTCTTCGCCTGGTACATGGCGGCGTCGGCGCGGCTGAGCGCTTCGGTGAGCTGGGCCGGGCCGGTCACCGGGGCGAGCCCGACGGAGGCGGTGACCCGGACGCTGCACCCGCTCAGCCGGATCGGCGCGGCGACGGTCTCGGCGAGACGGCGGGTGGAGTACTCGATCCAGCGCCGATCGACAGTGGGACTGGCGAGCAAGCCGGCGAACTCGTCCCCGCCGAGGCGGGCAACGAGGTTGTCCCCGGCGAAGCCGGCGAGTCGCTCGGCCACACTGATCAGCACCTGATCACCGGCGGCGTGCCCGTACCTGTCGTTGATCTGCTTGAAGTCGTCGAGATCGAGCACCACGGCGATCAACGGCTGGCCGGCCGCGTCGGTGAGCAGGGCGGCGGCCAGGCGGTAGAAGGCACGTCGGTTGGGCAGCCCGGTGAGGGGGTCGTGACTGGCGGCGTGGCGTTCGGCGGCGAGCTCGGCCTGGAGATGCTCGATCTCGCACTCGGCGCGGACCGCCCGGCGGCGTAGTTGCCAGGAGGAGAGCAGCGCACCGGCCGCACAGATGCCGGAGGCGACACTCATCGGATCCGGCACGAACCCTCCCATCGCCGCGACCGCCTCCACCCCTCCGTCGACGCGGCGCGCCGCGTCGGGCCCAGTTTTGCCTGATGGTTGCCCCTGCGGGGGTAACTCAACGTGAACGGATGGGCACCGATCATGTGCGTTATCATGCTCGCCGTCCGGTGCATATGCAATAGCAGATGCACGTGCAGAACCGCCCGATGTCGATACCGCACCCCTCGCCGTCACCGCTCCTCCCACGGCCACCGGCGGGCTCGTGAGCAGAAAGACGCCTCCATGCAGCAGCCACCCAATGGCGTACCGATCCATCAGTTGCCTCCGCTGAGCTGGCAGAAGAGCCGCCGTAGCAACCCGAGCGGCAACTGCGTCGAACTCGCCGAACTGCCCGGGGGAGCGGGCATCGCGGTTCGCAACTCACGGCACCCGGAGGGGCCGGCGCTGATCTACACAGTGGATGAGATCGCCGCCTTCGTGCTCGGCGCCCGGGACGGGGATTTCGACCATCTGATCAACTGACCGTCCCAGGTGGGGTCGTCCCGGAGACGGGACTGAATCACCGGCGCGGAGGAGTTCACCTCACTGTCGGTCCATGGCATGCTTACACGTCGGCCGGGCCAGGTACCCGACCGCGTGGGTCGGTGTCCGGAGGTCCGCACGTGACGATGGTTCCCGCCGAGGGTGGCCCGACAACCGGGCCGACCGTGCTGCGCATGCTGCTCGGCGCCCAGTTGCGTCGCCTGCGGGAGGCCAGCGGGGTGACCCGCGAGGGTGCCGGCTGGGAGATCCGCTCCTCCGAATCGAAGATCAGTCGGATGGAGCTGGGCCGGGTCGGCTTCAAGGAGCGCGACGTCTCCGACCTGTTGACCCTCTACGGGGTCACCGAGGAGCACGAGCGCGAGGCGCTGCTGAAACTCGCCCGGGACGCCAACAGCCCTGGCTGGTGGCACCGCTACGGCGATGTGTTGCCGACCTGGTTCCAGTCGTACCTCGGCCTGGAGGCTGCTGCCGCGTTGATCCGCAGCTACGAGGTGCAGTTCGTGCCCGGCCTGTTGCAGACCAGGGACTACGCCCGGGCGGTGGTGCTGCTCGGGCACGGTGCCGCGGATCCGGCCGAGATCGACCGGCGCGTCGCCCTGCGCATGCAGCGCCAGCAGCTACTTCACCGGGACAACCCGCCGCAGCTCTGGGCCGTGGTGGACGAGGCGGCCCTGCGACGCCCGATCGGCGGCCCCGCGGTCATGCGCGGCCAGCTCGCCGCCCTCATCGAGGCGACCAAGTCGCCCAACATCCGGCTCCAGGTCATCCCGTTCGCCGCCGGTGGTCACGCCGCCGCCGGGGGTGCCTTCACCATCCTGCGCTTCGGTGACCAGGAGTTGCCCGACATCGTCTACATCGAACAGCTCACCAGCGCCCTCTATCTCGACAAGCGTGACGACCTGGATTACTACGCGGTGGCCATGGAGCGGCTCTGCGTCGAGGCCGAGCCGCCGGAGCGTACCCCGGAGATCCTCGGCCGGCTGCTGGACGACCTCTACCCGGCCTGACCGCCGACGCGGCCTGACCGCAGGCATCGTATTGACCGACGCCAACCAGTCGGGTTAGCCTCTGTATCGATACAGTCTGAATCGATACAGAGGGGTGCCGGTGAAGCCAACACTGCAAGCCGTGGCGGACGCCGTCGGCGTCTCCCGCAGCACCGTGTCCAACGCCTACAGCCGCCCCGACCAACTCTCCGCCACTCTGCGCAAGCGGATCCTGGACGCCGCGCGCCAACTCGGCTACCCCGGTCCCAACCCCACCGCGCGTTCCCTTCGCCGCGGTTTCGTCGGGTCGATCGGGGTGCTGTTCACCTCCCAACTGTCGTACGCCTTCACCGACCCGTTCGCCGTCCGCTTCCTCGCCGGGGTCGGCGAGGCAGCCGAGCGGCACGGCACCAGCATGTTGCTGGTGCCGCTGCCCACGGCGGTCACCGATGCCCGGCGGGCGGTGGAGAACGCCGCCGTGGACGGGTTCTGTGTCTACTGCGTCGCCGACGAGGAGTGGGCGCTGGACGTGATCCGGGCACGAGGGCTGCCGTTCGTCAGCACCGCTCCGCGCGAGGGCGCGGGGCCCGACGAGCGCTACGTCGGTATCGACGAGCGGGCGGCCGCGCGCAGCGCCGCCGCTCACGTGGCGGGCCTCGGTCACCGCCGTGTGGCGTTGCTCGCCGACTCCGTGCTGCCGGACGCCCCGGCCGGCCCGCTCACAGTGGCCGGGGTGCAACAGATTCCGCACCCCACCACCCGGGGTCGACTCAGCGGCTTCGCGGACGCGTTCGCCGAGGTCGGCGTCGACTGGGCCGGGTTGACCCTGCTCAACGCCCCGGGCAACAGCCGTCAGGCGGCCGCCGCGGCCGTCGCCGGGCTGTTCGACCAACCCGACGCCCCGACCGCCGTGCTGGCCGGCTCCGACGTCCTCGCGCTCGGCGTGCTGGACGCCCTGGTCGCGCGCCCGGCCGGTGACCGTCCACCCGTCTCGGTGACCGGTTTCGACGACGTCCCGGAGGCCGCCGCCGCCGGCCTCACCACCGTCCGGCAGCCCGCCGAGGAGAAGGGCCGCATCGCCGCCGAACTGCTGCTCGACCCGCCCGCGGACGCGGCGGACGGTCATGTCTTGCTACCCACCGCACTCGTCGTCCGGGACTCCACCGGACCTGTCCCGAGGAGTTGACCATGGAACTTCCCACCGGATACATCACCGCCCTCGACGCGGTGAACCGTCACGTGAACTCGGCCCGACCGGATGCCCCGGTGCGGATCGAGCGGGTCCGCCGGGCTCGGTTCGACCCGACTCGGCAGGCCGCCGCCGTGGCCCTGCGCCGGCTCGCCGACCGCATCCAGCCGCGCCCGCTGCCCGCCACGCCGCGCTGCTCCTGACCCGCGCGAAACTCATTCGGGCACGGATGGGACGAACAGTGTGTGGCCGGACACGGAGGGTGGTCGAGTGGGGCTCGGCCAGGCAGACTGGTGAAGCCATGTCGCCTTTCACGCCCACCCTCCGTCTCCACGACCGCTACGTACTGCACGAGCGGATCGGTCTCGGCGGCATGTCCGAGGTGTGGCGGGCCGACGACGACGTGCTCGGCCGACCGGTCGCGATCAAGGTCCTCGCCGGGCAGTTCGCCACCGACCCGCAACTGCGGGCCACCATCCAACGCGAGGCCCGCGCGGCCGCTCGGCTCACCCACCCACACGTCACCCAGGTGTACGACTACGCCGAGGCGACCCTGGCCAACGGCACCGTGGTCCCGTACCTGGTGATGGAGCTGGTCGAGGGCCACAACCTGGCCGACCGGCTACGGAACGGCCCGCTGCCCTGGCCGGAGGCCCTACGGGTGGCCGGGCAGATCGCCGCCGCGCTGGCCGCCGCGCATCGCATCGGCGTCGTGCACCGCGACGTCAAGCCCGGCAACGTCATGCTCACCGACACCGGTGCCAAGGTGCTCGACTTCGGCATCGCCGCGCTCGGCGGCCTCGACGGCCAGTCCGGCGAACCGCTGATGGGCACACCCGCGTACTTCGCCCCGGAGCGGCTGAGAGCTGGCCCGCCCGACCCGGCCAGCGACGTGTACGCCCTCGGCGCGCTGCTCTACCGCACCCTCACCGGCCGGGCCCCACTGCCGGTGCAGAGCTGGGAGGACGCCCTGGAGGTGCACCGGCGCGGCACTCCGGTGCCGCCGCTGCGGGTTCCCGGCCTCCCCGCCGACGTCGCCGAGTTGACCGTCGCCTGCCTGGCCGCCAACCCGGCCGACCGGCCCAGCGCCGCGCACCTGGCCCGCCGCTTCGGCGCGGGCCAGCCGGTCGAGCCACCCACCGAGCTGCTGCGGATCATGCCGGCAGCTCACCCACCCACCCTGATCGACCGCTCGGCCGCCCGCCCCGCGCCGGTTGCCGCCGTGCCGGCCCGCCGCCGATCGCGCAGGCCCTTCGCCGTGCTGGTCGCGGGCGCCCTCGCCGTGCTCGTCGGTCTCGGCGCTCTGCTCACCCAGGGCCAGTTCGGCACCTCGGGCGCACCAGACCCCGCCGGCGTCGCCGGTGCGCCGTCGGCTTCCGCCCCGGCACCGAAGCCCACGACGCAGTCGCCGAAGCCGCCGACGTCGCCCCCGTCGCCGTCACCGGCCGCCAGCACCGCGCCCCCGACCGGCGGGCAGCAGATGCCGGTCAGCTTCCGCGAGGTGACCGGCCAGTTCGCAGCCGTCCTCGCCAGCGCGCTGGCCCGCGGTGACGTCGACCGCAAGACCGCCGAAGACCTGCGGGACGACCTCGCCGACCTGAGCCGCCACACCAGGGACCGGGCCAAGCGTGTCGCCGAGCTGCGGGAACGCATCGCCGAGTTGGTGGAGCGCGACCGGTTACCAGCGCGGACGGGCGCCCAGCTCGACGATCTGCTCGCCCAGACCAGCAGCAATTTCACCGGCCGTACGGACGACTGATACCTGCGTCTATGCCGCTGGCATGATGTCCCGATGCGGACACGTCTGATCTTCGTGCGACACGGCGAGTCGCTCCACCAACTCGAAGGAATCGTGGGCGGACCACGCGGTTGCCGGGGCCTCACCGCTCTCGGCCACGAACAGGCACACGATCTCGCCAAACGGCTCACCGGAGAGGTCGCCGCCGACCGACCCGTGGCGGTCTACTCGTCCGTGCTGCGCAGGGCCGTCGAGACAGCGCAACCGGTCGCCACCGCGTTCGGCGTCCGGCCCGTTGCCGACTGTGGCCTGTGCACCTGGCACACACCCCCGTACGCCGACGGCCTGCCGACCGCCCGCTTCCGCACCGAACACGCGGTGGCCGGTGGGGGTGTGTTCCGGCCGTTCGAGGAGGGCAACGAGAGCTGGGCCGAACTGGTGGTCCGGGTCAGCCGGGCGATCATGGAGATCGCCCATCGGCACCGGGGCTCCACGGTGGTCCTGGTCGGCCACAGCGAGACCGTCGAGGGTGCGTTCCACGCGCTCGGCGCGCAGCCGGTATTCCGGGCGTTCGACCTGGACGTGCCCCCGGCCTCGATCACCGAGTGGACCAGCGACCACGACCCCGGCGGGTGGCCACCGGCCCGCTGGACGCTCCGTCGCTTCGCCGACACCGGGGGGTGGCCCAGAGCGTGATCCCAGCGTGCCGTCGCGGACCGGTGCACGGTGTCCACCCCGTTCGACGTCGCCGGCACGGCGTTTCCGTCCACCTGCTCCCGCCGGTCGTAGTCTCACCGGATGACGACAACGCAGACGCACACCCTCGCCGTGCCCGGCGTCGACCTGGTCTACGACGTCCGAGGCCCGTTGCCCCCGTCCGGTGGGCACCCCGTGCTGCTCATGATCGGCCAACCGATGACGGCGGAGGGCTTCACCGCGCTCGCCCCGCAGTTCACCGACCGTACCGTCGTCACCTACGACCCGCGCGGGCTGGGCCGCAGTGTCCGCACGGACGGCCGGACCGACCACACGCCGCAGCAGCAGGCGGCCGACCTGCACCTGCTGGTCGAGGCGCTCGGCGCCGGTCCGGTCGACGTGTTCGCCAGCAGCGGCGGTGCGGTGACGGCACTCGACCTCGTCGCGACGTATCCCGGCGACGTCGTCACGTTGGTGGCGCACGAACCGCCGATCAACGCGGTGCTTCCCGACGCCGACGCCGCCGAGCGCGCCCGTGCCGGGTTCTACGACGCGTACCAGGTGAAGGGGGCCGGGGCCGGCATGGCCGCCTTCATCGTGATGACGTCGTGGCAGGGCGAGTTCACCGATGCCTACTTCGCCCAGCCCACGCCCGACCCGGCGATGTTCGGCCTGTCGACCGAGGACGACGGCACCCGCGACGACCCGCTGCTGTCGAAGAACTCGTGGGCGGTCACCGACTACCGGCCGGACGCGAGCCTGCTCAGCGCGGCACCGACCCGGATCGTCATCGCGGTCGGGGAGGAGTCGGCGGGGACGTACACCGCGCGGACCGCCCTCGGCATGGCGGCCGTGCTCGGTCAGGAGGCCGTGGTGTTCCCCAGTCACCACGGCGGTTTCCTCGGCGCTGAGTTCGGTTACGCGGGCAAGCCCGAGGAGTTCGCGGCACGGCTGCGGGAGGTGCTGGACGCCGGCTGACCGGGGTTGGGTTACCCGCGCTGCTCGCTCAGGATCTGCTCGCGCAGGATCTCGGCGTGCCCGCAGTGCTGGGCCAACTCGCGCAGCACGTGCAGGTACACCCACCGCAGCGGCAGCGGGCCACGCCGGTTGCCGCGCAGCACGTCGTCCAGACCGAGCGAGGACGTCGCGACACGGGACGCCTCGCAGGCCTCGCGGTGTGCCCGCTGGACGCTGGCGATCGTGTCGCCGTCGTCGAGGATGAACGACTCGTCCGGCGTCGCGGGGATGCCGATCTCGGCGCGGGACCGGCAGGTGACGGCCTCGTCGAACCAGACCTTCTCCACGAACGCGGCGTGCTTCACCAGACCCAGCAGCGTGGTGCGGGACGGCACCAACGAGCGGCGCGCCTGCTCCTCGGTCAGCCCGTCCAGGGAGTCGTTGAGCGCCCTGCGGTGCTCGTCGATGAACGCCTCGAACTGCGCCTGGGCCGACTGGTCGACCACGTCGTCGGCGAAGGTTCCCGGAAAGGAAGTCATCCGCGAAGCATTTCAAGATCGTGGGAGGCGCGCAAACACCACACGCTCAGCCGAACGAGGTGAGCGCGCCGCGCTCGTCGAAGCGGGCCGTGCCCGCCCAGGCGATCTCCCAGCGGTTGCCCTCCGGGTCCGCGATGTAGCCGGAGCGCCCACCCCAGGGCCGGTCGGTCGGCTCCGCCACCACCGTCGCGCCCACCCCGACCGCCGCGGCGAAAGCCGTGTCGACCTGCTCGCGGCTGTCGACGTTGCAGGCCAGGGTGACGCCGGACCAGCCACCGGCCGGGGCGGGCGCGCCCGGCGCCGCCTCGGCGGCCAGCTCCGGCAGCGGGTAGAGCGCGAACAGGACGCCACCGAGCAGGAAGGCCGACCAGCCGTCGTCACTGGCCGGCAGCTCGGGCCACCCCAGCGACCGGTAGAACGACCGCAGCGTCACGATGTCGCGTGCTCCCAGCGTGACCACGGACAGTCGGGAGGGGACGGTGCTCATCAGCTGATCCTGCCCCCAACGTACGACACACGCCACGCCTCGTCGTCCAGCCGGCCTCGCCCCTGGACCCTCCTCGTGCCGATGGCGGTCGCCCTACGCTAGGCGGCGGTCCGACGCCGCCAGCCCGTTCAACCGAGGCTGACGCGGACCGACTCGCCCGGCTCGGTGCCCGCACGCCCGGCGACCTCGCCTTCCGGCGTCCACACCCCCGACCGCCCGGCCGTCTCGGTGTAGCCACCGCCGGTCGCGCCGGCGAAGCTGGCCACCGCCACCCAGACCCGGTGGGCGGCGATGATCCGCTGCGCCCGCTGGTCGATCACGGCGGCGTCGCGCGCGGCCTCCACGACACCCGCCGCGTAGACGTCGATCCCGAGCGCCGCCGTCCGCTCCGCGTGGGCGACGACGCCGGTGTCCTTGCAGACCGCCAACCCGAGCCGCCAACCGTCCACATCGAGCACGACCGGCGCGTCGCCCGGCCGGAACCGGCGGGCCTCCGCGTCCCCCAGCCACATCTTGCGGTACGCCACCGTCACGCCGGCCCCGGTCACCGCCAGCACCGCAATGTGGTCGCCCGCGACCGGCGCACCGGCCAGCGCCAGCGCCCCCGTCCCGGCGCACGCCTCGACCAGCGGCGTCAACCGCGGATCGTCCACCGACACGACCGGCGCGTCCAACTCGTACCCGGTCAGCGACAGCTCCGGAAAGACCACCACCCGGGCGCGCGCCGCCCGGACCGCGGCGGCGTGCGCCCGCGCGTTCGCCGCGACATCCAGGGGTACGCACAGCGGCTGCGCCACCGCGAGCCGTAGCGGGGTGCGGTTTTCCGCACCCCCACCGGTGGGGTCGACCCGCGTGGCCGGGCGGTCGTCCTCATGGTCGACTCTCAGGATCGCTTCGTACGGTGGGGGCATGATTCGAACGTCCCACGCCGTGCTCGTCACCGGAACCCCCACCGCCGCAGCGGAACCGCCGCAGGGCGGGATCGTCGGTTACGTCACCGACCTGGTGGAACGGCTCGGCGGCCCCGGTGCCGGCCTGGCGGTCGCGCTGGAGAACCTGTTCCCGCCGATCCCCAGCGAGGTGATCCTGCCGCTGGCCGGTTTCGTCGCCGCGCAGGGACGGATGAGTCTGGTCGGTGCGATCTTCTGGACCACGCTCGGCTCGGTGGTGGGTGCCCTCGCGCTCTACCTGATCGGCGCTTCGCTGGGGCGCGACCGGATGCGCGCCATCGCGGCCCGGCTGCCGCTGGTGAAGCTCGCCGACGTGGACCGGACCGAGGCGTGGTTCATCCGGCACGGCGTGAAAGCCGTCTTCTTCGGGCGGATGATCCCGATCTTCCGGAGCCTGATCTCCGTTCCGGCCGGGGTGGAGCGGATGCCCGTCGCCACGTTCCTGATCTACACCACGCTGGGCAGCCTGATCTGGAACAGCACGTTCGTGCTCGCCGGCTACTTCCTCGGCGACAACTGGCACCTCGTCGAGGGCTACGCCGGCATGCTCCAGAAGGTGGTGATCGTGGTCTGCGTCGCGGCGGCCGCCTGGTTCGTCGGGTCCCGCATCCTGCGTGCCCGTCGCGCGGCGCGGAACCCCGAACCGGCCGAACCCGAGCAGAGCGCGCTCGCCGGTGTGCCCGACCCGGCCGGTCGCGGCACCCTCTACCGCAGCGGATCGTGGGCCTCGGACGAGCGCTAGCGACCGCAGCGCAACGGGGGGGCGGATTCACCGTGAAGACGGACGAGACGGTGGGGGAGCGGCGCACCGGCAGGTGGTGGCACCGGTTCCGGCTGCCGGTCGGCGTCGCCGCCGGAATCGCCACCGCCGCCGTCGAGCTTGCCTTTCTCGCGATCACGGCCGTCGCCTTCGCCGTGGGCGCGGTCGCGCCCGCCGCCCACCATCGGGTTGTCGGCCTGACCAGACGGTACGCGGCACTGCTGGTGCACACGGAACGTCGTCGCCTCGCCGGACTGCTCGCCGCGGGGGAGTTGCCCACACCGAACGATGTGGCCACCCGGCGGCAGATCGGCTACCTGGCCGCCCGACTGCTACCCGGATCACTCGCCGTGCTGGCGTACGCCGTGCTCGGCATCGGGCTGGTGCTGGCCGGGATCGTGCTGCGCGCGGCCGTGCACGGAGAGCTGGGCTTCCTCGACGCCTTGTCTCAGCTCGGCGTCGGAGCGGTCCTGCTTCTGCTCAACGTCCAAGCCTTCGCCAGCATCGCGGCGCTGGACGTCCGGCTGGCCCGGCGTCTGCTCGCCCCGGGAAGCCGGGCGGAGTTGACGCGGCGAGTCCAGGAGCTGACCACCAGTCGGGCCGGGGTCATCGCCGCGGTCGACGCCGAACGGCAGCGCATCGAACGCGATCTGCACGACGGCCTCCAGCAGCGGCTGGTCGCCCTCGGCATGCTGCTCGGCCGGGCCCGCCGTGCCCGCGACGCCGACCGCGCGCACGCGCTGATCACGCAGGCACACGAGGACGTACAGCGGGCCGTCGAGGAGTTACGTGAGGTGGCGTGGCGGGTCTACCCGTCGGCACTGGACAGCAACGAGCTGGGAGAGGTGCTGGCAATGGTCGCCCGCGGATCCCAGGTGCCGGTGCGGATCCGCTGCGAGCTGCCGGTCCGCCCCGCGCGGCAGATCGAGACGGTGCTCTACTTCGTGGCCTGCGAGGCGCTGACCAACGCCGCGAAGCATGCCGCCGCTAACCTGGTCACGGTCGAGATCGAGGCACAGGACGGGTGGATCCGGATGCGCGTGCACGACGACGGCGCCGGCGGGGCGCAACCGGCCGGGCGTGGGCTGTCCGGGCTGGCGCGACGGGTCGCCGCGCTGGACGGCCGACTGTCGGTGACAAGCCCCGCCGGCGGTCCGACGACCGTGCAGGCAGAGTTGCCGTGCGGCTAGTCCTCGCCGAAGACTCGACGCTGCTCCGGGAGGGTCTGACGCGGCTCCTCGCCGAGGAGGACCACGAGGTGCTCGCCGGAGTGGGGACCGCCGACGAACTTGTCGAGGCGGTCGGACGTGCCCGCCCCGACGTGGTCGTCACCGACGTCCGAATGCCGCCCACCCACACCGACGACGGGCTGCGGGCCGCCCTGGAGATCCGTCGACGGTGGCCCGACACCGGCGTCCTCGTGCTCTCCCAGTACGTGGAGCGGCGCTACGCCGGCCGGCTGCTCGCGGACCGCCCCGAGGGGGTCGGCTATCTGCTCAAGGATCGGGTCGCGCAGGTGGACGACTTCCTCGACGCACTCGACCGGGTCGCCGCCGGAGGCACCGCCCTCGACCCGGAGGTGGTCCGTCAGGTGGTGGCCGGCTCGCAGCGGCCCGACCCGCTCGGTCGGCTCACGCCACGGGAACAGGACGTGTTGCACGAAATGGCACAGGGTCACACGAACCTCGCGATCGCCCAACGGCTGCACGTGTCGCAGAGTGCGGTCGAGAAGCACGTCAACGCCATCTTCGACAAACTCGACCTCGCGCACACGGCTGGCTACAGCCGACGAATCCTCGCCGTCCTGCGTTACCTGGGCACCTGACGTCCGCCTTGATTCCCTCGTCTTGATCCGCTCGACTTCGCCGAAGCGGCGGTATACGGGTACCCAAGACACCCCAACTTCGCGGAAGTCGAGTGGGTCAAGCCTGCGCACGGGCGCGGTCTGCGCGCCCTGCGGGCTTGCGCGCTCTGAGCGCTCTGAGCGGTTTGCGAGGTCCGAGCGGTCCGAGCGGTCCGAGCGGTCCGAGCGGTCCGAGCGGTTTGCGCGGTCTGCGCGGTACGCAAGGTACGCACGGTCTAAGCAGTATGCGCGGTGAGCGCCCCGGGCGTTGACGACCGCCCGGTGCGTTGAGGTCTTGCGCCCGCCGTGGGGAAGACCCTCACGGTCGGCCCTGCCTTCGCGCATTCGGATGTGCCCTGCTCGTCCCGTCTGTCCCTGGAGCCCGGCTGGCTGTGGCGGCGTGAGTCAGCCCCGGGGCCCTGTCGGCCCACGCCTGTGAGGCCGAGCGGGTGATTTGTCCGGCAATGGGCTGTGACCGGCTGCATCCCCGGGCCGGAATGGTGGCCGGGCGGGGGTGGTTACACACCCTGACGATCGCAGGACCACGGCCGGTCGACCGGATCGGCCGCCCGCCGGAATGACCCCGGTCCGCGGGTCGTTACACGTGGAACCCCGGCCCGACCGGTACCCCGCTTCACCGGGATCGGCCGACCCGGAATGGCCCCGCCCGGCGGGCCGTTACACATGGACCCGGCGCCCGAGCCCTCGCTCGTAGGTCGCCGACGCCGGCGCCGCAGGCCCTCGGTCTGCTGGCCGCCGCCCCCAAGACTTTTCCCCTGTTTGGTGCGCCCGACGAGGTGCTCACCCGTACGCGGGTGTCCTTACCCCCGAAGGAGCTTCCCCCATGAACACGATCATGCGTAAGAGTGTGTTGTCCGTTGCTGGTCTGGCGTTCGCCGGTGGTGTGTTCGCCGGTCCGGTCGCCGCACACAACAACTCCGTGGACGCCAAGCCGGTCGCGGTAGCCGTGCAGGCCGACAAGCCGGACACCGCCCAGCTGATCCCGCACGGCACCCAGGGCGACCAGTCGCACATCACCCTCAACGACGAGCAGACCGCCAACGTCAAGGCGATCATCGCCGCCACGAAGAAGGCCGGCCTGCCCGAGCGGGCCGCGGTCATCTCGATCGCCACCAGCCTGCAGGAGTCGAAGCTGGAGAACCTCGGCCACCTGGGCGATATGAACGACCACGACTCGCTGGGTCTGTTCCAGCAGCGCCCGTCCAGTGGTTGGGGCACCCCGGAGCAGATCACCGACCCCGAGTACTCCACGACCGCGTTCCTGAAGGGCCTGAAGCAGGTCGACGGGTGGCAGGACATGCCGCTGACCGAGGCCGCGCAGACCGTGCAGGTGTCGGCTTACCCGGACGCGTACGCCCAGTGGGAGCAGCAGGCCACCGACCTGGTCGGCCAGCACTGGAACAGCTGACCCCCACCGCACCACAGCACCGACGCCACACGACCGCTGGCCGGCACCCCCAACCGGGGTGCCGGCCAGCGGCATATCCACCTCGGGCACCCGCGTCTGCTGCCGAAGCGCCGCGCGACGTGGGCTCGACGTCGGCTCCCGGCGCTTCCGCCGTCGTTCGTCCGGGAGATCTTGGACAGTTTCTGTTCTCGCGTAACGGAAACTGTCCAAGATCTCGCGATTCTGGGTCCTGCCGCCGCCGGGCAGTGCGTGTCGAGAAAGGCTTGGCCTGTGTCGGGTGTGAGGGTCGTACGCCGGCGGTCAGACGGTTCGGGCAACCGGGTCGCCTGGGTGAGGTGGTCAGACAACGACAGGCAGGCGGCCGAACTGTGATGCCTGCGCGGGGCGTGGGCCGCGCCTGCGCGATGCCGCGGTGCGTTGGCCCGCCGCACGGCGGGGCAACGCACCGCGGTGGCCAGCCCCCCGCCGTGCGGCGGGGCTGGGCATCGCGGTGGCCGTGCCGGTGGCCGTGGCCCGTGCCGTGCCGGTGGCCCGGGCCGGTGGCCCGTGCCGGTGGCCCGTGCCGTGCCGTGGCGGTGGCCCGGGCCGTGCCGTGCCGGTGGCCGGCCGTGCCGGTGGCCGTGGCCCGGGCCGTGCCGTGCCCGTGGCCCGGGCCGTGGCGGTGGCCGTGGCCCGTGCCGTGCCGTGCCGGTGGCCGGCCGTGCCGTGCCGGTGGCCGTGCCGTGCCGGTGGGCGGGGGCCGTGCGGTGGCGTCGCGCGGCAGTGCCACGACCGCCGCCCGGGAACACGCGGCGACCGCGCGGCAATCCACGCCACCCTGGGCGGGGAACAAGGTGGGGGTCCGGCTGGTTGTGGAGGGTGTCGGTGTGACTCAGTGTCCCCGGGCCTCACCTAAATCGCCCTCGCGGAATACCGTTCGGCTGGAGCCGCGTCGTGCCACTCGCCGAGAGGCGACCTGCACACCGACACCAGCGCCGCCCCCGGCCCACGAGGCCGGGGGCGGCGCTGTCTGTGCTCGGCGGGCGGCGGCACAATGCTTGGATGACTGACGCGCAGCCGTGGTCCGAGCAATCGAGCGTACTCGTGCTCCCCAGTGGGGTTACGGTGCGCGGACGCCGCATCGCTGCGGCTGCCTCGCCCGCCGACTTCGCCGTGCTGTTGGCACCTGGCCCGACGCCGGCCTGGGCGCACCGGCGGATCCGATGGCCTGACTTCTGGGTTCCGCTTGATCGCGCCGACGCCCTCGATGCCTTGCGGGAGGCGCTGCGGCGGGCGCACGACGGGCAACGCGTCGAGGTGGCCTGCCGCGGTGGGGTGGGCCGCACCGGAACGGCTCTGGCCGCGCTGGCGATCCTCGACGGTCTACCGGTCGAGCGGGCGGTGCCGTGGGTCCGGTCCGGCTACCACCCGAAGGCGGTCGAGACGCCCTGGCAGCGGCGCTGGCTGCGCCGCGTCGCCTGAGCAGCAAACCCCCACGCCCCGGCTGGAACACGGACCGGCCTGCTCGCCGCCCACGTGCCGGCGTCACCTCCTGTCGACCAGTGCCGGCTCGGTGACGTACTCGCGCAGGTGGGTGGCGGTGAGGGTGTCGCCGCGGGCGACCAGGTCGGCGGGTGTGCCGGTGAAGACGATCCGGCCGCCGTCGTGTCCGGCGCCCGGGCCGAGGTCGATGAGCCAGTCCGCGTGGGCCATGACCGCCTGGTGGTGCTCGATGACGATCACCGTGTTGCCGGCGTCGACCATCCGGTCCAGCAGGGCCAACAACTGGTCCACGTCGGCCAGGTGCAGGCCGGTGGTGGGCTCGTCCAGGACGTACGTGGTGGTCTTCTCCGCCAGGTGGATGGCGAGCTTGAGTCGTTGCCGCTCGCCGCCGGACAGTGTGGTCAACGGTTGACCGAGGCTGATGTAGCCCAGCCCGACGTCGACCAACCGGCCGAGGACGAGGTGCGCCGGTCCACCCGGGAAGAACGCGTGCGCCTCGGTGACCGACATGGCCAGGACCTCGCTGATGTTCTTGCCGCGCAGCGTGTAGGTGAGCACCTCGTCGGTGAAGCGTCGGCCCTCGCACCGTTCGCAGACGCTCGCCACGCCGGCCATCATCGCCAGGTCCGTGTAGATCAGCCCGATCCCCTTGCAGGTCGGGCAGGCGCCCTCGGAGTTGGCGCTGAAAAGGGCGGCCTTCACCCCGTTGGCCTTGGCGAAGGCGGTGCGGATCGGGTCGAGCATCCCGCTGTAGGTGGCCGGGTTGCTGCGCCGCGAGCCGCGGATCGGGGACTGGTCCACGATCACGACTCCGGGACGCCCGCGCAGCGACCCGTGGATCAGCGAGCTCTTGCCGGAGCCGGCCACGCCGGTGACCACGGTGAGCACACCGAGTGGGATGTCCACGTCCACGTCGCGCAGGTTGTGCAGGTCGGCCTGGCGGATGGGGAGTTGCCCGGTGGGTGGGCGTACGTCGGCGCGCACTGTGACGCGGTGGTCCAGGTGCCGGCCGGTGAGCGTGTCGGAGTGGCGTAGGCCGGGGACGTCGCCGGTGAAGCAGATCCGGCCGCCGTCGGTGCCGGCCCCCGGGCCGAGGTCGACCACGTGGTCGGCGATCGCGATGGTCTCCGGTTTGTGCTCGACGACCAGCACCGTGTTGCCCTTGTCGCGCAACCGCAGCAGCAGGTCGTTCATCCGGGCGATGTCGTGTGGGTGTAGGCCGACGGTGGGCTCGTCGAAGACGTACGTGACGTCGGAGAGGCTGGAGCCGAGGTGCCGGACCATCTTCACCCGTTGCGCCTCACCGCCGGACAGGGTTGCCGACTCGCGGTCCAGGCTGAGGTAGCCCAGCCCGATCTCGACGAGGGATTCCAGCAGGTCCCGCAGATTGACGATCAGCGGCGCCACCTCCGGGTCGTCGATACCCCGGACGAACGTCGCCAGGTCGCTGATCTGCATGGCCGAGCAGTCCGCGATGCTGTGTCCGGCGATGCGCGAGGACAGGGCCGCGGCGTTGAGCCGGGTGCCGCCGCAGTCGCCGCAGGTGGTGAAGGTGACCGCCCGGTCCACGAAGGCGCGGATGTGCGGCTGCATCGACTCGCGGTCCTTGGCCAGGAGGAGCCGCTTGACCTTGACCACCAGACCCTCGTACGTCCAGTTGTTGCCGCCCACCTTGATCTTGGTGGCCGGTTTGTGGAGGAAGTCCTCCCACTGTTGCGGGGTGAAGTCCTGCACCTTGACGTCGGGGTCGAACAGGCCGGAGCCGACGATGGTCTGCCAGTACCACGAGTCGACGGCGAAGTTGGGCACGGTGATGGCGCCGTCGTTGAGGGAGCGCTCGACGTCGACCAGCTCGTTGATGTCGAGGTCGGAGACCCGACCCAGCCCTTCGCAGGTGAGGCACATGCCTTCGGGCAGGTTGAAGCTGAACGCACCCGCGCCGCCGATGGACGGCTGACCGAGCCGGCTGAAGAGGATCCGCAGCATGGCGTACGCGTCGGTCGCGGTGCCGACGGTGGACCGGGAGTTGACGCCCATCCGCTCCTGGTCGACGACGATGGCCGCGCTGAGGTTGCGCAGCGAGTCGACGTCCGGGCGGTTGAGGTTCGGCATGAACGACTGGAGGAACGCGCTGTAGGTCTCATTGATCATGCGCTGGGACTCGGCGGCGATGGTGCCGAAGACCAGCGACGACTTGCCGGAGCCGGAGACGCCGGTGAAGACCGTCAGCCGACGCTTGGGGATGTCGACCGAGACGCTGGCGAGGTTGTTCTCCCGCGCCCCGCGTACCTCGATCATGTCGTGGCTGTCGGCGGCGGACCATGCTGGCTGCGACATGCGAATCCTTCACGGAGTCGTGGCGGGACTCGCGCCCCGCCGGGTGCTGGCAGGTTCCATTGTCTCATTCATCCCCATGTAGAGGCTTTCGGCGATTCTCCAGTGCAAGGCGCAGTGCACTGAGGGGGAAAGTCTCAAATCGCGTGGTAACCGTTATGGTTGCTGTCGTGCCCTCCGGACCGACCGAGCGTCTGCGCGCCGTCGACCTCGCCGCCACCGTCGGAATCTCGGTGCAGCAGGTGCGCAACTACGTCGAGCAGGGGGTGTTGCCGCCGGTGCGCCGCACCGCCAGCGGTTACCGGATCTTCACGACCGCGCACGCGCGGGCGCTCACCGTGGCGCGTCGACTGGCCGAGGGGCACGGCTGGATCCGTACCCGGGAGATCATGGCGGCGGTCCACTCCGGTGACCTGCCGACGGCCCTGGCGGCGCTCGACGGCGGGCATGCCGAACTGGACCGGGAGCGCGCCGAGATCCGGCGGGTGCTCGGCGCCTTCGAGACCGTGCTGGCCGGCCCGTCGCAGGCCCGGCCCGCCCCGCGCCGCGACGTGCGCATCGGCGAGGTCGCCGCCCTGGTCGGGGTCCGGACCTCGCAGCTGCGGCTGTGGGAGGAGCGGAAGCTGCTGCGGCCGGGCCGCACCCCGGGCACCAACTACCGGGTGTACGACGAGACGGAGCTACGCGCCGCGCAGGTCATCGCGCTGCTGCGCCGGGGTGCGTACCCGTTCGAGATCATCGAGGCGGTGCTGGGCGAGCTTCGGACCACCGGCAGCCCGCAGCGGGTCCGTGCCGAGCTGGCCCGCCGCGAGCAGGAGCTGCACACCCGCAGCCGGCGAAGGCTGCGGGGCAGTGCCGCACTGCACGACTATCTGAGCGCTCGGGATGACCAGCATCCCGTCCCGCGGAGCGATCGTCGTGACTAGGGTCGGGCACATGAGAGCTGTGCTGCTGGCGGCCACGACGTCCGCCGTCCTGCTCGCTCCCGTGCCGGTGACCGCGGCGGGAGCGTCCGGCATGCCGACGGTGCGATGCCCCCGGGTTCCGGCGCCGGCGATGTCCCGTCCACCCCGGCCGTCGCCCCCGCCCGCCGTGCCCGCGCAGCGGGTCGTCGGCGGTGCGGCGCTGGACACCGCCGGCCTGGTCACGCCGGCCGGCGTCGCCGCGCCACCGGGGGTCACCGCCACGTCGTGGCTGGTCGCCGACCTGGACAGCGGCCAGGTGCTCGGCGGCTGCGGTCCGCACGAGTACGGCACACCCGCCAGCGTGCAGAAGCTCCTGCTGGCGGCCACGATGCTGCCCAAGTTGAACCCGAAGCAGACGGTCACCGTCACCGAGGAGGACATGAACATCGAACCCGGCTCGTCGGCAGTGGGCCTGGTCGCGGGAGGTCGGTACACCATCGAGACCATCTGGCTCGGGTTGCTGCTCAACTCCGGCAACGAGGCCGCCAACGCGCTCGCCCGACTCGGTGCCGGCACGGACAGCGCCGCCGGCGTACGCGCCATGAACGAGCACGCGCACCACCTCGGCGCGCTCCAGACGCACGCGGTCACCCCGTCCGGGCTGGACGGCGCGGGCCAGTTCACCAGCGCGTACGACCTGGCGTTGATCGCCCGGGCCTGCTTTGCCGAGCCGACCTTCCGCAGGTACGCGTTGACCGAGCAGGCGTCGATTCCGGCCCAGCCGGCGCAACGCACCAAGGGTTTCGACATCCAGAACGAGAACCAGCTCATCTACCGGTACCCGGGTGCGCTCGGCGGCAAGACCGGCTTCACCGACCTGGCCCGGCACACCTACGTGGGGGCGGCGGAGCGGGGAGGACGACGGCTGGTGGTGACCCTGCTCGGTGCCGAATCGGCGCCGAAGCGTGGCTGGGAGCAGGGTGCGGCCCTGCTCGACTGGGGGTTCACCGTGCCCCGGGACGCCTCGGTCGGCCGGCTGGTCGATCCGGGCGAGTTGACCGCCACGCCGTCGGCGGCACCGTCCGCGCTGGCGGCACCCGGTCTGCCCCGGCCGGCGGCGGCCAGCGGGCCGGGGCACAGCGGGTCTGGCTGGCTCTGGTCGGTGACCGCGGTCAGCGGCGCGGGCGTGCTGGCGTTGCTGGGCGGGCTGCTGTGGCGGCGTCGCCGTCGACTGCCCTGACGAATCGACATCCGGCGCTGCCGTCCATAGACTCCGGTCTTTCTGGCACCTCGAGTCCAGGAGGATCCCTGTGTCGAGTGAACTCCCGCGCGGCGCGGTGGGTGACCAGTCGTCGCTCGCCGCGCCTCGACTCAGCCGTGCGGCCCCGGCTCGGGTCGCCGGGTCGTCGCCGGAATTACCGGAACCGGATCGGAAGCGCGCCAGCCGGTCTCCGGCGAAGTTCCGGCCGTCACGACGGGTTGGGCGACCCGGTCGTCGGGGCGGCGGTGCTGTCCCGCACGACCAGTTCCGTGGCGAGTTCGACGCGTGGCGAGTCGATGCCCTCGCCCTGGGACAGGCGCAGCACGGTCCGTGCCGCCAACCGTCCCATCTCGACCAACGGCTGGCGCACGGTGGTCAGCGGCGGGGACGCCCACCGGGCCTCGGGCAGGTCGTCGAAGCCGACGACGCTGACGTCGTCCGGGACTCGCAGCCCGCGGCGTCGAATGGCCTCGTACACGCCGAAGGCCATCTGGTCGCTGGCGGCGAAGATGGCGGTCGGCGGGTCGGCGAGGTCGAGCAGCGCCGTCCCGCCGGAGAACCCGGAGGCGTGGTAGAAGTCGCCCGGGTAGATCAGCGCCTCGTCCATCGGCACCCCGGCGGCCTCCAACCCGGCCCGGTGACCGTCGAGTCGTGCGCGGCTGCACAGCAGGTGCGACGGGCCGGCCACGAAGCCGATGCGGCGGTGCCCGATCGACAGTAGATGTTCGGTCGCGGCGAGCCCACCGGCCCAGTTGGTCGCCCCGATGGTCGGCACGTCCATGGCCGGAACGCCGGCCGGATCGACGACCACCACCGGCACGTTGAGGCGGCGGAGCTGCGCGTGCAGCGGCGGGCTCAGGTGCGAGGTCACGAAGATGACACCGTCGGTGGCCCGGGCGCGCAGATTCTGCAGCCACTGCCGCGCCGCGGTGGGCTGCCGGTGGATCGCGGAGACCACGGTGCCGAGGCCCGCGCCGTGCCCGACGTCCTCCACGCCACGGATGATTTCCACTGCCCAGGGGCTGTCCAGGTCGTTGAAGACCAGGTCGACCAGGCCGGCCCGGCGAACACTGCGGCTGGTGCGACGGCGGTAGCCGTGGTGGCGCAGCAACTCCTCGACCCGCTCCCGGGTGCCGGGGGCCACATCGGAGCGACCGTTGAGCACTCGTGACACGGTCGGCACCGAGACCCCGGCCTCCCGTGCGATCGCGGTGATGGTCACCCTGCGTCCGTCGTCCGCGCCCACCCGCGTCTCCTTCACCGAGCCGGAGGAACGAGCACCAGGTGCCGTCCGCCGTGTGTCCCGGAACGGCGTGCCCGCTCCACGCGTCATCTTGCCTCACCGGTAGGGGTTGACGACACGCCAGGTCGACCGAAGCTTCGCTGGAGTTGCGGAAAAGTTCCGGACTTCTTCCGGCCACTTTCGCAGCACCGGCTCGCCTCAGTGCTGACACACCGGCCGGTTCGTGACCCAGTGCTGGTTGACCAGGTTGACGACTGGTGGCGGGTTGGGAATGCCGCCCTCGGCGGCGATGGGTTTGGCGTTGAAGATCTTCAGGAAGAAGTTGATCACCTTGGCGACCAGGGCCGGGATGGTGTAGCCGACGCCGTATCTCGCGTTGATGGTGAGGTCGGCGCGGTTGCAGCCCTCCCGGTAGGCGAGTCCCTGTAGACCGCCGAAGCCGATGCTCGATCCGCGCGTGATACCCACCGTGGTGGTGAGCCCGGCGTACAGGCCGGCGGTGAACACGACGGCGCCGATACCGACGAAGAACTTCACGTCGTAGTCGATGAGCAGGGCGTTCGCTCCCACTGAGGTGCCGTCGACGGAGTCCACGAGGCTGCTCTTCACCTGCAGTCCGCCCGGCCAGCGTGGGCCGAACCTGCCGTTGGCGTAGCCGAAGCCCATGGTGCCGCCGAGCGAGTACTCGCCGGTGGCCCTGATCGTCGTGTGCCCGGCGCTGAAGCCGGTGCGGATGCCGATCGACTGCCGGACGGTCGCCGAGAGCGGGATGCCCAGGACGGATTCGATGGGCACGCTGAAGGTGACCGGGACGAAGGCGACGGGGTGGACGTTCTGGCCGGTTGTCGTGGTGGCGTCGACCTGGATCCGGACTCCGGCGGCGCCGTGGATCCGCAACTCGGCCACGGTGATCGTGGACCCGTCGATCACCAGGTGGAACTTCGCCGAGGGCTGCTCCATCACGAAGGCGATGGTGCCGGAGAGGTCGAGCCCGCTGTCACGGTAGGAGAAGCGGGCGCCGACACCGTCGGTGCAGCAGAAACCCGTGGCTTCCAGCTCGCCTGGCCGGGCCGCACCCGTGGTCAGCGGCGCGGCGGCGGTGACCGGCCGGCTACCGGCCAGCGTCAGCGCGTTGGTTGTCGTGGCCGGCGCGCGGTCCAGGGTCGTGGTCGCGGCCGGTTCGGATCGCGGCGGTTCGGTGTCCGGGTGGGACCAGAATGGGTCGTCGAACTGGTAGGCGGTCGCGTCGGCGAGCGAGACGGGCTGTTCGGAGGTGAACTCGCCGTCCTGGATCACGTCGGTGATGTCGACCGGGCCGATGGCGACCGCGAGGTCCTGGCCGTCACGTCGGGCGTCGATCACCCGCCCGACCCCACGTCCGGTGACGAACATGACCTTGCCGGGGGCCAGTAGGTTGGCGTTGCCGGCGTCGGGATCCAGCCGCCAGGTCAGCCCCCCGTCGGTGACGGCACGCACCACGCCGCTGCCGCCGGCCACGATGACGACGTCCGGGTGGAGGGTCACGTCCGGGTGTGCGGCGGGTGCGGCGCCGTAGCGTAGATCACCGCCGTCATCGTCGGGCGTGGTCGGCTTCGCGCCCCGGCACGCGGTCAGGCCGAGCAGGACGGGCAGGACGGTCGCGGCGGCGATGACCGCGCGGGTTCGCCGGTTGCCGAGCTTCACAGCCGGGTCACCACGTCCCGGGCCAGGTCCTGGAGCGGCTGCCGGGAAGCTGCGGGGTCGGCCAGGCTGACCAGCCGGACGGCGACCCAGACGTCACCGGCGTTGACGAATACCGCGCCGTCCTCGATGTGCGCCTCGTCGCCCACGCCGGTGAGGGGTTTCAGGTCGTGGCCGAGGTCGCGGTCGATGTCGAGGATCTTCTTGGCCCCCGCGCCGACGTAGACCTCGACCTGGGCGGTGGGTCCGCTGATCGGGCCGGTGTAGGTGCAGGACTCGGCGGCTTGCACCGGATCCTGCAGGGGTGTTCCAGCCAGGCGTTCGGCGGCGGCCTTGGGCACCAGCGCGCACGGGTCGACGGTCCGTGCCGGGGCCGCGGTGACGTCACCGTGGTCGCCGGCGCTGGCCGGCGCGTCGACGGGAGGCTGATCGACGGCGGGCGGCGGGGGAGCCGGGTCGGCCGTGCCGCAGCCGGCCAGCGCGAGGGCCAGGACCGCCGCCGAGATCACCCCGGCACGCCGCGTTCCCACGGGTACGGTCCAGACCAGGTTCGCCATTCGTGTCGTCGACATCAGGTTGCCTCGATCGCGTCGAGCAGCGCCCGCAGGGCCTGTTCGTAGCCGGCGGGGTCGAGCCGCGCGAAGCTGCTCAGGTTGATCGTGTAGGCGCCCGCCTCGCTGACCAACACCGCCTCGCCGGCGATGTCCTTCACCGCGACGTACGCCTTTACACCCGAGGCGAGGTCCTTGACCGCGTCGAAGGTCTCCCCGGCTCGTTGGCGCGCGTACTCGTACGTGGTCGAACCGGCCATCGGGGACGAGGTGGTGATGTTCACGCTGGCCACGCCCTTACCGTCGCCGAACAGGCAGTTGCCGTCGTCGGTCAGCGGCTGACCGAGAATCGTCGACACCTGTTTCGCGGTGAGGGGGCAGGGTGGGACGGCGGTGCCGGGCACGGCGTCCGAGCCGGCGGACACGTCGGATTGCGCAGCGACGTCGGTGTCCGCCGCCGGATCGGATGCGTCGCGGCACCCCGCCGGCACCACCAGCAACAGGCCGAGCATGAGCACTGGTAGTCGTCGCATGTGTACCCCTCTCTGATCGGCCGCAGCCGGTTCTCCGTGGCCGGCGTGGCCTGGACACTGCTCATCGGATGGTTCGCGCCGAGCCTCAGGCACGGTCGCGGACGAGGCCGACCAGCCGAACCGCGGTGGACCGGTCGGTGTCGTCGGTGACCTTGGTGACGACCTGGATCTCGCAGGAGCGGTCCCGCAGGGCGAACTCGGCGATGCCGCCGGAGGCGAAGCGGATGCCGTCGGGGCCGGGTTCGGTCGTCCCGTACGGGGATTCGGTCGGCAGGTTGCCGCCCACGGCGGTGCCGGGGCTGCCGATGCTGACGGTGATCGAATGGTAGGTGTCCGGGTTCTCCCAGGCGCAGGAGCTGCCTCCGTCGCCGGAGTTGCCGGCCCGCGGACCGGTGTCGCCGGTGGCCCCGATCACCTGCGTGACCTCGTCGACGGACAGCAGCGCGCAGGCGTCGACCGGCTTCGCGTCGACGCCCGCCGCACCGACCGGGCCGGACGGGTCACCGCCCGCTGCGGCCGGCTGGTCGTCGGGTGTGGACCCGCAGGCCGCCGCGCCGCTGATCAGGACTGCGGTGGCGGCGTACGCCCACCACCGACCCTGCCGTCGAGCCGCTGCGTCCGTCATGTGCTGGCCTCCTGTGCTTGTCGATTCACTCAGTGCTGGGGTGGTGGTCCGAGCAGCTCGATGCCGTGCCGAGCGGCGGCGTGACCGAGGGTGGCCGGGTCGATGGGTGCCGGGTCGGGCAGTCGCCGGTCGAGTGCGGGGGTGCCGGCCTCGGCGGCGAACTGCTCGAAACCGGACGGGGTGGTGATCTGCAGGGCACGTAGCGGCTCGTCGGGTCCGACGAGGAAGGTGTGTGGCAGCCCGACGGGCAGCAGGACGAAGTCACCGGGCCCGGCGGTGAAGGCCTCGCCGTCACAGCGGAACTCGGCCGTGCCGGACAGCAGGTAGAACAGTTCGTCCTCGTGCTGGTGCCGATGCAGAGGCGCGGCGAAGCCGGGCGGGTTGACGAACTCGACGACGGTGAGACGGCCGCGGGTCTGCTCGCCGGTCGCCTTCACGGTCATCAGGCTGCCGACGAACCAGTGGGCTTCTCCATCGCCGGCGTGGCGCACGTACGGGCGGGCGGACATGTCGTTGCCTCTCCAACCGGTGGATGCCGTCTATTCACTAGTCAGTGTCTAGCGAATATGTTGCTAGTATGGCGAAGTCATGGACGATGTCAAGGGCGCAAAGCCGACTCGGCGCTACCGGTCCGCGGTGCGTGAGGAGAGCGCGCGGCGCACCCGACAGGCGGTGGTCGGCGCGGCAGCCGAGTTGTTCGTCGCGCGCGGGTACGCCGGCACCTCGTTGGCCGATGTGGCAGCCGCCGCAGGCGTCGCGCGGCCGACCGTGTTCGCCGCGTTTGGGTCGAAGCCGGCGTTGCTACGGCAGGTCCTCGACGAGGCGCTCGCCGGTGACGACGAGCCGGTACCGGTGGCGCAACGGCCCTGGTTCCGGCCGGTCTTCGAGGCCGACACGCAGGCCGGGGTCCTGCACGCGTACGCCGGTGTGTGCACCCTGATCGGCCGGCGCGCGGCGCGGATCTTCGAGACCGTCCGGCGGGCGGCCGACGAAGCGTCTGAGGTCGCCGGGGTGTGGGAGACGCTGCTGCGCAACCGTCGCGCGGGTGCCCGGATGGTGGTCGAGCGAGGTTACTCGCTCGGCCCGCTGCGCCAAGGCGCCGACGTCGAGCGGGCGGTCGACGTTCTGTGGATCTTCAACGACCCGGCGCACTATGACGCGTTGGTGCTGCGGTGCGGCTGGACCGAGGACTCGTTCCGCGACTGGCTGTCCGAACGTATGCAGGACGTGCTGCTGGTCCGCTGAGCGTTCAGCTCGGTTGTCCGACCCTCGGCCGCTGCCCCTGGCGCTCGCACCAGGGGCGACGGATGACTGGCTGCTCGTCCGGCGCGCATTCCCGACCTGGTCCACGGCTGATCCGGCGCGGGGCCCCGGCCGGGGCTGGTAGACAGGACTGGTGCGTCATCGCGCCGGCGTCGTGCTCGTGCTCGTGCTCGCCGCGCTGCTGGGCGGCTGCGCGCGGCCCGAGCCCCGCCCGGTGCCGGCCACCCCGCAGTCGACTCAGGCGCGGCCCACCCCCACGCCGACCCCCGCTGAGCGGCTGCCGGGGTTCGTGGTGCTGACCGACGTCGACCCGCGCATCCACGCCGACATCCGGTACGCGACACCGCACAACTTCGTCGGCCGCCCGATCACCGGCTACCACGAGCCGCTGTGCCTGCTCACCCGGCAGGCCGCCGAGGCGCTGCGGCGCGTGCAGGACGCCGCGCTGGCTGGTGGGCACAGTCTCAAGGTGTACGACTGCTACCGCCCGCAGCCGGCGGTGGACGACTTCGTCGCCTGGTCGAAGCGTCCCGGCGAGCAGCAGACCAAGGCCGAGTTCTACCCGGACGTGGCCAAGAACCGTCTCTTCGCCGAGGGGTACATCGGGGCGCCCACCGCGCACAGCCGAGGCAGCACCATGGACCTGACCCTGGTCGAGGAACCGCCTGCCAGCCAGCCCCCGTACCGGGTCGGGCAGCCGCTGGTCGCCTGCACCGCGCCGCACGGGCAGCGTTTCGCCGACAACAGCATCGACATGGGTACGGGCTTCGACTGTTTCGACTCCCGGGCGCACACCGCCGACGCCCGCATCACCGGCACGCCTCGGGACAACCGACGGTTGTTGCAGCGGCTGATGACCGACGCCGGGTTCGTCAACTACGACCGCGAGTGGTGGCACTACAGCCTGCGCGACGAGCCGTACCCGGACACGTTCTTCGCCGCGCCGGTCGCCCGATCGTCGGTCGGCTGATCTCAGGTCCAGTAGAGGATCCGGCAGGCCGGGACCCGGGCGGTCAGCTCGGCGGTGAACCAGCCACGCAGCTCGGCCATCGTGTCGCGCGGGTAGACGTACTTCACCGCGCCGAACTTCCCGCGCTTGCGGGTGCGGGACTCCTCGTCCATCTCCAGCCGGGTGCGCGGGTACCACCCGAGCAGCACCTCCTTGCTGCCGGGGGTGAACCGGTGGGTGATCAGCTCGGCGGTCAGGTCCAGGTCGGGGACCCCGTCGACCGCCGCGCGGACCTGGTCGAGCAGCTCCCCGTAGGCCTCCCGCCAGTCGGGCAGCGCGATGATCGGCGCGATGGTCAGCCCCACCGGGTAGCCGTCGAGCGCGAGTCGGCGCAGCGCGGCCAGGCGGTCCGGCACCCGGGCGGTGCCGCCCTCGAACCGTTCGCCTACCGGGGCGCAGTTGACGCTGAACCGGACCCGGGTCCGGTTCAGCGTGCGGCAGCCCCACGAAGGTGCCCACGTCCGCGTACTTGGTGGTCCAGCGCAACTGCACCGGCGCGTCCCAGTCGGCGAAGTGCTGCACCGCCCGCCGCCAACTGCCGGTCAGGTGCTCCAACGCGAGCGGATCGGTGTAGCAGGACGCCTCGAACGTGGTGCCCTCGTCGGCGCGCCGCGCGTTGCGGCTGGTCACCGTCCCGCGCCCGGCGTACGCGCTCAGCCCGGCCAGGATGTCGTCGAGGTCCGCGTACACCCGGGTGACGGGTGGGCCGGACAGTGAACCGGCCAGGTAGCAGTACTGGCAGTGCGCCGGGCAGCCCTCGGCCAGGTCGACCCGCCAGTCGGCGCTGGGCGCGATCGGTTGCAGGGTGCGCCGCGAGGGTGGGCTCACCACGATCGCCATGGTCGACTTGGCGTGCGCGTACGTCTCCCGGTCGGTCTGCCCCCGTACCCCGGTGAGCCGGTTGGATTTCAGGTGTTCCACCTCGATGCCCAGTTCCCGCACCCGTTCGACGATCCGTTGGCCGTGGGGGTGGTCGAGCGCGGCCGGGGTGGCCACCACCCGGCCGGGGGTCCAGCGGCGCGCGGGCCGGGCCGGCGGCGCGAGGCCGGCCAGGTCGCGGGTCTGCACCCGTTCGCCGCTGGCGTCGTGCGGCGCGGCGGGTGCGTCCACGGCGAGCGGCTGGTCGACGTCGACGGCATCCGGGCTGGTCATCGGGCCGGGGTACCCGTTGCCGTAGGAATCCCACCCGATCCGCCGATCGGCGATTGACGTGATCAGGTGAGAGGAATAACCTTTCGTCTATCTGTAAACCTTGTGAACAGATGCACCCCGACGCGGCGGCGCGCGTCCCCACCGAAGGGACGATCAGGTGATCGCAGAACTCTCCACGCGTACCAGACGGATCCTGTCGTTGTTCGTGGCCCTTGTCGTCGCGTTGACCGCCGGTGTCGCGGTCAGCGCCTCGCGATCCGCGCAGGCCGCCCCGACGTTCAAGGTCCTGGCCTTCTACAACGGCACCTGGGACGACGCGCACATCGACTTCGTCAAGGACGCCCGGGCCTGGTTCCCGCAGGCCGCAGCCCAGCACGGCTTCTCCTGGGAGGCCACCAACAACTGGGGTCTGCTGAACACCGCGAACCTGGCCCAGTACAAGGTCGTCATGTTCCTGGACGACGCGCCGCCCGCCGCGCAGCGGGCCGCGTTCCAGCAGTACGTGCAGAACGGCGGGGGATGGCTGGGCTTCCACGTCAGCGCGTTCACCACCAACCCGTCGAGCTGGAGCTGGTACTACAACACCTTCCTCGGCAGCGGTTCATTCCAGACCAACACGTGGGGGCCCACCCGGGTCACGATGCGCGTCGACAACCGCACCCACGCCGCGACCCGCAACCTGCCCGCGACGTTCCCCTCGTCGATCAGCGAGTGGTACTCCTGGAGCAACGACCTGCGGCAGAACCCCAACATCGACATCCTCGCCTCGGTCGACCCGTCCAGCTTCCCGGTCGGCACCGACCCCAACCAGTCCTGGTACGGCGGCTACTACCCGCTCGTCTGGAGCAACCGGCAGTACAAGATGCTGTACGCCAACTTCGGCCACAACGCGATGAACTACAGCACCAAGACCGGCCTGTCGTCCACCTTCGACAGCCCGCAGCAGAACCAACTGCTGATCGACGGCCTGCACTGGCTCGCCGGCGTCAGCACCACACCCCCGACGACGCCCCCGCCGTCCGACGGCATCTCGCCGACCGCCTGGCACACGGTGGTCAACCGGGGCAGCGGCAAGTGCGTGGACGCCCGGGCCGCCGCCAGCGCGAACGGCACCGCCATCCAGCAGTACACCTGCAACAACAGCGCCGCCCAGCAGTACCAGTTCGGGCCGACCAGCGGCGGTTTCCTGCGGGTCAACAATCGCAACAACAGCGCCCAGGTGCTCGACGTGACAAACGTGTCGACAGCCGACTCCGCGCCGATCCAGCTCTGGAACTACACCGGCGGCAACAACCAGCAGTGGCGGGCCGAATCCGAGGGTGGCGGCTACTACCGCCTGGTCAACCGGCTCAGCGGCAAGTGCCTCGACGTGCCGGGAGCGTCCACCGCGGACAGTGTCCAGCTCATCCAGTACACCTGCAACGGGACCGCCGCGCAGTCCTTCCGACTGGTGCCCCTGTCATAACTCCGCTGTAGCCTCGCGGCCATGGCGATTCCCGACCTGGTGCCGATCGCGCACGAGCCCGACTACCGCACCCGCACGATCGGCCACTACGACAAGGGTCAGTTCTTCGGCTCCGTCACCGCCACCATCGAGGACGGTGCCGGAGCCGAAGACGACTGGTACCGCCACAAGCGGTGGTACGCGGTGCTGCACCGCTTCGACGCCGACGGCACACACGTCGACTCGGACATCTGGTTCGCCGGCACCAGCGAGGACGAGGACGCCTCCATCGACCGGGCCGAGGCACGCCTCGCCGAGTGGTTGGACGCGTTGCCCGGTCGGGAGTTCGCCGACATCGCCATCCGGCTGTTCCAGGTCGAGGTCGGCGGGCACATCTTCGGTCTGGTCGACTGGTCCCACGAGTACGACGGCGCCGACCACGCCGAATTCCTCCCCGACGACCTCGGCTTCGACCCGCCCTGGGACGGCTGTTACGACACCTGAGCCACCCACCGGCCCAGCCGGCCACACTCGGGCGGCGATATCCATTGCGGACTCGCCGCCGCCCTCCTACTGTCAGCGGTGCAAGGTCAACCGATCCACCGAAGGGAGCACGCCATGTCGCGACGCGTCCGCACCGACATCGCCCGGCGACTGCTTCCTGCCGGCGGTTGTCGGCTCACCAAAGCCAGGGCCAATGCCTGTAGCCCACTGCGGGGCACCGAGCCGGGGTCGCGCGGCTGACGCCGACGCCGAAGCGTCCGCCGGCCGCCCCTCCCATCGGGATCGGGCGGCCTTCTCGTATCCACGTATCGCTGCCGGATCACCGGCGACCGGCGCATGATCAATAACGGTCACCCGCACGACAGAAGGAAACCACCATGGGATTCACCCCTCTCGCCGGCACCCGGGCCCCGGTCCGGGTCTGGACCGACCCGTACGCCATCGAGGCGCACGCCGCCACGCAACTGCGCAACATCGGCGCGCTGCCCTGGGTGCAGGGCGTCGCCGTCATGCCCGACGTGCACTTCGGTAAGGGCGCCACGGTCGGTTCGGTCATCGCGATGCGGCAGGCCGTCTCACCGGCCGCGGTCGGCGTCGACATCGGCTGCGGGATGTCGGCGGTCCGCACCTCGCTGACCGCCGCCGACCTCCCGGACGACCTGGCCGCGCTGCGTTCGGCGATCGAGGCCACCATCCCGGTCGGCTTCGCCCAGCGGCAGAACCCGGTCGACATCCGTCGGGTCCGTGGCCTGGAGCAGGCCGGCTGGGACGACTTCTGGGGCCGGTTCGCCGGCCTGGACCGGCGGGTGGCGCAGCTGGAGACGCGGGCGCAGCGGCAGCTCGGGACGCTCGGCGGCGGCAACCACTTCATCGAGGTCTGCCTGGAGCAGGGCGGCGCCGACGAGGACCGGGTCTGGCTGATGCTGCACTCCGGGTCGCGCAACATCGGCAAGGAACTGGCCGAGCGGCACATCGGGGTGGCCCGGGGCCTGCCGCACAACGCCGACCTGCCCGACCGGGACCTGGCGGTGTTCCTCGCCGGCACACCGGAGATGGACGCGTACCGGCGGGATCTGTGGTGGGCGCAGGAGTACGCCCGGCGCAACCGGGCCGTCATGCTGGCCGTGCTCTGCGGTGTGGTGCGCGAGCACTTCCCGCAGGTCTCCTACGACGAGCCCATCAGTTGCCACCACAACTACGTCTCCGAGGAGAGCTACGACGGGGTGGAGGTGCTGGTCACCCGCAAGGGAGCGATCCGGGCCGGTCGGGGTGACCTGGGCATCATCCCCGGTTCGATGGGCACCGGGTCGTACATCGTGCGGGGCCGGGGTAACCCGGACGCTTACTGCTCGGCCTCGCACGGGGCCGGGCGGCGGATGTCGCGGGCGCAGGCGAAGCGGACGTTCAGCACGGACGACCTGGCCGTGCAGACCGCCGGGGTGGAGTGCCGCAAGGACGCCGGGGTGGTCGACGAGATCCCCGGCGCGTACAAGGACATCACCGAGGTGATGGCCCAGCAGGAGGACCTGGTCGAGGTGGTCGCGCACCTCAAGCAGGTGGTCTGCGTGAAGGGCTGACGTGCCGTGCGGGCCGGAGACCGGCCCGCACGGCCGCCGGTCAGAAGCCGGCGAAGACCCGGCGCAGGTCGTCCAGGGTCACCGGGCCGGTCACCCGCACCCCGTCCGGGGTGTACGCGGGACCGAGCCGGCCGACCGCCAGCCGCAACCACGCCTCGGCCGGCGCGGTCAACTCGCCGTCGGGCTGCTCCGGCGCGTCGGTCAACTCGACCCGCTCGCCCAGCCGCAGCCCGTACGTCCGCTCGGGCGCGTGCAGGCGCAGCAGCAGGGTGCCCTCCCGGCCGGCCAGCTCCTGTGGCCGGCTGGTCCAGGACAGCATGCCGCCGATCTGGTCGAGCAGCAGCGCCACCGCCTCCGGCGTCACCGCGGCGAACGGGTTGAACGCCACCTCGGCATCCCACTGGTGCAGCGCGAACTCGCTGAGCCGGAAGCGGCCCGCGGTGGCCACGTCGACCGGTTCCGGCAGGAAGCCGAGGTCGATCCGCAGCGCCGCCCGGGTCTCGGCGTCCAACGCCTCGTACGCCTCGACCAGCCGCTCGTTGGCCGCGAGGAACCCGGCGGCGTGCTCGGCCGGCGACATCGCGTCCCAGCGGGCCCACACGCCGCGGTTGAAGTCCCCGTCCGGACCGGGCGCGCCGGTGCGGGCGGCTTCCAGCGCCGCGAGGTTGATCTCGGCACCGCTGCCCAGGTGGCTCAGCACCTGCGACACCTGCCACTCGCTGGCACCCGACGGGCGGAGCAGGTCGTCCTCCTTGAGGTCCCGCACGAGCGCGGCGAGCTCCTCGTGGCCCGCACGCAGAGCGGTGAGGATCTGGTCAGCAGTGGTCGACATGGATCTCCTCAAACGGACTTTCGACGTTGGTCGGGACGTTACCGGATGTGGCCCGCCGGCCGGTCCGCCCCAGGACGGGGTGGTCCGGCCGGCGGCGCGTCGGTCAGCTCAGCCCATGTGCACGGTGCTGCCGGTCGGGATGTCCTCCTTGCGCACCTTCACCAGGACCAGGGTGGCCAGGCCGGCGAGCACGATCAGCACCGCGCCCCAGGCGAACGCCACCCGGTAGCCGTGCACCAGTGCGTCGACCTGGTTCACCGGGTTCGGAGCCCGGCCGACCAGGTAGGCGGCGACCGCGCTGGTGTAGAAGGTGTTCAGCAAGGCGGTGCCCAGCGAGCCACCGACCTGCTGGGTGGCGTTGAGCGTCGCGCTGGCCGCGCCGGCGTCGTGCTCCGGCACCCCGACCAGTGCCAGGCTGGACAGCGGGACGAAGGTGAAGCCCAGGCCCAGGCCCAGGATGACCTGGGCGGGCAGCAGGTGGGTGAGGAACGACGTGTTCACGTCGATCTGGGTCAGCACGAGCATGCCCACGGCGGCGAGCGCCGAACCGGCGACCATCAGCGGCTTGGCACCCAACCGGGGCATCAGCTGGCTGGCGCCGCCCGCGGCGATCAGCACACCGGCGGTGACCGGCAGCGACGCGAGCCCGGCCTCCAGGGGCTTGTACTGCAGCACCACCTGGAAGTAGAAGGTCAGGAACAGGAACGCCCCGAAGAGGCCGGCGCCGATCAGCGTCGAGGTGAGGAACGCACCGCCCCGATTGCGGTCCAGGATGATCCGCAGCGGCAGCAGCGGGTGGCTGGAACGCATCTCGATGACCACGAAGGCAGCGAGCAGCGCCACGCCCGCGGCGATGAAGCCGAGCGTCACGGTGGCGTCCCAGCCGTCCTCGGCGGCCTTCGTGAAGCCGTAGACCAGGGAGACCAGGCCGGCGGTGACCACGATCGCGCCGGGTACGTCGTAGCGGGTGTTGCCGTGTGCCCGGCTCTCCGGCACCAGCGGGAGCGCGAAGGCGATGGCCACGGCGGCGACCGGGACGTTGACCAGCAGGCACCAGCGCCAGTCGGCGTACTCGGTGAGCACCCCGCCGAGCAGCAGACCGACCGCCGATCCACCGCCGGCGATCGCGCCGTACACCGCGAAGGCCTTGGCCCGCTCGGTGGCCTCGGTGAAAAGGACGGTGAGCAGCGCGAGCGCGGCCGGGGCGAGCAGCGCGCCAAAAGCGCCCTGCAACGCGCGGGCGGCGAAGAGCATCCCGCCGGTGGTGGCGAGGCCGCCCAGCGCGGAGGCGAGCGCGAAACCGGTCATACCGACCAGGAAGGTGCGCTTGCGCCCCCAGTAGTCGGCGATCCGGCCGCCGAGCAGCAGTAGCCCGCCGAACGCCAGCGTGTAGGCGGTGACCACCCACTGCCGGTTCGCGTCGGTGATGCCCAGGTCGACCTGGGCCTGCGGCAGCGCGATGTTCACGATGGTGGCGTCGAGGACGACCATCAGCTGCGAGACCGCGATGACCGCCAGCGCGATCCAGCGTCGCGGGTGCGGCGCTCCTGTCGACGTCCCGGCGCCGGGCGCGCCGGGGGCGGTCGAGGTGGTTCCGGACATGGTGAAGCCTTCCGTGTTGCGAATGTCTAGGGAGATCAGGCCTGGGACGGGCGGTCGTGCTGGTAGCGGAGAACCGGGATCAGCACCTGGTCGACGACCTGGGTGAGGAACGCGTCGTCGGCGGGTAGGCCGTGCGCGACGATGCGGGACAGGGTGAGCGCGGGCGCCAGATCGTGGAACAACTCGCGCTCGCCGGCCTCCGGTGGGATCTCCCCCCGGGCGGCGGCACGGACCAGGATGGCGGTGCTGGCCACCCGCCCGGCCGGCAGCACCTGGTGGCGCACCAGGCGTTCCAGCTCGGGGTTGGTCCGCATCGCGAACGTCAACGCCTGCATGAGGTCGCAGTCGGCCACACAGATCGCCGCCGTGGCGCGCAGCAACTCGATCAGGTCACCGCGCAGAGAGCCGGTGTCGGGCGGGTTGTGCACCCCCACGTGCCGGTCGCGCAGGGCGGCGACGACCAGTTCGGCCTTGCCGTCCCAACGCCGGTAGATGGTGGCCTTGCTGACGTGGGCGCGAGCGGCGACGGAGTCGATGGTCATCCGGTCGTAGCCGACCTCGCGCAGCAGGTCGATGACGACGGCGAACAGGTCGGTGTCGGTGCAGCGTGGACCACGAGCGGCCGGCACCCCGGCACCCGCGCCCACCTGCTGACCACCCAGCATCCTCGAAGCCCTCCCCGCGAAACGATGTCGTACTGACACTAGTTCGCGATTGCCCGGACCCGCAGGCTTTCGTGAGTTGCGTCGCACCGGGCTGGCGAAACGACCACGTTTCGCGGGGCGTCGGTCGTGCGGTCAGGAGCTCAGCACCACTTCCACCTTCTTGCGGGTGCCCCAGCCGGTGCGCCAGCAGGTGGCGATGCCGTACCAGCGGATCGCCCGGAGTACGACCAGGGCGAACACCACCGCGACGGGCGTGAGGAGCCAGGTGCCCCACTGGTAGGCCGTCGACTGGTCCGAGCGCCGCACCGTCAGGTACCGGAGCGCCTGCCCGTACCCGACGATCAACGGCACCGCCACCAGCCACGGGATCGCCCGCGGATCGGGGTCGATGATCGGCGACAGGATCGCCACCGCCACGAACAGCACAGTTGCCACCACCGTGGCCGCCCAGCGCAGCAGGTGCAGCCACCACGCGATGGAGAGCAACGACAGGTACCGGACGCGCCACCAGGTTCTGATGAAGCTGCCGCGCATCCAGCGTAGGAACATCCGGCAGAAGTGCCCGGCGTTCTCCGGCATGAGGGAGAACGCGAACGCCGACGGCTGCTGCACGGTGCGGCCCCGCACCATGGCGAAGAGGGTGAGCAGGGAGTCGTCGGAGAAGGGCACGCGCCGGCCGAAGAACGTCTCCGTCAGATACGCCCCGAGGTTGTCGCGGACCACCGCGGCCCGGTAGGCGGCGATCGGGCCCGAGTTGACCCACACGCACCCGAACACCGACAACGACGACCGGTCGGTGAGCTGCCCGGTCACCAGCCACAGGTCGGTGAACCGGGTGAGGAAGCTGCTGCGGACGTTCGCGGCCATCACCACTCCTGCGACGGACTGCACCGCCGGATCGGCGAAGGGCTTCAACAGTTCCCGCAGGGCTTTCGGGTCCGAGATGGTGTCCGAGTCCACCGTCCAGTAGACGTCGGCTCCCGGTGTCGACCGCACCGCGGCGGCCTGGGCGTGCCGTTTACCGGCATTGGGCTGGATGTGCCAGGCGGCGATGATGCCGTGTACGGGTGCGACGTCAAGGAACCACCGCTTGATCGGCTGGTAGCCCTCGGTCAGCTTCGACCCGTCGTCCACCACGTAGATGGTGTTCGGTCTGCGGGTCTGGAAGATCATGGATTCGAGGCAGGCCCGCAGCGCGGCCGGATCCTCGTTGTACGCCGGCACGATACCCACCACGTGCAGAGCGTCGAGGTGCCCCTGCATCCGGTCGGTGACCACTGCGGGCTTCTCCAGGTAGGAGGTGCCGAGCTGCCAGATCAGCAGCAGGAACATGGCGGCGTACGCGAAGGTGAACCGGTGACCGCCTCCGTCGAGGGCACCGATCACGGCGAGGACGTGATGGGCGGCCCACGCCGCCGCGGCAGCCAGGACGACTGCCGCGGCGAACAGGACACGACCCCTCGTGACGCTCGCGGTCACTGGCCGACCGACTGCTTACGACGGAACGTCATCCGGATCATGAGGAAGCCGATGACGACGGCTGTCGCTCCGGTGATGGCGATGGTCAGCGGCAGGGGGAGGGCGTAGCTGCCGACACCGGCCGCGCCGCCGATCGTGACGACGCCCATACCGGTACGGGGAAGGCTGCCACCGGACATGATGAATCTCCGCTCTGTGAGGGATGGTGAAGGCTGTCGCGGCGACCGGTGCGACGTCAGTACCGCCCGGGTGCCGCAGCCCTGAACAGCGAATGTGACTGTGTGCAACGACGCGCTCACGTTTGCAAACAGAGCTGTCCCGGTCAATCTCGAAGGTCACGGGCGCGGCCGTCCGGTCCGGCCCGACGCGCCTTCCGCTAGCGGCGTGTCGGCGACGTTCGCATCGACCCCACCTCGTTTGACCTGCGCTTTCACCGCGTGACCGGCTCGGCGTCGTTGGTGGGCCCGAGAACGGGGTGCTGTCGGGTAGCCGTCAGGGCCGCACGTCGTCGTCGATAAATGGATGACGCATCGGGTTAACAACCGCTCGGGCGGGGCGGTCAGACCCGGAAGCCGTCGCGGCCCAGCCCGAGGGCGGTGACCTCCCGGATGGAGGCGTCGTCCTCGACCGCCAGCACGCGGCCTTCCCGCACCTGACGGTGGACCCGTCGCCATGCTGCGCGGCCGGTTGATCCCAGAGGCCAGGCAGCCTCTCGGCGAAGCACCGTCCAACCGCTAAGGTCGGATGATTTCGGCACCCCCTCGACCAGTTCCCACGAAAGGGCACGACGTGCAACGTCATGGCTGCGTGATCCGACTTCGCCCGGACCAGCGGGAGACCTACCTGCGGCTGCACGCCGAGGTCTGGCCGAGCGTCGAGCAGACGCTGCGCGACGCCAACTTCCGCAACTACACCATCTTTCTTCACGGCGACCTGCTGTTCGGCTACTACGAGTACGTCGGTGACGACTACGAGGCCGACCTGCGGTTCATCGCCGCCGATCCGCAGACGCAGGAGTGGTGGAAGCTGACCGACCCGTGTCAGGAGTCGATCGCCGAGCCCGGCTCGGGCGACTGGTGGGCTCCGATGCGCGAGGTCTGGCACCTGACCGACGAGGCCTAGTCAAACCCGTCGCCCCGCCCCCCACCTCGTCGATCATGGACTCGTGGTGCCCGTTGTAGGAACCGTTGCCCGGTATGTCACCACCACAACTCCATGATCGACGAGGTGGGGGGCGGGGGGCAGTGCTGGTCGACCTCGGCATGTCGTCGTTGCCCTACGATGGCGGTGTCGATGATGGACTCCGGCGGTCCTGCGAGCCACCGGATGCCTGGGCACCGCGGGGGCGACGGTGAACGACCGGACGAGTAGTGACGGCGCCGACAGGCCCGAGCGCGAGACCACACCGCAGCGCAGCGCCGGCGTCAGGGTGCTTGTCGCGCTCGCGCTGCTGGCGGTTCCGCTGCTGCCGATACTGTGCCTGTCTGGCCTGTCGATCGTTGTGTCCCTGGCTCCGTCCGAGCCCTGCCGGCCCCCCTTCGTGGTGGACCAGTCGGACTGCGGGCCGGAGCCGTTGGCCGTGTTGTCGACCTCGGTGCTGGCGGGCGGCTACGCCATCGTGGCCTTCGTGCTGGCGCTCAGAGTCGACCTGCCGTCCTGGGTGCGGATAGGTGCCCTGTGCCTGGCGCCGTTGGCCGCCGTCCCCCTTCTGCTGATGCTGTTCGTCTAGCCCCTGCCGGTGTACAGCACCCGCGCCGGCGCGGCGTTCGCTGCGGTGTGGTCGCTGGGTAACGGCCGTCGACCACGCCGGTATGACGCTTCCGCTATGACAGTTGTCGACCGCTCACGGCCTAACATCGACATATGTCAATGACCGGTGGCCGATGGTCGCCGGACGATCGCAGGGGAGCGCGTGATGTTCCGACGACAACTGCGACGCGTGGCGCTGGCCATGCTCGCGGCGACCCTGGCGGCAGCCGGGGTGCAGCTCACCACCGGAGCGCCGGCCGCCGCCGTCCGAACCGTCTACTACGACGCCAGCCGGACCGGCGAGTTCCGCACCAACTTCGACCAGGCCGCCCAGATCTGGAACAGTCGGGTCAGCAACGTCCGGTTGCTGGCCGGCACTCCGGCCAGCATCACCATCTACGTCGACGACGGCTGGCCCCGGGCGCAGCCGACCGGCCTCGGATCGGGACGGATCTGGATGGGCCGTACGGCCGTCAACCAGGGCTACGACCGCAACCGCATCGCCGCCCACGAACTCGGTCACATCCTGGGCCTGCCGGACCGGCGTACCGGCCTCTGCTCCGACCTGATGTCCGGCAGCAGCGCACCGGTCTCCTGCCGCAACGCGAACCCCAGCTCCGCCGAGGCGAGCCGGGTGAATTCGCTGTTCGCCGGCAGCCTGGCCGCACCGGCGAGCACCACGTACACCTGGGACGGCGCCTCCGACATCGAGCCGTTGGTGGTCGGCGGCCGTCCGGCCTCGGAGAACTACCCCTTCATGGTGTACGTCTCCGGCTGCACCGGCACCCTGATCAAGGGCAACTGGGCGGTCACCGCCAAACACTGCTCGACGCCGTCCTCGGTGCGGGTGGGCAGCATCAACCGCACCAGCGGCGGCACCGTGGTGCGGGTGACCCGGGCGGTCAACCATCCGAGCGTCGACGTAAAGCTGCTGCAACTGGCCAGCTCGGTCACCTACGCCCCGGCACCGATCCCGAGCACCTCCGGCGCGGTCGGCACGGCCACCCGGATCATCGGTTGGGGCCAGACCTGCGCACCCCGGGGCTGCGGCTCCGCCCCGGCGGTCGCCAACGAGCTGGACACGTCCATCGTGGCCGACAGCCGGTGCTCCGGCATCAACGGCCCGTACGAGATCTGCACCAACAACACCAACGGCAACTCCGGCGCCTGCTACGGGGACTCCGGTGGCCCGCAGGTGCGTCGCGTCAACGGGGTGTGGAACCTGATCGGCGCGACCAGCCGGGCCGGCAACAACAACTCCACCTGCGCCACCGGCCCGTCCATCTACGTCGACCTGCCCTCGATCCGATCGTGGATCTCGACCCAGGTCGGCGGCCTGCCGGTCTGACCACGGGAGACGCCGAGGCGGGGACGCGCAACACGTCCCCGCCTCCGGCGTGGCAGGGTCACCCACCCGATCCCACGATGCGATACGGTGCCTGGCACATCGACACACCGGAGGTGGCCGTCGTGCCTGCCGTCGTCGCCCTCGTGCTGACCCTCGCCCTCGCGCCCACACCGTCGCCGTCGGCCACCCCGGGTCCGGTCGGCGAACTCCTCGGCGGTGTCGGCCGGATCGTCGACGACCTGCTGGACGGCGACCGCCCGCCGAGCGTCACGCCGACCCCGTCGTCCACACCCGGCCCGCCGTCGTCCACCCCCCGGCCCGGTTCCGCGGTGCCCGTCGCGACCACCCCGCCCGCTGTGTCATCTGCCGCTGCCCGACCTCCGGCGGCACCCGCCCCGCCCGTCCGCCCCGGCGGTGGTGAGAGCACGGGCGGCGGCCAGGCCGAGGTGCCGGTGCGCGACGCTGACGCCCCCGCTCCGGTCGCCGCGCCGCCGGCCAACTCCACCCGCGACAGGTGGCCGCCCGTCTCCTACCTGCTGCTCCTGGGCGTCCTGGCGGTGCTGGCACTGCTGGTCCTGCGCCGCCGGCCGTCCGCTCCCGCCGCCGCGTCGATGTCCGCCCCCGCCCCCGCCCCGGCCCCCGCCCCCGCCCCCACTCCCGATCCCGATCCCGGTCCCAGTCCCGGGCCGGGCAACGTCAGCCGCCTGCCGACCAGCCTGAACGCCGTCTACGAGTTGGGCCGGCTGGACGAGCGGCTGGAGCAGGAACGTGGCCGCCGCACCTGAGGCATCGCCTCCGACCGATCGGGGTCAGTGCGCGGAATAGGCGCCCTCGCGGCGCGGGATCTCGTCGTCGTACGCCCCGACCGGCCCGCTGTAGCGGACCTTGCCCTGCGGGTAAGGCCAGGCGTTCGCGGCGCAACCGTGCAGCCCCAACGTCTGTTGCTGCATCACCGGCGCGGGTCGGCCCCGACCGGGGCACCGTTCGTGACCGAACCCGAGTTTGTGCCCCACCTCATGGTTGACCATGTACTCCCGGTAGGTGGCCAGGCTCGCCCCGTACCCGGGCACGCCCTTGACCCAACGCGCCACGTTGAGCACCACCCGACCACCGTTACGGCACGAGGTGTAGCCCTCCGGCTGGTCCTGGCAGAGGGTGTCGCGGGTGCCGGGAGTGGCCAGGTAGATGGTGAAGTCGGTCGGATCGTCGGCTCCCACCCGGCGCAGTCGCCAGGCCCCGCCGGCGGTCCAACCGCGCGGATCGTTCAGGGTCGCGGTGACCGCCGTGGCGATGTCCGCCACCGGTAGGCCGCGGATGTCGCGCTCCACGGCTACCCGGTACCGCAGCAGGGTGCCACGGCCGGTCCGCACCGGTGCGGTCTCGCCGGGCGCTGTCGCCCAGCGGTTCCCGCCGGAGGCGGGGTAGCTGATCGGGACGGCAGGCACGGAACTGGGAACCACGTCGACGACCCCGGTCGGCCCGCCGGTGGCGACCGGCGCGAGGTGCCCGTCGGGCGATGGTCCGGCGGCGACGGGATCGTTCGCGGGCCGCCCGGCGGCTGGCAGCCCGCAACCGGTGAGCAGCGCCACCACGAGTAGCAGCGTCGCCGAGGCGGAACGCCATCGGTGGGTAACCTTCGTCGACATGTCTCTCCCCTCGCGCGGCGCTCGGCGGCGGCGCGGAGGAGAAGACGGGTGACCGTGGCGAAAAGTTGATGTGACCCACCGCTCAACCTTTCGCCGACCTGACCCGTCCATAGCGGTGTGGCACGGGGGAGGTTCACGGTGGCGCGGGGCGACGCCGAGTTCGTCGAGTTCGCGCGGGCGGCGTCCGCGCGACTCGTGCACGCCGCGTTCCTGATGACCGGCGACCACCACCTGGCCGAGGACGCCGCGCAGACCGCCCTGGCCCGCACCTACGCGTCGTGGTCGCGGATCCACGACGACGACGCCTACGGGTACGCCCGTCGCACCCTGGTCAACCATCTGGTGGACGGGTGGCGGCGGCCGATGCGGGAGTACGCGACCGGCGAGGTGCCGGAGCAGCGGAGCGCGGACGTGGCCGACGGGGTCGCCACCCGGCGCTGGCTGATCAGCATCCTCGGCGCGCTCAGCCCTCGGGAGCGGGCCATCGTCGTGTTGCGCTACTACTTCGACCTACCGGAGGCGCAGGTGGCCCGGGAACTCGCCGTATCCGTGGGCACTGTCAAGAGCACCAGCTCACGGGCCCTGGAGAAACTACGCGCCGCGGCGCCGCGGCACGCCGACGAGGAGGCGCGCCGATGAGCGAGCTGGAGCAGCTCCGCCACGCCATGCGGGCCACCGAACGCCCCGGCATGGTCCTCGACCTGGCCGCCGTGATGCGCGACGGCCGACGGTTGCGTACCCGTCGGCGGGTCGCCGGAGCCGGGGCGGCGACGCTCGCCGCCGGGCTGGCCGCCGTCGTCGTCATGGTGGCCGTCGACGCCCGCACGGGCGAGCCGTCGACGCCCGATCGTCCACCGCCGGCCGCCGCCGCTCCGCCACCGGCCGGTGCCTCGCCGACGCCGGCGAGCTCGTTGGAGCCCACCTCACCGCCGCCGACAATCGGCGGCGACGTGCCCTCGCCGAAGCCGCTGGGCCAGGTGATCGACAGCAAGGTGCGCCACGGCGCCGACCAGCGGGTGTACTACGTCGTCCGGGTGTCCGTGCCCGGCGAGCCGAAGGTGACCATCGGGCTGGCCGCCGGTCGTCGCCTCCCGGACGGCATGCTGACCACGGACATCCTGGTCAACGACGTGGCGGGGGCTGACCGCAGCCCCGGGTTCCATCAGATCGGTTACGACGAGCGCGCGTCGGCCGCGTCGGTGCCCACCTTCGGCTACTTCGTCGGCCCGGCCCACCGCATCACCGGCATGGTGGACGGGCGGCAGGTCGATGCCCGCCTGGCGCGGTGGAGTGTCGACAAGCAGGTAGTGATCTTCTGGTTCGAGCCGACCACGCTGACCCCGGGGGAGCGGCTCGACGGCATCGTCGCCCGCGACGCCGCCGGTGGCCGACTCTGACGCCGCCGGCTGGTCAGCCGAGGTGGGTCACTCAGGCCGGGTCGTCCAGCCGACGCTCGATGGTCACCGTCGTCCCGTCGACGGTGGAGACCAGCCGCACGTCGCCGTAGGCGTTCATCAGCAGCGCGCCGCGGCCCCGGTCCATGGCCGGTCGCCGGTCCCGCCAGGTGCCGAAGTCCCGCACCGAGATCCGGACCAGACCGTCACCCACCTGGACCCGTACCCGCACTTCCGGACGGCTGGGCCGCTGTGCGTGCTCGACGGCGTTGTTCACCGCCTCGGACGCGGCCAGCAGCAGATCCTCCAGCACGTCCGGGTCGACAGTGAGGTCGCGCAGCGTCCGTCGGACATCCCGGCGCATCACCGCCGCCGAGGTCGGTTCGGACGGGTACGTCCAGCCGGTGTCCAGAACATCGCCCGATCCGTGGGGGTCGGCCGGAACATCGCGCACTGACGCGTCGGTCCCCGGCCGGCCGGTGATGCTCGCGGGCACGTCCGTCGACGGCCCCGCCGTCTCGGCCGCCAGCTCCCCGACCCCCGTTCCGGACCGTGCCGGTGGGGCGTCGACAGTCCCCGTCCCGGCCGTGTCGTCGCGGTCACGGGCCCGCCGGATGGCAGCCCGGACCCGGGCGATCAGCTCGGTCGCGGCGAAGGGCTTCACCAGGTAGTCGTCGGCGCCCAGGCTCAGCCCTTCCACGCTGGCCTCGTCGCCGGCGCGGGCGGACAACACCAACACGGGCAGCGCCCGGGTCACCGGGTCGGCGCGGAGCCGGCGCAGCAGGTCGAAACCGTCCAGCACCGGCATCATCACGTCGGTGAGGACCAGGTCGGGCCGTTCGCGGCGGACCTCGTCGAGGGCCTGCCGGCCGTCGGTGACGGCGCGTACCCGCCAGCCCTGCCCGCTGAGGAGCCGGCTGAGGTAGGCCCGCATGTCGGTGTTGTCGTCGGCGACGAGGATTCGTGCGCCGGCCAGCTCGTCCACGTACGGCCCGGAGGCGTGCTCGGGCTCGATCGGACTGTCGCTCGCCTCGGCGAGCCAACCGGCCGCCTCCTCGGCGGCGGCACGCGCCGCGTCACCCCGCCGGTCCACCGGCGGTCCGGTCACCGTGCTACGGCGTGTCACCGACCAGGGCAGCACCACGGTGAACGTGCTGCCGACGCCCACCTGGCTGGTCACCCGGACCTCGCCACCCTCCAACCGGGCCAACTCGTGCACCAGGGCCAGGCCGATGCCCGTGCCCTCGTGACTGCGCGAGCGCGTGCCCCGCACCCGGTGGAAGCGTTCGAAGAGTTTCGGCAGGTCCTGCTCGCCGATGCCGATGCCGGTGTCCGCGACGGTGAGACGTACCTCGTCGTCGTCGGCGTCCAGGCTGACCCGGATCCGGCCGATGAACGTGTACTTCAGGGCGTTGGACAGCAGGTTGGTGACGATGCGCTCCCAGTTGACCGGGTCGATCGTGACCGGCTGTGGCAGCGGCGGGCAGACCACCTCCAGGGTCAGCCCGGCCCGCTCGACGGCGGCCCGGAACACGCCGGCGAGTTCCGCGGTGAGCGCGGACAGGTCGACCATCCGGGCATCGCTGCGAGCGCGACCGGCTTCCAGGCTGGAGAAGGTGAGCAGGCTGTTGACAAGCGTCAGCAGCCGGGTGGCGTTGCGCCACGCGGTCTCCACCCGCTCGCGCTGCACGGGTGCCAGGGGTGCGGTGGCGTCGGTGAGGGCGTCGGCCAGTGGGCCGAGCATGAGGGTCAACGGGGTGCGGAACTCGTGGCTGACGTTGGCGAAGAAGTCGGTCTTCACCCGATCCAGCTCGGCCAGCGCCTCGGTCCGGCGCCGCTCCTCCTCGTACTCCTGCGCGTTGCGCAGTGCCAGGGACGTCTGCTGCGCAAGGAGTTGGTGGAAGGACCGGTACGCCTCGTCGAGCCTTCGGCTGGGGCTGACCCCGGCCAGCAGGACACCCAGCGGCTGGTCCTCGTCGCCGGAGGGCAGCGGCAGCGCCAGAGCGGTGTGGGCCGGGTCGTCCCACGCGCCGGCGGGCAGTGGCATCCGGTCGGCGACGTCGGACACCTGGACCGGACGACCCTCGGCGGCGTCCGGCAGCCCCCAGGCGCGGGCGACCGAGCCCGGGTCGAGCAGGTCGACGGTGTCCGGCAGCGCGCCCTGGTCGCCGCCGGTGTGGGCGAGCCGCCGCAGGGACGCCCCGTCGCGTAGGTAGATGGCGGCGAACGGAACGTCCAGCGGGTGACCGCCCATCGCGTCGATCAGCCGTGCGCCGGTCGCGTCCACGCCGACGGCGCGACCATCACCGAGAACGGACAGGTCGCGCAACAACCGCAGCCGACGTTCGTCGACCACCTGCTCGGTGACCTCGCTGCACACGGTGAACACGCCGACGGTGCGGCCGTCGTCGTCGCGGGCCGGGGCGTGCGAGACGCTGAAGTACGCCTCCTCGCGGTAGCCGGCTCGTTCCAGCAGTAGCTGGAGGGCGGGGACCCAACTGGCCACCCCGGTGGTCATGGCCTGCTGGATCAGCGGGGCGAGCACGTCCCAGCCCTCGGCCAGGGTCACCCGCACATCGTCGCCGAGCGCGGCGGGGTGCTTGTCACCGATCAGGGTGGAATACGCGTCGTTGTAGAGCTGGGAGAACTCCTCGCCCCAGAGCAGCAGCATGGGGTACCGGGAGGACAGGACCAGCCGGACCGCGGCGCGCAGGCTCTGCGGCCATCCGTCGACCGAGCCGAGCGGCGTGCGGGCCCAGTCCAGCGCCGCCATCAGCCGACCGGTGTCGCCGCCGCCGCTGAACAGGTCAATGCTGGGTCGTGTCACGCTCGACCCGGCCCCATCGCAAGCCCCCGTTCCGGGCCCGACGACCCCTGCTGGCATTACCTACCCATCCTGGCACCTCTACTCATCTGTGCCGACGCCGGTACCCACCGTCGAACCGGCGGCGGTACAGGACGAACGACCGATGCCCAATGCGTCGGTATCTGTAGGTGTCTCGGGCATCTGACCCTCGGCTCACCGGCACCGAGGACCCGTCGCGGCAGACCAGCTTCGTGACCGACGACGTGGCGTTGCGGGCGGGCTGACCGCGTACCGACGAGGACGGGCCGCCGCCGGTCGAACCGGCGGCGGCCCGTCCTGCCGACGCGGCGTCGTGGGTCAGGGAAGCTGCGGGTAGAGCGTGGCCACGCCGCCGGCCAGCCCGGCCTGCACCTGCCGGCTGGTCTGGTCGGTGACGATCTCGTACGCGTCGGCTTCGATGCCGTCCACCCCGAGTCGGGCGATCACCGCCGGGTCGGACTTCGGGCTGGTCACCGTCGCGGCCATGTCGGTGTCCATGTAGCCGACGTGCAGGCTGGCGACCCGGACGCCCCGCTCGGCGAGCTGGACGCGCAGCGCGTTGGTCATCGCCCACTCGGCGGACTTGGCGGCGCCGTAGGCCCCGTGCTTCGGGAAGTTGATCCAGGACAGCGCGGAGAGCACGTTGAGGATCGTCCCGCCACCGTTGCCGGCGATGATCGGAGCGAACGCCCGGACCATCGACAGGGTGCCGAGGTAGTGGGTCTCCAGCTCCTGCCGGACGAGGCCCAGGTCGCCGTCGAGGAGATCGGTGCCGGTGTCGATGCCGGCGTTGTTGACCAGCAGGGTCACGTCCCCGGCCAGCTCGGCGGCGGCGGCCACCGAGGTCGGGTCGGTGATGTCCAGGCGCACCGGCGTCACGCCGGGCAGGTCCACGCTGTCCGGGTTGCGGGCACCGGCGTAGACGGTGGCGCCGCGGGCGAGGAGTTCGGCGGCCAGGTGGCGGCCGAAGCCACGGTTGGCGCCGGTGACGAGGGCGGTGCTTCCAGAGATCTTCATGGCGGTCACGCTATCCCACCTGACTTCTGTTAACCAAAGTCAGCTAGGTCACAGCGGCACCCCCCTCAATCGGGAATGCGACCCGGATGCGGCAGCACCCCGGCCGGTGACTGCTCGTATCCTTTCCGCGAAACCCCGCACGAGCCGAGATGGGAGACGGTGTGAGCAACCAGGCCGAAACGTTGGAGTTCCAGGCCGAGGCGCGTCAGCTCCTCCAGTTGGTGGTCCACTCGATCTATTCGAACAAGGACGTCTTCCTGCGGGAGCTCATCTCGAACGCGTCCGACGCACTGGACAAGTTGCGACTGGCCACGCTCGTCGACAAGGACCTCGTCGCCGACACCGACGACCTGCACGTGACGCTCGAGGTCGACAAGGAGGCCCGCACCCTCAGCGTGCGCGACAACGGCATCGGGATGACCCGCGACGAGGTCGTCCAGTTGATCGGCACCATCGCCAAGTCGGGCACCGCCGAGCTGCTGCGCCAACTGCGCGAATCCGCCGACGCCCGCGCCTCACAGGACCTGATCGGTCAGTTCGGCGTCGGCTTCTACGCGGCGTTCATGGTCGCCGACCGGGTCACCCTGCTGACCCGCAAGGCCGGCGAGACCGGCGGCACCCGCTGGGAGTCCACCGGCGAGGGCACGTACTCGATCGAGGCGGTGGACGAGGCACCGCAGGGCACCACGGTGACCCTGCACCTCAAGCCGGCCGACACCGAGGACAACCTGCACGACTACACCGCCGAGTGGACCGTCCGCGACATCGTCAAGCGCTACTCCGACTTCATCGCCTGGCCGATCCGGATGACCGTCGAGCGCCCCGGCGCCGACGGCGAGGCGGCCACCAGCGAGGTGCAGACGCTCAACTCGATGAAGGCGCTCTGGGCGCGGCCCCGTGACGAGGTCGACGCCGCCGAGTACAACGAGTTCTACAAGCACGTCAGCCACGACTGGGCCGACCCGCTCGAGGTCGTGCACATGAAGGGCGAGGGCACCTTCGAGTACGAGGCGCTGCTCTTCCTGCCCAGCCACGCCCCGCTGGACCTGTTCTCCCCACAGGGCCGCCGAGGCGTCCAGCTCTACGTCAAGCGCGTCTTCATCATGGACGACTGCGAGGCGCTCGTCCCGACCTACCTGCGCTTCGTCAAGGGCGTGGTCGACGCGCACGACCTGTCGCTGAACATCTCCCGGGAGATCCTCCAGCAGGACCGGCAGATCCAGATCGTCCGCCGCCGGCTGGTCAAGAAGATCCTCGCCACGGTCAAGGACCTCAAGGCCAACCACGCCGAGCGCTACCGCACCTTCTGGACCGAGTTCGGCGCGGTGGTCAAGGAAGGGCTGATCGACGACACCGACAACCGCGACACCCTGCTGGACATCCTGTCGGTGGCCTCCACCCACGACGCGACCGAGCCGACCGACCTGGCCGGCTACGTGGCACGGATGAAGGACGGGCAGAGCGACATCTGGTACGCCACCGGCGAGTCCCGGGCCGCCATCGAGAACTCTCCGCACCTGGAGGCGTTCCGGGCCAAGGGCCACGAGGTGCTGCTGCTGACCGACCAGGTCGACGAGGTGTGGGTCGAGCGGGTCGGCGCGTACGACGGCCGGCCGCTGCGGTCGATCGCCAAGGGCGAGATCGACCTGGACACCGACGAGGAGAAGAAGCAGGCAGAGGCCGAGCGCGAGCAGCAGCGACAGGAGTTCGCGACCCTGCTCGACTGGCTGGGTACCACCCTGAGCGACAGCGTCCGGGAGGTCCGGCTGTCGTCCCGACTGACCACCTCACCGGCCTGCGTCGTCGGCGACGCCCACGACCTCACTCCGACCCTGGAGAAGATGTACCGGGCGATGGGGCACGAGGTGCCTCCGACCAAGCGGATCCTGGAGATCAACCCCGGTCACCCGCTGGTCTCCGGGCTGCGCAAGGCCCACGAGCAGGGCAGCGACACCGCCGCCCTGACCGAGACCGCCGAGCTGCTCTACGGCCTGGCGGTGCTCGCCGAGGGCGGTGAGCTGACCGACCCGGCCCGCTTCACCCGGACGCTCGCCGACCGGCTGGCGCGCACTCTGTAGACGGTCGACCCTCCGGCCGGCGGGCCGCCCTACCAGGGGCCCGCCGGCCGATCCGGCGTCCGGCGTCGAGTTTCCGATCGCCAACGGACACGTCGATTTTCTGGCGAGCGACACGTCGATCCGCTGCGCCGCCCCGTGGTCATGTTCCTTCACGACGCCTGATCCGAAACGGTCCACTGTGATCCCTGCACAGTGTCCGACCAGCCGCAACCGCTGCGGGCGGCGCCCCGCGTACCCCGGTGAAGAACTTCACAGGGGTTGGGCGATCGTCACCGACCGTGCCTAACGTCGGTCGGGTTCGCCACTGCGGACACCACGGCCGGCAACGCCTAATCCTGCCCCCGGCCGTCGGAACCCAGTCACCCGGGCAGGAGCGGGGGACCCACGTTCCTCGGTGCACGTCACCTCGGGGTGAAGCCGCCACCGCGCGGCCGGGCTCCTCGGCCCGAACCCGACAGCTCACCTCGCCGGCGTGGAGGAAGCTCACATGACGTCTGTCTACACGCCCCGTCATCGACGGGTCACCACCCGCCGTCTCGCCGTCGGCACCCTGGCCGTCGGCGCGGTCACCGGCGCCGTCGCCCTCTTCGGCCCGACCGCCCCGGCGCAGGCCGCGGTCAACTGGGACGCGATCGCCCAGTGCGAGTCCGGCGGAAACTGGAAGATCAATACCGGCAACGGCTACTACGGCGGTCTGCAGTTCTCGCAGAGCACCTGGGCCGCTTACGGCGGCAAGAAGTACGCCGCCCGCGCCGACCTGGCCAGCCGCGGCGAGCAGATCGCCATCGCCGAGAAGGTGCTCGACGGGCAGGGCATCGGCGCGTGGCCGACCTGCGGCAAGAAGGGCGGCTCGTCGGGCGGCTCGGCCACGAAGTCGACCAAGCCCGCCACGAAGTCGTCGACGAAGTCCACCGGGAAGCCCACCGAGCGGTCGTCGCGCGGCGAGCAGCCGGCGACCCGTAGCCACGAACGCACCGCGCCGCCGGCAGGCGGCCAGACGTACCTGGTCAAGCCGGGCGACACGCTCTCGGAGATCGCCGACGCGCACCAGGTGTCCGGCGGCTGGCAGGCGCTGTACCAGCACAACCGGCAGCTGATCGGGACCGACCCCGGTCTGATCTTCCCGGGGCAGAAGCTCAGCCTCTGACCGTCCGCACACGAACGCTCGGCCGGGTCACCGGCCGAGCGTTCGTGTGTACGGTGCTGGTCAGCCCGGGTGGTCGGGCCGGCTTCGGGTCACGCCGCCGAGGCGGACGCCTTCGGCGCTCGACGCGACGCCACCGGGCCGGCATTGCGACCCCAGCGAGAGGCCGCCACCTGGTCGGTCCCGCCGTCGATCGTCAACTCGACGGCGTCAGAGGCACCGCGGGACAGGCGCAGTGAGTGCTCGGCGCCCTGGCGGGCGGCGCACGGCCAGGCCTGCCCGGCGCACTGCAGGTTGCGGCAGTGGTCCTCGTCGTCCGGCTCGTGGGCGCTCAGCACGTCGACCGCCAACTGCCAGAGCAGCGGGTCGGTCACGTCGTGCGGGCGCTCGGCGCTACGGCTCACTCGGTTGCTGGTGTCGTCGGACATGCTGGTCCCCCTTGTCAGGCTGTACCCCTCAAGGGTCACCCGTCAGTCGCTGGCTAAACCGCCGACCTGCTGTGATGTGTCTCCGGTCGCAACCCCTCGCGTGGACACCGCACGCAGATCGGTCAATCCGGCAGCAGTGGCATCTCGACGCCCGGCTCCCGGCCGAGCAGCACCGCGCGGGTGAGCGCCGTCGAGCCGAACCGGTCGCGGACCGCGTCCACCGCGGCGTCCAGCTCCGCGCCCGGGTCGCGGTGGAACGGCAGCTCCGGCTGCACTGGACTGTCGTCCAGATTGCCCACCGAGACACCGATCAGCGTGACACCACGACTGTCGATCTCGGGCTGGGCCGACCGCAGCAAGGCGCGCGCGGCGGCGAGCAGCGGAGTCGTGTCCGCGGTCGCCTTGCCGATGGTGTGCGAGCGGGTCGCCCGGCTGTAGTCGCCGAAGCGCAGCCGCAGTACCACAGTGCGTCCGGACCGCCCGGCCGCCCGCATCCGGCGGGTGACCCGGTCGACCAGACCGGCGAGGATGGCGTCCAGTTCCGCCGGTGCATGCGGGGTACGGCTCAACGCGTGTTGAGCGCCCATCGAGCCGCGTCGCCGACCGACCTGCACCGCGCGCGGGTCACGGTTGTGCGCCAGGGCGTGCAGGTGCCGCCCGGCGCCGGACCCGAGCAGCGACACCAACGCGGCCTCGCCGAGCCGCGCCACCTCGCCGACGGTACGAATCCGATGCTCCCGCAGCTTCGCGGAGGTGACCGGGCCGACGCCCCACAGCCGCTCGACCGGCAGCGGGTGCAGGAACGCCACCTCGGCGTCCGGTGCGACCACCAGCAGCCCGTCCGGTTTGGCCACCCCGCTGGCCACCTTCGCCAGGAACTTCGTGCGGGCCACACCCACCGTGATCGGTAGGTGGACCCGTTCACGAACCTCCCGACGCAGCCGCGCGGCGATGTCAGCCGGTGGCCCGACCAGCCGACGCAGGCCGCCCACGTCCAGGAACGCCTCGTCGATGGAGAGCCCCTCGACCAGTGGCGTGGTCTGCCGGAAGATCTCGAAGACCGCTCGGCTCGCCGCCGTGTACGCCGCCATCCGGGGCGGCACCACGATCGCGTCCGGACACAGCCGGCGCGCCTGCTGGCCGCCCATCGCGCTGCGGACGCCCCGCGCCTTCGCCTCGTAGCTGGCGGCGAGGACCACGCCTCCGCCGACGATGACCGGCCGGCCGCGCAGCCGCGGGTCATCGCGCTGCTCGACCGACGCGTAGAAGGCGTCCAGGTCGGCGTGCAGGATGCTGGCGCCGGGCGACACGTACACATGTTCGCATGGCACCCGGCGGGCACGGCAGTGAGCTGGGCGAACGGCCGCTCAGTCGAGGCAGAACTCGTTGCCCTCCGGGTCGGCCATGACCAGGTGACCGGCGCCCAGCGGGGGAGCGGGCTCGTGGCGACTGAGTCGGGTGGCGCCGTACGAGGCGAGCCGCTCGGCCTCCTTCTCCAGGGCCGCCATCCGCTCGTCGCCCTCGAGCCCGGGTGCGGCCCGCACGTCGAGGTGTACGCGATTCTTGACCTGCTTGGTCTCGGGGACCCGTTGGAAGAACAGGCGTGGTCGCGACCCCTCGGGGTCCACCACCGCCGACGCGTCGTTGCGGTTCTCCGGCGGCACCCCCATCGCGTCGAGCGCCTGCTCCCACGACTCGAAGTTCCCGGGTGGGCCCTGCACCTGGTAGCCGAGAGCCTCGGCCCAGAACGCCGCCAACCCCGCAGGGTCGGCGCAGTCGACGGTGATCTGCACGTCGCGGGCCATGTCAGTTTCCCATCTCGTGATCTCGGTCGGTCATGGGCCAAGCCTCTCCCAGATAGCGGACAGAAACGTTCCGCATTTCGTGCAACGATCGGCGGGTGACCGTCGAGGCGACGACCGAACGGGTGCTGCGGTTGCTGGCGTTGCTCCAGCGGCGGCCATCCTGGACGGCCGCAGACCTCGCCGCCGAGCTGGGTGTCACCGACCGCTGCGTGCGTCGCGACGTGCAGCGACTACGCACGCTCGGCTATCCCGTGCACGCGGTGCCGGGGGTCGGCGGTGGCTACCAGCTCGGTGCGGGCAGCCGGCTGCCGCCGTTGCTCCTCGACGACGAGGAGGCGATCGCGACGGCGGTCTCGCTGCGCCTCGCCTCGGGCGGCACGATCGCGGGGGCGGGTGAGGCGGCCCTGCGGGCCCTCGCGAAGCTCGACCAGGTCATGCCGGCGCGGCTGCGTGCCGAGGTGCGGGCGGTGCACGGCGCCACCGCGACGCTCGTGGGCCCGGTGACCGAGATCGACGCGGAGTTGCTGGTGACACTGGCTCGGGCCTGCCGCGATGCCGTGCGGGTGCGATTCGCCTACGAGGCTCGCACCGGTGGGCAACACGAGCGGACGGTCGAGCCGATCCGGATGGTCACGACCGGTCGTCGCTGGTATCTGATGGCCTGGGACGTCGACCGCGACGACTGGCGGACGTTTCGCCTGGACCGAATGGGTGCCGCGGTCGCGACGACCTGGCGCTTCCGGGCGCGCGAGCACCCGGACCCGGTCGCCTTCGTGCAGCGGGCCGTGACCGAGGCGTCGTACCGGTATCTCGCCCGGGTACGGGTGCGCGCGACGTCCGACCAGGTACGGGAGTCGGTGCCGCCCCAGGTGGGGCGGGTCGAGGACGACCGCGACGGGTGGTGCGTGCTGGTCGTCGGCGGGGAGCGCCTGGACTGGCTCGCGGCGCACCTCGCACGTCTGAGTTACGAGGTGGAGGTGCTGGAGCCTCCGGAACTGCGCGACGCCGCGGCGCTGCTCGCCCGACGCCTCGCGGTGATGGCCGGCACGGCGTCGCAGGACAGCACGTAGTGACGCAGTGACACCGCGCTGCCGTCTGGTGCGGTCCACGGTGCGGTGCTGGTTCCGGCGTACCGCCAGCCGGTGCGCTCGTACAGGGCTGCGGCCGCGGCACCGTCGGACGTCACCTCGAGCGACAGATCGATCCGACGTGCGCTCGCCCACTGCCGAACCCGGTCCAGCAGGGCACCGCCGAGCGCCGACCCTCTGGCCCTCGGCACCACGAAGAGACGTGCCACCTCGGCCGTCGGCCGGGCCGGCGGCGTGCCCGCCCGCGCCGGCACCACCCGGTGCACCGCGACGTGCCCGACTATCGACGTGTCGTCGACCGCGACCCAGGCGTCTGCCGGGCGCGGCTGGCGTAGCCAGCGACGCGGGTCGGCGGGCCAGTTCAGCGGGTACCTGTCGACCCGGTGGACCTCGGCAAGCGCCGCGACGCATCCGTCGAGGTCAGCGGCGTGCCGTCGGCGAATGCGCGGTGGGGTCACAGGTCGTCGAACGGGCGTGCGTAGCGGAACTCACCCCGGATCGAGTCGCGCCACGCCCCCAGCGGACGGGCCATGAAGTACTGCGGCCCCCACGGCTGTGGCGGGGTGACGCCCAGGTCGACGGCGGGCCCGAACCCGAAGCGCGGGTAGTAGTCGGGATGCCCGAGCAACACCACGAGCGGCTCGTCCCGCGCCTCGGCCGCGGCGAGCACCGCGTGCATCAGCGCGCTACCGACGCCACGCCGCTGCCAACCGGGCAGCACGCCGAGCGGCCCCAGGCCCAACGCCACCGGCTCGCCACCCACCCGGCCACGGGTGGCCACCACGTGCCCCACCACCTGGCCGTCCGAATCGACCGCCACCAGGGAGTACGCGGGCAGCCAGCCCTCGTCGGCGCGCAGCGCGTCGACCAGTGTCGCCTCCACCGGTACGCGGTCGCCGTCGCCGCTGTCGTTGCCGTCGCCGGTGTTGGCGAACGCGGCGGCGTGCACCGCCCGGATGGCGTCGACGTCAGCGGGTGTCTCGCGTCTGATCAGCACCGCGCCACGATACGGGTGTTCCTGGCGGCGGCTCCACGCGTTTATCCCGCTGAAGGCCGACGCCGGCGTGCTCGGCCTGTTGATTCGCGTGCCGGCAGCCGCGCGACGGATGCCGTGCGCTGCGTGGCGTGCCGTGCCTGCTCAACGAGCAGCCCTCAACGGTCGAGTTCCGCGTCTGCCGCGCCCGGCTGCTCCTGGCCGGGTGGTGCCCCCGGCTGTCCCTGGCCTGCCCTGGTGACCAGCGCGTCCAGCAGTGCGGGTGTCACAGGTTCACCCGTCACGAGCACCCGGAAGTGGATCGGCCCGACCGCCTGGTCGACGAGGAGGTCGACGTCGGCCTCGGCGGGCAGCTCCCCCCGTGCCGTTGCCCGGTCGAACGGCACTCGGTCGCGGGCGCGCAGCTGCGGCAGAACCTCCGCGCGCAGCCGGGCGGCCAGCTCCGGATCATGCTGGGCCTGACCGACCAGGGCCCGGAACACCGCGCCCGAGTCGGACACCTCGAGGAAGCGGACCAGCTCGTTGAGGTGGGCGCGCAGGTCGGTACGGAAGGCGCCGGTGTCGGGCAGCGTGAGCTCCTGGGCGCTGTCGGCGGTGAACGCGTCGACCAGGATGTCGGTCTTGGAACGCCACCACCGGTAGATCGTCTGCTTGGCGACGCCGGCCCGGGATGCGATGCCCTCGATGGTCACCTTGGCGTAGCCGATCTCGGCGACGAGGTCGTCCGCCGCCTGGAGCACGGCCTCGCGGGCCGCCTCGCTCCGGCCGTGCCGGTTGCCGCGATGCATCAGGCGCTCCTTCCCGTGAGACGTCTTTCCCGTGAGGAGTTCAAGTCTTCCGAGACGTTACAAGATCCGGGACTTTACTAGACGCAACGTTGCGTCTAGTCTATCGGCCATGACGACGACACTGCACGACCCCGCCGTCCGCGACCTGATCGCCCGGCTGTTCACCGAGGCCGAGCGCGACGATGCACGCTCGCCAGGCCGACCCGCACCCACGGTCACCCCCCAGGAACGCTCCGACCTGCTTGAAGACGTCTACATGCCGATCTCGGCTCGCGGCGGCGACCTGCTCTACGCCCTGGTCCGCGCGGCCCGACCGCAGACGGTGGTCGAGTTCGGCACCTCGTACGGAATCTCGACGCTCTACCTCGCCGCAGCCGTGCGCGACAACGGGATCGGGCACGTCACCACGACCGAGCTCAGCGCGACCAAGGTCAAGGCGGCCCGCGCCAATATCGAGGCGGCCGGGTTCAGCGACCTCGTGACAGTGCTCGAGGGAGACGCGTTGACCACCCTCGGCACGGTCGGCGGCCCGATCGGCCTGGCGTTGCTCGACGGCTGGAAGGAGATGTGCCTGCCCGTCCTGCGCCTGATCGAGGACCGGCTCGCCCCGGGCGCCCTGGTCGTCGGCGACGACTCCACGTTCGGGTCGATGAGCGACTACGTGACCTACGTCCGAGACCCGGGCAACGGCTACGTCAGCATCGACTTCCCGGTCGAGGATGGCATGGAGCTCAGCTGCTGGACGGGCCGCTGATCGAAGAGGCCAACCTGAGCAGTTGACGCCGGGTCGTCAGCGGGCCGGGACGGGTCAGGCGTGGTTCCGTCGCTCGTCAGCCGACGGCGGTGGCGGACGGTGGGGCACTGCCACCTTGCGGTGCCTCCGGCGTCATCAGTCGCACGATCTCCGCCTGGTCGGCTGCCGAGGGCAGACCCCAGTGCCGCTGGTAGCCGTACACCTCGTGCAAGGGGGTGGAGCCGGTGCGGCCGTCCAGGATCTCCACGGCGTCCGTGTCGATCAGGCCGGGATGCTCGACGCCGCAGGCCTCGGCAACCTTGACCAGGTCGCGGCGTAGCGTCCGTAGGTAGTTGGCCGCCCGGACCGACTTCAACGACGGGTCCAGGCCCCGGGCGAGCCACGTGTTCTGGGTGGCGACGCCGGTGGGGCAGGTGTCGGTGTGGCACTTCTGTGCCTGGATGCAGCCGATCGACAGCATCGCCTCCCGGCCGACGTTGACCATGTCGCAGCCGAGCGCGAAGGCGACGACGGCGTTGTCCGGCAGGCCGAGCTTGCCGCCGCCGACGAAGACCACCTGTTCGTGGAGGTCGTGCTCGGCGAAAATCTTGTACACCCGGCTGAAGCCCTGCTGGAACGGCAGTGACACGGAGTCGGTGAAGATCAGCGGCGCGGCGCCGGTGCCGCCCTCGCCGCCGTCGATGGTCACGAAGTCCACACCGCGTCCGGTGTCGCGCATCAGGGTGGCCAACTCCTGCCAGAAGCCCAGGTCGCCGACCGCCGACTTGATACCGACCGGCAGGCCCGTCTCGGCGGCCAACAGTTCGACCCAGTCGAGCAGGCTGTCGCAGTCGGAGAACTCGGCGTGCCGCGACGGGCTCACGCAGTCCTGCCCGGCCGGGATGCCGCGGGTGGCGGCGATCTCGGCGGAGACCTTCGCGCCGGGCAGCAGACCGCCGAGGCTCGGCTTCGCGCCCTGGCTCAGCTTGATCTCCAAGGCCTTCACCGGTGCGCCGGCAACCAGCTCCTTCAGGCGGTCCAGACTGAACCGGCCCTGCTCGTCGCGGCAGCCGAAGTACGCCGTCCCGAGTTGGAAGACCAGGTCACCGCCGTTGCGATGGTACGGCGACAGACCGCCCTCTCCGGTGTTCTGCAGGCAGTCGGCGAGCGCCGCTCCCTTGTTCAGCGCGGCGATGGCGTTGCCGGAGAGCGAGCCGAAGCTCATCCCGGAGATGTTGACCACCGACTCCGGGCGGAACGCGTGGGCCCGTCCTCGGGCGGCGCCGAGCACCTTCGCGCAGGGCAGCCGTACGTCGTGCCCGGCGGTCGGTGTCGACGGCGGAACGGCCCGGCCGAACGTGCGGTGCTTGATGATCGGATAGCCGGGGGTGTACTCGATGTCGTTGTCCGTACCGAAGCCGAAGTAGTTGTTCTGCTGCTTCGCCGAGGCGTACACCCAGCGGCGCTGGTCGCGGGTGAACGGCCGCTCCTCGTTGTTGCCGGCGACGATGTACTGCCGAAGCTCCGGCCCGATCGCCTCCAACACGTAGCGGGCGCGTCCGAGCACCGGAAAGTTGCGCAGCAACGCGTGGTCGCGCTGGATCAGATCCCGCGCGGCGAGTGCCACGACGGCAGCGGCAGCGGCGGCGGCGGGTACGGCTCGACGGGCCCATGTCATGCCCGGCACTCTTTCCGCCCGCACGTCGGCTCAAACCGCTCACCGGCGCGTTCGCGCTGGTGGCTGGGCCGGCGGCGGCGCGGGTCGAACCCGCACCGCCGCCTCGGGTTCAACGGCGGTGGTACGACTGGCGGACCGACCCGCCGACGATCGTGCACCACGTGCTCGTGCTGAGCTTGCCGTTGCGGGGTAGGCCGTGCAGCGCCTGCAGGTCCTGCACCGCGGCCCGGGTGGCGTGGTCGTACGCCCCGGTGACGGTGACCGCGTACCCCTTGGTGGCGAGCATCTCCTGGACGGCCGTGACCGGAGCACCAGTGGCGTGCTGGTCCAACTCCGGCGCGAGGGTCTCCCAGGTCGGCGGGGTGAGGGTGGCGTCCACGTCCACCGGGATGCCGTTGCGGGCCTGCCAGTCCTGCACGGCTGCCACGGTCGCGGCGTCGAAGGTGCCGCTGACCGTCACCGCGTAGCCCCGGTGGACGAGCAGGTGCTGCACGACCCGGACGGAGGGGGAGTTGACGAAGCGCCACAGGTCCGGCCAACGGCGTGCCGGCACGTCGCCCAGTTTGGTGCCGAGGGCGGTGTGCACCCGCCGGCGCAGCTCCGGGAACTGGCGGTAGAAGGCGGCTCCCGGGCACTCGGTGGTGCGGAAGTCCCAGTGGCCGAAGATGTCGTGCGCGTGCAGCCCGTACTGTCGACAGATCGCGACGCAGAGCTTGACCAGGGAGTCGGCCAGCGCCTTCGGCGGCGTCTCGGTGACGTAGGTGCCCTCGTTCTCGATGCCGATGGCCCGACCGTTCTCGCCGGGGCAGTGCGCCGAGATCATCTGCCGGTCGCCGGCTTCGAGTCGCTCCAGGCTGCCCCGGCGGCCCTCCAGCACGTAACCGCCGCGACTCACCGTGAAGTGCTGGCCGGTGTCCGACCAGCCGTTGCCGTCCATGTGCAGGTCCTGGCAGTCGTGGGCCAGCTTGACCGCCTGCTCGCGGGAGTAGTCGGTGACGTTGGGGAAGGCCATGTGATGCACGATGATCTTGTTGGTGGAGATGGCGCTGACCGACAACGGGTCGTTCGGCGGGCGGGCACCCCACTCGTCGCAGCTGATGATCCAGTCCAGGTCGGTGCCGGGGGCGGCCTGCGCCGAGGCGGGGAAGGCGAGTTCGCTCCCGACGACGGCGACTGTGGCGGCACCGAGGCCGGCCCGCAGCAGCGTCCGGCGATCCATTTCGGAATGGTCGACGTGCATGACATCTCCTCCTGCGGCCCACGGCGGGGGGATGAAAAGTAGCTCCAGTGGCCGCACGCACTCCGGAGAATATTGCCAAGACTCGTCCGCGCGCTAGACCCCGTCCAACCAGGCCGGCGTTTCCCCGCGAGCCGGTGGGGGTAGGTCGAGGACTGACCGTCCCGGCTGCCCCGTGAGGAATGACCACATGAGTGACAACGTCAGCGACGCGGTGGGTGACGCCCTCCGCTCGGTGATGCTCTTCCTGCCCAAGGCCGTCGCCTTCCTGGCGATCCTGGTGGCCGGATGGCTGATCGCCAAGGCCGTGCTGAAGATCGTGGAGAAGGTCCTGGAGCGGGTGGGCTTCGACCGCGCCGTCGAACGCGGCGGCGTCCGCCGTGCGTTGAGTCGCTCCCGGTACGACGCCAGCGACATCGTCGCGAAGCTCGTCTACTACGCGGTGCTGCTGTTCACCCTCCAGCTCGCCTTCGGCATCTGGGGACCCAACCCGATCTCCGACCTGCTCGGCGCGGTGATCGCGTGGCTGCCGCGCGCCTTCGTCGCGATCGTCATCGTTGTGGTGGCCGCCGCCATCGCCAACGCGGTCAAGGACATCATCGGCGGCGCGCTGGGCGGCCTGTCGTACGGCCGGGTGTTGGCCACCACCGCGTCGGTGTTCATCCTCGGCCTGGGCGTCATCGCCGCGCTGAACCAGATCGGGGTGGCCACCGCGGTCACCACTCCCGTGCTGATCGCCGTGCTGGCCACGATCGGCGGCATCCTCGTCGTCGGGGTCGGCGGTGGTCTCGTCCGTCCGATGCAGAGCCGTTGGGAGGGGTGGCTGACCCGCGCCGAGCAGGAGTCGCAGCTGATCGCCGAGCACGCCCGCGCCTACCGAGCCGGTCGCCGCGACGCCGAGGCCGAGTTGGCCCGCGCGGCGGCTACCCCCGCCATGTCGGACGCCGAGCCGGCCCGGCCGTCGTCCGTCGTCACCGATTCGGAGGCCACGCAGGCTGTCACCCGACCGTCCGACCCGGAGGCCACCCAGGTCGTGCCCCGACCGTCCGACGCCGAGGCGACCCAGGTCGTCACCCGACCGTCCGACCCGGAGGCCACCCAGGTCGTGCCCCGACCGTCCGACGCCGACGCGACCCAGGTGGTGAGTCGTGGTGACGCCGACACGACCCAGGTGGTGAGTGCCGGCGGCGCGGTGCCCGGCCCGCGTACCAGCGACGACAGTGAGACGACCACGGTCCTCCCGCCGGTCGACCCGAACCGGCGCTGACCCGCACGTCACCGGCGGGGTGGGATCCTTCGGGATCCCACCCCGCCGCACGTTGTCTGGGGGACGCCGAAAGCGCTGGCGAGCATCACGGCGCGCGGCTAGCATCCGGGCATGACCTGGCGACATTGATCCAGCCGCGTAGACCGATCCCGTGGGCCACCGCGGGCACCGCACGTCCGGTGTCCGTCTCCACTCCCACGGGAAGGCCCCATGATCCACCTCGCCTCGCGCGTGCCCGACCCGGCGGTCCGCCGGCTGACGGGCACCCTCTACGGGTACGCGCTCCTCAGTGACCTTGTCCTGCTCTACCCGCTGTACGTGGTGTTCTTCGCCGACGCCGGGCTGTCGGTCGGGCAGATCTCGTCGCTCTTCGTCATCTGGTCGGCCGCAGGCATCGTGTTCGAGGTGCCGTCCGGCGCGTGGGCCGACGTGGTGTCCCGCCGACTGCTGTTGTGCCTCGCCCCGCTGGCGACCGCCGCCGGGTTCGCGCTCTGGGTGCTGGTGCCGTCGTACCCGGCGTTCGCGATTGGGTTCCTGCTCTGGGGGGCCGGGGGAGCGTTGGTCTCCGGCGCGCTGGAGGCGCTGGTCTGGACCGAACTGGACCGGCTCGGCGCGGTCGACCGGTACACCCGGGTGCTCGGACGGTCCCGGACGGCGGGCGTGCTGGGCGTGGTGGTCTCCGGCGTGCTCGCCGGCCCGGTGCTCGCCGTCGGCGGCTACCCGGCGGTGGGCGTGGCCAGTGTGCTCGCCTGCCTGCTCGCCACGACCGTCGCCACCCGGTTCCCGGAGCACCACGCGCCGGCCGCCGCACGCGTTCCGGTCGCCGAGCCGGCGATGGCGGCTCGGCCGGTAGCTGCCGCACCGCCCCGGCCGGGCGAGCCCGACACCACCCCGCCCGCGAGCCCGCACGGCGGCGGTGACCTGGGCTGGTGGGACACGCTGCGGGCCGGGGTGTCGCAGGTCCGCACCCGTCCGCCGGTACGGTCCGCCGTGCTGCTGGTGGCCGTGGTCGCCGCCGACTGGGGCGCCCTGGACGAGTACACCCCGCTGCCCGCGCTGGACACCGGCGTCGGGGCGCAGGCCGTACCCCTGCTGCTCCTGCTGCTCTGGGCCGGGGTGACCGTCGGCGGGCTGCTCGCCCCGGCAGGGGAGCGGCTGGGCAGGCGAGGCTACGCGGCGCTGCTGGGGCTGGTCGGCGTCGCGCTGGCCGGCGGTGCCCTGCTCCGGCGCCCGGCGGGGTTCGTGCTGCTCGCGGTGGCCTTCGGCGCCGCGCAGTTGGCCACCGTGCTCGCCGACGCGCGGCTCCAGGCCCGGATCACCGGCGCCAGCCGCGCCACCGTGACGTCGCTGGCGGGGATGGCCACCGATGTGTTGATCATCGTGACGTACGCCGGTTACGGCCTGCTCGCCACGGCGGCCGGCAACGCGGTGGCGTTCGCGCTGACCGCCGGGGCGTACCTCGTGGTGGCGCTGAAGCTGCTGACCGCCGACGGCCGCCCGGCCCGCCGCGGAGCTGCTGACGACTGGGAGTCGCAGTGACCCGAGCCACCATCACGACTGGACAAGCCGCCGCCGGGCGGCTCGCTCAGCCGGCCATGTGCAGGAACGACCACTGGTGGCCGTCGAGGTCCCGGAAACCGCGCATGTACATCGGCCCGTTGACCATCCCCGGCCCGAGCGACTGACCACCGGCGACCGCCGCCTGGTCGACCAGCTCGTCGACCTGCTCCCGGCTCTGCGCCGACAGCCCGACGACGACCTCCCGGCTCGTCTCCGTGTCGGTGGCGGCGACCCCGGTGTACGACTCGAAGCCGGAGCGGAGGTGCAGCACCAGCCGGGTGTTCTCGGAGATGGTGAGAACCCTGGTGCCGCCGTCCTGTTCGGCCTGGTCGCCGGTGAAGCCGAGCGCCCGGTAGAACTCTGCGGCGGTGGTCAGGTCGCGCACCGGCAGGTTGATGAAGGTCATCCTCATCGCTGGTCTCCGTTCGTTTCGAGCAGCACCTTCAACGCGGCGAGCCGCTCGCGCCAGTACGCCTTCAGCTCCGCAGCCTGCTCGGCTCCGGTCAGCTTCTCGTGCACGATGCTGACCCGTGCCTTCGACTCGCCGACCACGTCGACGCCGACGACGATCCGGGTGGCACCACCGGCCCAGTCGGCCCGGAAGATGCGCGGCGGGGTGGCGGTGCGGACGCGTACCTCGACGTCGGGCAGCCAGCAGGCGCGTGTCGTCTCGTCGGCGAACGCCTCGTACAGCCGCTGCGCCGGCACGGCCACCGTCCGGCTCGCGCTGGCCTCGAAGCCACCGCCGCGCCGCTGACCCGGGGCGCGCAGGCCGCGTGCCTGCTCGTAGCCGACGGTGACGGTCTGCGCCCACCAGCCCGGAACCTCGTGCTCGGTGACCAGGTGGTGAGCGATCCGGGTGTGCGTCCACTCGCTGGCGGACGCGGCGTCGAGCAGGGCGAACCACTCGGACCAGCCGCGGCCGGTCCGGGCGCGGATCAGGTCGTCGGCGATCCGCTCGGTCTGCGCAGCGGTGGCCGCGGCGCTCGGTTCGGTCTGCGCCGAAGGAGATGCGGCGGTGGACGTCGGAGTTGGCGGTGCGTCCGGCTCCGCGGCCCGATTGATCAGGTGCCGGCGGGCGGTGGTGTAGCTCTCGCCGGTCTTCTCCATCCGGGTCCGGACCCGGGCCTTGAACGATTTCTGGTTGGTCATCACATGCTCCCGGTCAACGGCACGGTCACCGGGACTCACGCTCCCGCCGACCCCGCCGGAGTGGGGCATGTGGCATCACGTCCCGAGGGCTCCGGGCCCCCTTTGCCTCCGCGTTGCCGGCGGCGTGAGCGCCGGGAGGGAGGTGCGGCGCAGGACAGCGCCGACCTCATCCTACGTCAGATCGGCGGTCAGGGCTGGTCACCGTCGACATACACCCACCGGCCGTCCTCGCGGACGAAACGGCTGTGCTCGGTCATCGTGCCGGGCCGACCGGCGTCCCGGTAGTGGGCGTGGAACGTCACCGTGCCGGCGTTGTCGAGCAGGCCGCCCCGCTCGGTCTCCACGATCTCCAGGCGGGACCACCGCTGCCCCGGGTCCAGCTCCAGGGAGGTGGGCCGGGTCGAGGAGTGCCAGCTTCGCAACAGGTAGCCGGTGTCGCCGAGGGCGAAGGCGCTGAACCGGGACCGCATCAACTCCTCGGCGGTCGACGCCGGTCTGTCGCCGGCGTGGGCCGGTGCGCAGCAGTCCGCGTACGCCCGGCCGGAGCCGCACGGGCAGACCCGTCCCGTCGTCGCGTTCGACCGGCGACGTCCCGCACCCTTACCCACGTCGCTATCCTGCCGCACCCGCCCTGGTCCAGCGGCACCGGCCGCTCAGGCGGATCGTCGGTCGGGGTGGAGAACGACAGTTGACGATCGTTCCTAGACTCGCGGCATGACGCGAGCCCCTGCGGTGCCACTGGCCCCGAACGTCTGGCGTATCCCCACGGTGGGCCGTTCGGCCGTCAACTCGTACGCCTTCGTCGACGACGACGGCAGCGTCACGCTTGTCGACTGCGGCCTGGCCAAGGCGCCCGCCCGGATCGTGCGTGGGCTCGCGGCGATCGGAAAGGTGCCGGCCGACGTCACCCGGATCGTGCTCACCCACGCACACCCCGACCACGCCGGCGGCGCGGCGGAGATGTCGCGGCGCACGGGCGCCCCGGTGGCGGCGCACGTCGGCGACGTGCCGTACGCGCAGGAGGGTCGGACGCCGGGCAGCGACCCGACGGTGACCGGCGGTCGGCTCTTCGCCCGGGTCAACAGCGGGCGGTTCCCGGCGGTGCGGGTGGCGCAGCCGCTGGCCGACGGCGACGTGCTCGACGTCGGCGGTGGCCTACGGGTGGTGCACACCCCCGGGCACTCGCCGGGCCACGTGTCGCTGCTGCACGAACCGACCCGACTGTTGATCACCGGAGACGCGCTGTTCAACGTGCTCGGGGTCCGCTACGCACCGAAGGTGCTGTGCAGCAACTTCCGGATGACCCAGCAGACCGCCCACGTCTTCGGTGAGTTGGAGTACGACCTGGCCGCCTTCACCCACGGCCCGGAGTTGACCGACAAACCCCGCGACCGCATCCGCGCCTTCCTCTCCGCGCACCGTTGAGCAGCCCGTCGATGGGCCTCACAGCCAGCCGGAGCGGCGGAACAGCCGGTACAGGAACAGGGCCGCCGCCGCCATCAGGGTGACGGCCCCGGCGTAGCCGTAGCGCCAGGCCAGCTCGGGCATGTGCTCGAAGTTCATGCCGTAGATCCCGGCGATGCCGGTCTGGGTGGCCGCGATGGCCGCCCAGGCGGCGATCTTGCGCATGTCGTTGTTCTGCTCCACGGCGAGCTGCGCCAGCCGCGACTGGACGATCGAGGTGAGCAGGTCGTCGTACGCGGCCACCCGATCCACCGCCCGGCTCAACCGACCGTCGACGTCGACGAACCAGCGGTGCAGGGCGCGCGGCGGACCCTCGGGTTCGAGCAGCGTACGCATCGGCGCCTGCAACGGCAGGACCGCCCGCTTGAACTCCACCACCTCCCGTTTGAGCTGGTAGATGTGCTGGATGTCGGCCCTGCGGTCGCGGGCGAACACCGCCTCCTCGACCCGCTCCAGGTCCCGTTCCACGTGCCCGGCCACCTCCAGGTAGGAGTCGACCATGCGGGCGCAGACCGCGTACGCCACCGCCCACGGGCCGGCGGCCAGCAGCGCGGGGCGGCGCTCGATGTCGGCGCGGACGCTGCGCAGCGCCCCGGCGGCTCCGTGCCGCACCGTGATGGCGAAGCGGTCACCGAGCAGCACCATGACGTCCCCGGTGTCGATCACCTCGGAGGTGTCGGTGAGCTCGTCGTGCTCCACGTACCCGGCGGTGCGCAGGACCAGCAGCGTGACCGACCCGTGGCGCTGCACGGTGGGACGGTGCCCGTCGGCGAGCGCCTGTTCGACGGTCAGCTCGTCGAGGCCGAAGGTCTGGCCGACCGCCGCGAGCACCGCCGGGCCCGGATCGTGCAGTCCCAGCCACACGAAGGCGCCGCGGCCGTGCCGGGCCCGGGCGTACGCGTCGGCGTAGTGCGGTCGACCGGGCTCGCGGCGGCCGTTGACGTAGACGGCGCAGTCGACCACGGCGTCCGGGTTGGACCGGCGGGGGTTGGGGGAGTCGTCCTCGACCCGTCCGAGCAGTCGACGGGCCAGGGCGCGTACGCCTCGACCGGCCCGGTCCCGTACCGGTCGCTGATCCACCGCGTGCCTCCCCGTCGCCGGCGCACCGCCCCGATCACGGGATGGTGCCACCGCATTCTGCCGAGCAGGGTCCGGCTCCCGACAGCGGGGCGGGTGGCTCAGGCGTGCGGGTGGCTCAGGCGGGCGGTCGGCTCAGGCGGTGCGGGTGGCGAAGACGACGACGTTGTCGACGTAGTTGCCGGTCGTCGCGTCGAACCGACCGCCGCAGGTGATCAGGCGCAGCGCTGCGGCGTCCGCCGGGCCGTAGACGAGCGTGGTGGGAAAGTGCTCCTTGGGGTACGCCCGCACGTCGTCCACTGTGAACGTGGCGACCTGTGCGTCGGCCCGGGTGACCTGGATCTGCTCGCCGGGGCGTAGCCGACCGAGGTCGAAGAAGACCGCCGGACCGGCCGGTGAGTCGACGTGTCCGACCAGGACCGCGTTGCCCGTCTCGCCGGGGCTCACCCCGTGCCGGTACCAGCCGGCGAGGGTGGGCCGGTCCAGTGGCGGCACCTCCAGCACCCCGGCGGCGTCGGCACCGACCGGGACGACCTCCGCGCGAACGCCGATGGCGGTGATCTGCACCCGGACCGGCGCGGCGCGTTGCAGCGGCACCAGGTCCGGCGCCGGTTCGGTGCGTCGCGGCGCGTCTGCGGGCGGACGCGGTGGCGTCGCCGGGTCGGCGGTGAGACCGACCGTGATCAGCCCCAGCCCACTCACGCCGAGCAGGGCGACCACCGCTGGTAGGGTCCGCCGCCACCACACGTGGGCACCTCCGTAGGGCTCGTCGGGATGCCCGCGCCGGTGTCACCGGCGCGGGCACCCGTCCTCAGGGATGGAACAGCCGCCGGTCAGGCGACAGTGGACACCGGCCGACGCCGGCGGATCAGGATCACCGCGCCGGCCAGGGCGGTGCCGAGAAGCGTGCCTCCGGCGGCCAGAGCGCCGTTGTCGCGGCTGTCTCCGCCGGAGCCGGCGGGCGCGCCGCCGATCGGGGTGACGGTGAACGTGGCGCTGCCGGCCGAACTGCCGTCGCCGCAGGTGGCCGCCACCGTGTATGTGCCCAGGGTGAACCCGGCGGTGAAGAGTTCGGCGCTCAGCCCGCCGCCGGCGGCGGCCGTGGTGGACCGGACGTTCTGGTCGCGGTTGGGGCCGGTGACCCGGAACAGGGCGTCACCCGACTTCGGGTTGCAGGTCGTCGCGGTGAGCACGACGGTCCCTCCGACCGGGGTGGTGGCCGGTGACACAGTGGTGTCGGCCAGTGCGGCGCCTGGCAGCAGGAGTGTGCCGAGGCCCACGCCGAGCGCCGCCGAGCAGAGTGCTGTTGAGACCTTCATACGCGTCTTCCCTCACTTTTCGTCCGCTGACTGCGTGGGACGTCGTTCGGGTGGCCAACTCCGTGACTAGCACCGGTGTGCCCAACACTAGGTGGGTTGGGCCCACGATCAGGTGAAAATGAGAATTCCTCGTTGCCGTCACGTGTCCACCCGAAGGCGGGGAGAGCTGCGGAAAGGCCCCGACGGCCCGAGCAGCGCCCGGTCTCCGGTCGATGTCGGGCTGTCGCGGCTGGGTCGATGGCGAGGTATTGCCGACGACGGCGGAAATACGCCGGCTGGGCGTCCGGGTCAGTCGGCCCCGGTCGGCTCGGGCATCGGCTCGCCGGTTTCCAGGAGTGTCTTGAGGCTGGCCAACAGCTCCGGCCAGCCTCCGCTGCCGTCGAGTTGGCCGCTGATCGCCCGGTGCATCTCGCTGTCGGGGGAGAAGTCGTCGTGGATCACGGTCAACCGGACGGCCGTCGGGCCGTGCGGATCGATCTGGAACGTCACCTTCGACCGGCGCTCGCCACGTCGGGCGGCCAGCTCCTCGGCCGACCAGCCGAAGTGCTCGGCGTGCTCGGCCTGGAAGCCGTGCCAGCTGTAGGAGAGGAGACGGTACGGCTCCGCGGCCAGCACCCGCTGGCCGAGATCGCGGGGCTCGTCGGCCGCCGTGTCCTGCCACAGCACCGGTGACCCCACCTGCCAGTCCGACACGAGCGCGATCCCACCCCAGTACCGACGGGTGAACGCCGGTTCGATGAGTGCGGCCCACAGTCGCTGTGGAGTGGTGGTGACGTACGTCGTGTAGGCGAAGGTCGGGCTCTGCATGGATTGTCCCTCCAATGCGGTGGTCAGGTCGGCGAGGGTGGCGGCGCGTTCGCGGTCGTAGCGGCTGAGCCACCGGTCGGCGATGGCGTTGATCGGGGCGGCGTTGAGGTAGTGCACCTTTTCCCGGCCCCGCCGCACGGTCGTGACGAGGTTGGCCGCCTCCAGGACCGACAGGTGCTTGCTGACGGCCTGCCGGGTCGTCGCCAACCCTTCGCAGAGCTCCCGCAGGGTCTGGCCGTTGCGCTCGTTGAGCCGGTCGAGCAGCCGACGCCGGCTGGGGTCGGCCAGTGCCCGAAACGCGTCGTCCATCGGCCCTCCTCGTGACAGGCAACCAGTTGGTTGCCTGTCAACATAGGCAACCAGAGAGTTACCTGTCAACCCTCGCCATCGAGGGCCTCCCAGCGACTGGATAAAGGCCGGGATGTCCCGCGGAAACGCTGGTAGGTTCGCTCGCCGTGACACGGAACGTGGGAGACGGCCTGGGACCGGTGTTCGCCAGACTCTGGGCGGCGAGCACCCTCTCGGCCCTGGGCAGCGGCCTGGCCACCGTCGCTGCGCCGCTCTTCGTCGCGTCGCGGACCGATGACCCGCTCGTGGTCGCCGGAGCGTCCGCCGTGGCGTGGCTGCCGTGGCTGCTCTTCGCCCTGCCCGGCGGGGTGCTGGTGGACCGGATGGACCGCCGCCGCCTGATGATCGTCATCGACCTGGTCCGGGTGGTCGCGCTCGCCGTTCTGGCCACGGCCATCCTCAGCGGCCGGGGCGGGGTGGCGCTGCTGTTCGCGGTGCTGTTCCTGGTCAACACCGGTGAGATCGTGTTCCGCGCGGCGAGCCAGGCCATGGTTCCGGTCGTGGTGCCGCGGCACCGCTTGGAGCGCGCCAACGGATGGCTCAGCGGCGGCGCCACCCTCATGCACAGCATGCTCGCCGGCCCGCTCGGCGGCTTCCTTTTCGCGATCTCGGCGGGCAGCCCGTTCCTGGTCAACGCCATCACGTACGCCCTCAGCGCCGTACTGGTGGCGCTGATCGGCGGGGACTTCCGGGCCGCCGTCGACGACACGCACGCACGCCGTACCCGCACCATGGCCGGCGAGATCGTCGAAGGCCTGCGCTGGCTGGCCAACCAGCGGCTGCTGCGCACGATGGCCGTGCTGATCGGTCTGCTGAACGTCACCCTCACCGCCGCGCTCGCGGTGCTGGTGCTGCTCGCCGTCGAGCGTTTGGGACTCGGATCCGTCGGCTATGGCCTGCTCTTCACCTGCATGGCCACCGGTGGGGTGCTCGGCGCCCTGCTCGGCGACCGGATCATCGCCCGGATCAGCGCCACCTGGACGATCAGGATCGGCTTGCTCGTCGAGGCGGGGCTGCACCTGGCGCTGGCCGCGTCCCGCAGCACCATCGTGGTCGGGTTCGCGCTGTTCGCCTTCGGGGTGCACGGCGGGCTGTGGAACATCGTGTCGAACTCACTGCGCCAACGACTCACCCCGGCGAACCTCCAGGGCCGGGTGGCCAGCACCAACCTCTTCGTGGCGGCGGGCGGCAACTGCGTGGGCGCACTGCTGGGCGGGCTGCTGGCCGCCCGATTCGGCATCACAGCGCCGTACTGGGTCGGGCTGGTGGTGGCGGTCGGCGTCTCCGCCGCCACCTGGCGGGTCTTCAACCGCGCCGCGGTCGCGCGTGCCTATGCCGACCCGCCCCCGGTCGAGTCGCCCGCGCCGGTGGCCTGAGCGCCGTGGCGGCCCATCGGGTGGTGGCGCGCGTCGGTGTGGCAGCGTGGGGTGGGTGACCGACTCCGCGCCGCTGGACGTCGACCTCGCGCTGCTCGGCGGCGGCGGGGCGGCTTCGTTGCTGCTCGCCGCCCTGGACCGGCACGAGGTCCGGGACCTGCGCATCGCCGTCGTCGACCCGGTCCGCCGACGCGGTCAGGACCGCACCTGGGCGTTCTGGGGCCACCCGGGCACCGACCTGGATCCGCTGCTCAGCGCGAGCTGGCGGCAGGTCGAGGTGGCGACGGCGGCGCGACGCCGCGTCCTGGACCTGACCCCGCTGCGGTACGCCATGCTCCGCTCCGGCCCGGTCTACGACCGGGCTGCCGAGGCCGAACGCCGGCTGGACGCCACCCGGATCGTCGCGCCCGCCGAGACGGTGTCGGACGACGGCACACGGGTGCGGGTGCGCACCGGTGACGGGCGGACCGTGCGGGCCGGATGGGTGCTCGACTCGCGCCCCCGCCCGCCGGCGCGAGCCGGACGGACCACCTGGTTGCAGCACTTCCGGGGCTGGTGGTTGGAGGCCGACCGCCCCGCCTTCGACCCGGCACGCGCGGTGCTGATGGACTTCCGCACCCCGCAGCCACCCCGGGGCGTCTCCTTCGGGTACGTGCTGCCGGTGAGCGACCGCTACGCCCTGGTCGAGTACACCGAGTTCTCGCCCGACCTGCTCACCGACGCCGGGTACGACGCGGCGCTGGCCGGCTACCGGGACCTGCTCGGGCTGGACCCTTCCGGGCTGCAGGTCCGGGAGGTGGAGAACGGCGTGATCCCGATGACCGACGCGCCGTTTCCGCCCCGGCCCTCGCCCCGGGTGGTCCGACTCGGTACGGCCGGTGGCGCGACCCGCCCCTCCACCGGCTTCACCTTCTCCGCCATGTACCGCCAGGCCGACCAGGTGGCCCGCGCCCTCGCGGCGGGACGACCGCCGGTGCCCCAGCCGGCGTACCCCCGTCGACACCGCTGGATGGACGCGGTGGCGTTGCGGGCGTTGGACCGAGGCGGGGTCGGTGGCCCGGACTTCTTCGACCGACTCTTCGACCGCAACCCCGCCGAGCGGGTGCTGCGCTTCCTCGACGGTGTGACAACCCCGGCCGAGGAGGTCGCCATCATGAACTCCACCCGGCTGCTGCCGATGATCGCCGCCACTGCCGGCGACGCGGCGCACCGCGTCCGCGACCGGCTGCGGCCCACCCGACCCGCGCCGGCCGTCCCGCCCGCCGTGGTCGGTGCGGAGCCCAGCGGCGGATAGGGGTCCGCCGGGCCCACCGGCGTTGCCTGTCCCGGAGCCTGTCGAGCTGCCCCGCAGGTGGGGCATGCCGTCCAGCCTCGGAGGTGGGGCACGACATCCCGGCGCGCCCGGGCCCCCGGGCAGCGAGGACGACGTCACCGCGCGGTAGGTTGCCGGGCATGGTGGACGCGGCGGCCGGCAGGGGCGTGCAGATCTGGACCGACGGGGCGTGCAGTGGCAATCCCGGGCCGGGCGGTTGGGGCGCCCTGCTGCGCTACGGCGACCACGAGCGGGAGTTGTGCGGCGGCGAGGCCACACCGACCACCAACAACCGGATGGAGCTGATGGCGGCCATCCAGGCGTTGGAGAGCCTGAACCGGCCGGTCACCGTGGAGCTGCACACCGACAGCACGTACGTGCGCAACGGCATCACCAGTTGGCTGGCGTCCTGGAAGCGCAACGGTTGGCAGACGGCGGCAAAGCAGCCGGTGAAGAACGCCGACCTGTGGCAGCGGCTGGAGGCGGCCTGCGAGCGGCACCAGGTCACCTGGCTGTGGGTGAAGGGGCACAACGGTCACCCGGAGAACGAGCGGGCCGACGGGCTGGCCAACAAGGGCATGACCGAGGCGCGGGCCGCGTTCGCCGGTCGCTGACCGTCAGCGGGTCGCGTCCGGGTGCCCGGGCATGCTGGACCCGCCGCCGCTGCTGCCGGACGATCCGCCGGCGACACCCGAGTTGTCGTCCTCGGTCACGATATCCGGGCGCACGTCGGTGTCGGCCGGCGCCGGAACCTCGGTGTCCGCCTCGACCTGCACCAGCGGCACCTGGCCGGCCTCGTCCTCGCTGTGCTGCGGGTCGCCCGGCAGCTCACCGTCGCGTTTTCGGAAACCCACGCCGTGCCCCCCGTCGATACCGGTCAGCGTCGGCGCTGGCTACCCGGCGTCGTCCCGGCCGAAACCTTGGGTGTGGGGGCGTCGGCACGCGGTGGCCGGGCGCGCGATTCGCGCTGTTCAGCGGTACCGGCTGCGGTGGCCCACGGAGGTTCAGCGTCGGCGACCGCGCCGGGCGGGGGCACCGGCCCGCGACGGCTGGCGGACCGGGGTGAGCGGCAGGGCCGTCCAGTGCGCCGGCCGGGTGAGCGTCGCCGGCAGGCCGGTACGCGCGTCACACCGGGCGGCGTCCAGTTGCGCCTGGTGCAGGAAGAGAGTGCGCCGTAGGTCCGCGCCGCGCAGGTCGGCCCCGCGCAGGTCCGCGCCGGTCACGTCGGCGAGCCCCAGGTCGGCGTCGCGGAGGTCGGCGCCGATCAGCAGCGCCCCGCGCAGGTTGGCCCGGCGCAGGTCGACCCGACGGAGGTCGACGCCGAGCAGGTGCGCGCCCCGGTGGTCGACGCCGCCGGGGGAGCGGGCCACGTCGCTGGCCTGCGAGAGCAGCGGGCTTACCCGAGCCCGGTGCGCGGCCACGTCCAGCGCGCGTAGCCGCGCCAGGTCACCGCCGGTGAGCACGGCGGTCTCGGCGCGGGCGTGCTCCAGCTCGTGGCGGAGGTCGGCCGGCGGGTGCAGCGCCACCGCCGCGTCGAGGTACCAGAGCAGCTCGTGCAGTGGCCGCAGTACGGCGAACGCCTCCGCCATGGCCGGCAACGTCCCCGGCGCGTCCCGCCAGTCCCGCCCGCCGAAGGTGACCTGGGCGACCTGCTGCCCGGCGCCGAAGCAGTCGAACACCGTGCAGCCGGGGAAGCCGCGTTGCCGCAGTTCGGTGTGGATGCCGCACCTGTGGTCCGCGCCCAGGTTGGGGCAGGGCTGCCCGGCCGGCTTGTCGATGGCGAAGTCGGCCGACGCGGCGAAGGCGGGCACCACGCAGCACAGCCCGAAGCAGCGCCCGCAGTCGGCGCGCAACTGCGTCGACCCGGGTGGAGATGCGGGGCTGGGCGACACGCGGACGTCCTCCTGGCGCGGGCGAGGCGTCCATTGTTCCGCGTATCGAACCGACCGGACCGTCGGGGGTCACCGTCCGTGGTTTTCCCCGGCCGCCGCGGACCGGGGTTCCGGCGTACGGGAGGCCGCCCAGTTCGTCTACATCCTGCGTACGGCGGCGGTCGAACCGCTGTGACGGCGATCAGACCGAACGCCAGTCGTTCGAGGTCAGGCTGTTCGCCTGCGGGCCCATCAGCAGCATGCCGCCGTCCACCGGCCAGGACGCCCCGGTGACATAGCTGGCCGCTGGAGAGGCGAGAAACGCCACCACGGCGGCGACCTCCCGGGCGTCGCCCGGCCGCCCCACAGGTACGCCAGGACGTTCCCGGGTGAACGGGTCGACGTCCTCCTGGCCCGTCATCGGCGTGGCGATCTCGCCCGGGGCGACCGCGTTGACGGTGATCCCGTCGGCGGCCAACTCCTGTGCCATCACGCGGGTCAGCAGACCGAGCCCGCCCTTGGCGGCGCAGTAGGCGGCAGAGCCCACCCGGGGCGCGTGTTCGTGCACGCTGGTGATGGCGATGATCCGCCCGCCGGTGCCGGCGGCCCGCATCCGCCGGGCGGCCCGCTGCGCGCACAGGAACGGTGCGTCGAGGTCGACGGCGAGCACCTCGCGCCACTGCTCCCACCCGGTGTCGACGAACGGCGCGGACGCGCCGATGCCGGCGTTGTTGACCAGCACCCCGATGCCGCCCAGCCGATCGGCCACGTCGTCCACCACCGCCGCTGCCTCCGGCAACCGACGCAGGTCCACCTCGGCGACCTCGCAGCGACGACCGGCGGCGCGGACCTCGGTCGCGGTCCGCTCGGCACCGTCGGGGTCGCCGTACCAGGTGATGCCGATGTCGAAGCCCGCCCCGGCCAGGGCGACGGCGCAGGCCTTGCCGATGCCGGAGTCCGCGCCGGTGACCACGGCGATTCTCGGATAGTTCTCGTATCGCTGGGGCATGGTGCCGCACTACCCCTCCGGGCGCGGCCCAACCGTCACACCGGCGGCGTACCGTCGCCGGATGCGGATCACGAAATTCACGCATGCCTGCGTCCGGGTCGAGCACGACGGCGCGGTGTTGGTCATCGACCCGGGGACCTGGAGCGAGCCGCGCGCCCTGCACGGCGCGGACGCCGTCCTGGTCACCCACGAGCACACCGACCACATCGACGTGCTGCGCCTCGCCGGCCTCGGCGTCCCGGTGTACGCCCCCGAGGGCGCTCGACTGCCGGACCTCGCGCCGCTGCCGGTGACCCCGGTCCGCGCGGGACACCGTTTCACGGCGGCCGGCATCGAGGTCAGTGCCCACGGCGGCCGGCACGCCCCGATCCACGAGGGACAGCCGGACTGCCCCAACCTGGGCTACCTGGTCGGTGACGGGCTCTACCACCCCGGCGACTCGCTGCACGTGCCGGACGAGCCGGTCCACACCCTGCTCGTCCCGGCCCAGGGGTCCTGGCTGCGCCTCGACGAGGCGATCCGATTCGCTCGCGCCGTGGCAGCCGCCGTGGCGCACCCGATCCACGACGCGCAGCTCAACGAGCGTGGCCTGGCCAGCGTCGACAGCTGGTTCTCCGAGACGATCCCCGGTTACCGCCACCTCGCCCCCGGCGACACCGCCTGACCGCCGACACCGCCTGACCCGCCACCCCCGTGAGGTGGGTGCGGGGACCACACCGGCGGCGGCGACGGTGTCGACCGCACTCATATCCGATGTGGTCAATGTCACGGTAGCTTCGGCGCGCGCCGGCGCCCCTGTCGGCGCTGTCGAGGAGCGCCCATGTCCACACCACTGAGAGTCGCCACCACCCTCACCGCCGTCGTCCTGCTGGCCCTGAGCGCCGCCGCCCCCGCCCAGGCCGCCACCCCGTCCACCAAGACCCCGGTCGCCGGGTCCCTAAGCAGCTACAACGTCTCCGGGGTCTACATCGCCGGTGTCTCCTCCGGCGGCTACATGGCCACGCAGCTGCATGTCGCCTACTCGTCGCGGATCCGGGGCGCGGCCGTGTTCGCCGCCGGGCCGTACTACTGCTCCCGGAACACCGTCGCGCAGGCGCTCTACGGCTGCGGCGACAACCTCTACCCGACCAACGTGTCCGCCCTGCAGACGTACACCCGGACGTGGGCGTCGTACGGCTGGGTGGACCCGGTCGGCAACCTGTCCGGCGACCCGGTGTACGTGTTCCACGGCACCAACGACACCACTGTCAAGAAGTCCGTCACCGACGACCTGGTCCGCTACTACCAGCACTTCGGGGCCAGCGTGCAGTACGACAGCGGCTCCGCCGCCGGGCACTCCTGGGTCACCCCGTACGGCACGCTCGGATGCACGGCGACCGCCTCGCCGTACCTCAACGACTGCGGCATCGACCCGCAGAACGCTCTCCTGCGCAAGTTGCTCGGCGGGGTGAACGCACCGAACACCGGGGCGCTCGGCGGCACGCTCGTCCGGTTCAGCCAGAACACCTTCGCGGTCAACGGCTGGGCCAACGGGTTGAGCATGGACGCCAACGGCTACGCCTACGTCCCGTCGGCCTGCGCGGCCGGCCAGTCCTGTCGACTGCTGGTCGCCCTGCACGGCTGCGTCCAGGCCTCCGGCGCGGTGGGCACGGCCTTCGTCGACCGGGCCAACCTGAACCAGTACGCCGACACCAACAACCTGATCGTCCTCTACCCGCAGGCGAGCACCAGCCTGAGCAACCCGAACGGCTGCTGGGACTGGTGGGGCTACCTCGGCGCGACCAACTTCCCGATCAAGGGCGGCGCGCAGGTGGAGACCATCATGAACATGGTTCGCCGCCTGGACGGCTGATCGCCTGGGCTGGCCGGTCGAGGGTGCTGGTCGGTCAGCCCAGGAACAGCTGGACCAGGACGAGCACGGCCAGCAGCGCCGGCCCCCGTGAGCCCTGACGCAGCAGGTCGACAGGGAGCATCCCGAACGGGGTGTTGACCGTCGCGCCGCCGTAGTCGATCGGCGGGCGGGTGCCGGCCCGGAACGCGGCGGCCACCACCCCGAGCGCCAACGTCGGCGCGAGCCACGCCGGCCCCGGGTCGACGGTCGGCAGGGTCAGCAACCACCACAGAGCCGCGCCGACCGCCGGCACCACCACGTGGATCCCGCGCAACAGGGTGTCGCTGCCCCCGAGCGCCCGGCGCAGCCCGGGCGACCGGCTGACCGCCCGCAGACCACCGGTCAGCCGGTCGACGGCGAGGTACGCGAACACCACCTGCGCGGCCCCGGCCAACCCGGGCAGGGCGAGCGCGGCAGCGTACTGCACCCCGATCAGCGCCGCCCAGATCAGCACCGCGCTCGGGTGGCGGCGCAGTCGCCGTACATCGGCCTGGAGCAGCGCCCACCAGCTCGGCCCGGGCCGGAACCGACTGCTGCGGACCTTGCCGACCCGGCGCCACCGCCGGCTCTCCACCAGCCCGGCGAGGAGACTCGGGTCCAGCAGGACCATGGCCGTGGAGGCGGCGTTGGCGAACTGGGCGCCGGTGGTCAGCGTGGCCCGGTCGACGCGGGGCAGCGCGCGTACCGCGAGGACCGTGCCGAGGCCGACGAGCGGCACCGCCACGGCGAACAGCGCGATGGTCGGTGTTGTCGTCGGCCGGGGCAACGCGTCGCCCAGGCCCCCGACGAGCACCACCGCGCCGGTGATCACGGCGGCCGTGACCAACGGGACCGCACCGACCAGCGTCGGCCACCGTCGCCCGGCCCGGCTGCTCTGGGCGACGACGCTGAGCGCCAGCGCTGCCGCACCCCACCCGGCGCCGGCTGCGGCCGCCCAGCCCAGGGCACCCGGATCACCGACACCGCCGAGCGCGGCGACGGCCACGCCGAGGGCCGCGGTGCTGGCCGCCGCGCCGGCCAGCAGCAGCACGAAGCGCGGCGCCAGCCAGGCCCGCCGGTCCACCGGGGCGCTGGTAGCCCAGCTCTGCGTGGCCGGGGTGACCAGCAGCGGGCCGAGCGCGCGCAGACCACGCCAGGCGAGGCCGGCACCGGCCAGCAGCGCCGCGACCGCCAACCACCAGCGCACGCCAGGCTCGGCCTGCCCCATGGTGGGGGAGTCCAGCAGGTCACGGCTGGCGCTGACCGCGAACCACCCGTACATGCCCACGAACAGGACGATCACGTACGCGTCACCCAGCACGTCGCCGAGCGAATGGTCGTGGTGCCGGCTGCGCGCCTTGCGCAGGTGCGTCCGCAGCTGCCGCGCGGTGGGCACGCCGGTCGGCGCGTCGGCGATCGTGGCCGTCGGGGCGGTCACCGGCCGATCTCGATGCGCTCGTCGACCACCGCGTCGATCAGCTCGGGGTCGTGCGAGGCCAGCAGCACGGCAGTGCCCGCGTCGCGCTCCCGGAGCAGGCGCTCGGTCAGCCACTGCCGCCCACGGACGTCCAGCCGCTGCTCCGGCTCGTCCAGGATCAGCACCCGACGGGGGCGGACGAAACACGAGGCGAGCGCCAGCCGGCGGCGTTGCCCGCTGGACAGGGTCACCGGCAACTGGTCGCGGGCCGGCTCCAGACCCAGCTCGGCGAGGACCTCCTCGACCGGCTCGGCGTCACCACCGTGCGCGTACGCGACCAACTCCAGGTGCTCGACCACGGACAGGTCGGGGAAGAAGTCGATGTCGTCCAGGGCGGCGGCCATCAACGCCCGCACCTGTGGGTCGGTCTCGTCGGCCCGTCGGCCCTGCACCAGCACCTCGCCCGCGTCCGGCCGGTCCGCGCCGACCACGCAACGCAGCAGGGTGGTCTTGCCGCTGCCGTTCGGGCCCAGCACCACAGCGATCCGACCCGCCGGGAGTGTGAAACTCACGTCGTCGAGCACCACCAGGTTGCCGAAGTTGCGGCTGAGTCCCCGTACCGAGAGCGCGTCCACGATCACAGAGTCTCCCAGAGCCTCGCCACCGGCCAACCCGAGCGACCTACGTCACGCGGTCCGCGGCGTCGTCCTCCAGTCGGGCGTCGGCGGCGGCCAGCCCCTGGTCGTCGCCGACCTCCTCGGCCACCGTCGCCGCGTCCGCCCAGTGCCGCCGGGCGTCGGCGTGCTCGCCCAGCGCCGCGCAGGCGTCACCCAGGTAGAGCAGCGTGCGCGCCAGCCCCGCCGTCGGCCGCGTCTCCTCGCGCAGCCGCCGGCTCTGCACCAGCAGGTCGTACGCCACCCGCGCCTGCCCCGGCGAGCTGGTCAGCAGCGTCGCCCCGGCGTTGAGCAGGGCCGTCGCCCGGCTCGTCGGGTCGTTGACCGACTCGTACTCGCGCAGCGCCGCCCGCCACGCCTGCGCGGCGTCCAGGTGCTCGCCGAGACCCGCGTGCACCAGCACCAGGTTGGTCAACGCCGCCGCGTACCCCCGGGCGTCACCCACCGACCGGAAGGTGTTCGCCGCCCGCACCAGGTGGTGGTGTGCGCTGTCCAACTCACCCCGGGCGAGCTGCGCCGCGCCGAGACCCAGGTCGGTGAGGGCGTGACCGGCCCGGTCCGCCCCGGAGCGGTGCCTGCGGGACATCTCCAGGTGCTCCACCGCGTCGTCCAACTGCCCCAGATCCAGCAGGGCCAGGCCCAGGTTCATCCGGGCCTGGGCGGTGCCCCCACGTCCGCGCTCGTTCACCGCGAGGGTGAGCGCTGCCGCCGCCCCGTGCGGATCGTGCCGACGCCGCCGCAGCACACCCAGCTCGTTGTGCGCCCACCCGGCGATCTCCGGCCGGTCGTCCGCCGTCGGAGTGGCCAGCACAGTGCGGCAGACCTGCTCCCACTCGTCGAGCCGCTCGGCGTACGCCAGCCACCCGCAGAGCGCCACGGCCAGCCGGAACCACCACCGGCGTACGCGTCGGGGCAGTGTCTCGGCCGCGCCGGCCGGCACCCGCACCACCGCCAGCAGCAGCTCCTGGTGCAGGTCGAACCAGCCGTACGGGTCGTCGTCCAGCGGCAGCGACCACTCCCGGTCCGGTGGGGCGCCGAGCACCGCCAGGTTGGCCGCGTGCCGCTCCGCCCGACGGGCCAGGTGCCGGGTCAACCGTGCCTGCGCGGCGACCCGGGCCCGGACCGGATCGGCGTCCCGCAGGTGCAGTCGGGCGCTGTCGGCGAGCAGCGGGCGGATCTCGTACCGGTCGCCGGGCGCGCCGACCACGAACGCCGCGGCGGCCAACTGGTCGAGCAGCGCGGTAACCCGCTCGGGGTGCCGCCCGGCCAGCGCGGCGATGGTCGGCCGGTCGACCGGGGCGGGGATCAGCGACATCACCCGGTACAACCGGCGGGCCTCGCGGCTCAACGTCCGGTACGCGGTGTCCCGTTCGGTGATCAGACGTGCGGCCGGAGACACGGCGAGCCGCTGGTGTGGTGGCGTGTGCACCGCACGGCGGAGCGCGTCCAGCAGGTCGGAGTGCCGCCAGCCGTGCTGCGCGGTGCGGTAACCGAGCGCGCGGACAATGCGCGGCTGCCGGCCGCACAGGTCGACGATGTCGCGGACCTCCGGGTCGGTGCGCGGGTCGGCACGGCGGACCCGGGCGGCGGGCGCGGCCCCGCCCGCGGTGGCGAACAACTCGACCGCCTCGGAGGTGCCCGGCTCGGCGATCCAGTGTGCGACCACACCCTGGAGCCCCAACAGCGCCGGACCGCCGGCGAGCAGCAACCGGCAGGTGCGCGCGGTCGGTGGCAGGAGGGGCCGGACCTGGTCGGGCCGGTCGACGTTGTCCAGCACCAGCAGGATCCGGCGGCCGTCGAGCTGGCCGCGCACCGCGTCGGCGGCGGCGACGAGCGCGTCCGGCCGGCCGGAGGTCGGTGCGGCGGTGCCCAGGATCCGGGCCAGCGCGGTGAGCACCTGTTGGGCCGAGCGAGGTCGGCCGTGCCGGCGCAGGTCGAGGTAGTACTGCCCGTCCGGGAAATCCTCCCGGCACAGGTTCGCGGCCTGGACTGCGCACGCGGAGGTGCCCACGGCACGTCGGCCCAGGACGGCCACCGCGTGTTCCTCGGAGAGCAGTTTGAGGACCGCCTCGACGTGCTCGCCACGACCGGTGAACTCCGCCGTGTAGGGCAGGTTCGGCGTCCCGGCGGCCGGTGTGGTGAGCACGTCCGTCGGTTCGGGGTCGACGTCCCGGGCCGCCCGGCGGCGACGAACCTCGTACACCACGAAGCCGACGATGCCGCCCACGGCGAGGGCGATGCTCGTCGGCCCGAGTACGCTGGCCGCCAACTCGGAGAGCAGGTTGCTGGCGAGGTTGCTGACCACGTTGGCGAGGACGCCGCTGACCACCCCGCCGATCGCGATCAGCGCCGGCCAGCGCGGGCTGCGGCGGCCACCGCCCGGCCTGGTCAGCGGACACCCCCGGAGACGAGCCCGGCGACCAGGTGCCGTCGCGACAGCACCACCAGCACCACCGGCAGCACCGACGCGAGCACCGAACTGGCGGCCAGCGCACCGCTGTTGCTCACGAAGCTGCGCGTCTGCTCGGCCAGGAACGGCCCGAGCGGCGACGCCCCCGGCCCACTGAACAGTCGACCCACCACCAGGTCGTTCCAGACCTGGACGAACTCCAGCACGGACACCGCCACGACCGCCGACAGGTTGTGCCGGGCCAACCGGCGCAGGGTGTGCCACCACCGACGGCCGCCCAGCCGGGCGTCGCGCACCTGCTCGACCGGCAGGTCGGCGAACGCGTTGCGCAGCACCAGCACGGCGAACGGCACACCCAACGCGGTGTGCACCAGGGCCAGACCCTGGGCGGTGCCGGAGGAGAGCACCAGGCCCAGCACCTCGTTGACCGGGCCGGCGATGACCTGGACCGGCACCACGCTGGCGGCCAGCAGCAGCAGCCCGGTGGCCTGCGCGCCCGGCCCGGTCAACCAGGCCAGCGGGTAGGCGGCCAACAGCGCGACCACCAGCACCGCGACGGTCACCGCGGTGGCCAGGAGCAACGTGAAGCCCAGTGTGCGCCACAACTCGGTGCCGGTGACCAGGGCGCGGTAGGACTCGCCGTTCGGCGGCGCCCACCACCAGCCGCGCGCGGCGGCGTCCACCCTGCCGTGTGCCGAGGTGCCGACCAACACCACCAGCGGCACCAGCCACGCCACCGCCGCGCCGACCGCGAGCAGGCGGATGACCCGCCGGGGCGGGGCGACCGGACCGGGCTGTGGAGCCGCCTCGGCGCGCGGCGGCGGCCAGGCCTGCCGGACGAAGAGCGCGGCCACCATGATCCCGCCGACGACCGCCACCAGCCAGACCACGCCGAGCGCGGCGCCGTCGCCGGTGGTGGTGGTGCCCGACGTCTGCCAGATCCGCAACGCGAGCACCGACGCCTCGTCGCGGACCGAGCCGGGCGTCATCACCAGGATCAGGTCGAACGTGCGGCTGGTGCCGACCGCCACCAGCGCGAAGACCACCGCGGTGGTCCGCAGCAGCAGCGGCCGCCACTGGGCGTCCCACAGGACGTGCCGGCGCCGTCCGCCGTAGGCGCGCACCGCGTCGGCGAGACTCGGCGGCACCGTGTCCAGCGCGGATCGGAACACCAGCACGGCCAAGCCCACCCAGGCCCAGACGAACGCCGACATCAGCGCCACGGTGACCAGCCCCGGCCCGAGCAACTGCGGCGCGTCCTCGGTCGAGCGGCCGGTCAGCCGTGCCGCGACCACGGTGGCCAGCCCTCGGCTCGGGTCGGGGTCGTACATCAACCGGAAGGTGACCCCGGTGACGACCAGCGGCAACGCCACCGGGACCAGGAGGATCAACCGGACCAGACCGCCCTCCTCGGAACGGCGGGACGCGGCGGCGAGCAGGTAGCCCAGCGCCGTCACCACCGCCGGCACCAGCAGTGCCCAGAGGACCGTCCGGCCGACCACCGCGCCGGTGCCCGGGGCGGCGAGCGCGGTCCGGAAGTGCTCCGTGCCGACCCAACGGCCGTCGGTGGTGACGCTGGCGTGCATGGTCCGGAGCACCGGCCACAGCACGAGCCCACCGAGCAGCACGGCCGCCGGCAGCAGCAACGCGGAGGTCGCCCCCGCCGCCGGATAGGCCCGGCCCCGCCGGGGCGGCCCGACGTCGTCGAGCACGGCCAGCTCGCCGAGGACCCGCGGCTGGCTCATCGGCCGCCGCCCGCGCTACGGGCCGCCAGCGCGAGCTGACCGGTGGCGCGGCGGATCGCCTCGTTGGCCCTGACACCATCGGTGACGTCGGCGAAGAAGCCCTGCATGATGCGCCAGATGCCGACGCCGTCCGAGCCGGTGAACGCGCCCGGCAACTGGTCGGAGAGGTCGAAACGCAGCGTGCCGGGTGCCTGCATCTCCCGGGCGAGCTTCCGACCGACCTCGTCGGTGTAGCTCGTGATCGGGACGTTGGTGTTGGGCGAGAGGTAGCCGCCGGCGCGCAGCCAGGGGCGGAACGAATCGGCTTTGGTGAGCCACTGGACCAGCTCGACCCCGCCCTGGGCGTCCGCGAACGCCACCGCCGCGTCCCCACCGACGATCAGTGGGCCGCCTCCGGGTTGGGCGCCCGGGAACGGGAACGTGGTCGGGGCCTCCTCACCGCGCTGGAACGTGCCGACGACGTCGGCGGTGAAGTCGGCCCCGCAGAGCATCACCGCACGCCGGGCGTAGACCACCTGGATCACCGACTCCTCGTACTGGGTGAGCAGGGCGCGCCGGCCACCACCGAGGAACGCGCCGTCGATGCTCCAGAGCCCGGCCAGCCGGTCCAGGGCGTCGCGCACCGGACCGCCCTGCCAGTTCGCGTCCGACCTGGCGAGAGCGTTGTAGCTCTCGGGTGCCACGTCGGCCAGCACGTTCTCGAACCAGTCGGTGAGCACCCAGCCGTCCGCGGCGCCGACGGCCAGGGGCGCCGGGCCGCCGTCGCGCCGGGCGAGCGCGCCGAGCTGCCGCGTGCGCTCGACCAGCCCGTCCCAGTCGGTCGGCTGCTCGGGCAACATCGACGGCAGGTGCCAGACCAACGACTTGTGCGCCGCCTTCACCCATACGCCGTAGCGCCGGCCGTCGGCGGTCAGCAGGTCGCCCAGCCCGTTGGGTACGGCGTACTCGCTGGACGGGCGCACCGGGCTCAGCCAACCGCGCTGCGCGTATTCGGTGACCAGGCCGGGGCGGGGCAGGATCGCCACGTCCGGGCTGGTGCCCGCGAGGTGCCGGGCCCGCAGGAACGCGTCGATGTCGTTGCCCGCGCTGACCACCTGAACCGAGCCGGGGTAGTCGGCGACGACCTGGCGGAACCGCTCCAGCTCGCTGGTGCTCCAGACCACCGCGACCTGCACCGACCGAGCCCCGCCGGAGCAGCCGGCGGCCATCGCGGTGACGCCCGCCGCGGCGGCGCGCAGCAGGGTGCGACGACTCGTGCGGGCGGTCGGTCTCATCGGGTCGCCTCGCTCGGCTCGGTGACCAGCTCGTGCCGGACCGGGATCTCGGCGAGGGTGGCCGGGTCGGCGGTGCAGACCAGCACCGCCACGCCGGGGGCGTCGGGTGGGGAGAGCCGCGGCATCAGGTCGGCGAGTCGACTGTCGCCGGCAGAACCCGCCGGCAGGTCGACCACCAGCACCTCGGGCAGGCAGGCCGCCGCCCGGGCGAGCGCCACCCGGAACCGCTGGGCGGCGGAGATCTGGTGTGGCAGCAGGGTGAGGGAGAGCGCCAACTCGAGCCGGTCGACCACGGTGGTGGTCCAGTCGTCGGCCACCTCGTGCACCCGTTCGCGTTTGCGCTGGCCGTACTCGATGTTGCGGCGCACGTTGAGTTGCGGCAGCAACGCGCCACCGGCGGGCACGTAGCCGATCTGGCGGCGTGGCGGCGGCAGCGCGGTGACGTCCCGGTCACCGACCAGGATGCGACCGGTCACCGGAGCGGCGAGACCGACCAGCACCCGGGCGACGGCGGTGCCGAACCGGGGTGGGGCCACCAGGGCGGCGAGCGTGCCGGCGGGAACGTCGAGGGTCACCGGCCCGGTGCCGGGGACGGCGACCAGTGCGCGTAGCCGTAACGTGACCCTCACCTCCGGTTACCGCTGGGAGAACGCACCCAGGGTGGCACACCGTGCCGACAATCGATGCCCTCAGACGCCTCCACTGTGGAAGTCTCGGGTCCAGTCAGTCAGCGGGGTGTTAGGGTCCGGTCACCGCCCCGGATGGAGGAACGCGATGGCCTCCGACCACGTCGACGTGCTGATCATCGGCGCCGGCCTGTCCGGCATCGGCGCCGCCTGCCACCTGCGTCGCGACTGCCCCGACAAGACGTACGCGGTGCTGGAGGCGCGCGACGCCATCGGTGGCACCTGGGACCTGTTCCGCTACCCGGGCATCCGCTCCGACTCGGACATGTTCACCCTCGGCTACTCGTTCAAGCCGTGGACCGCCCGGAAGGCCATCGCCGACGGCACGACCATCCGGGAGTACGTCCGGGAGACCGCCCGGGAGTACGACGTGCAGCGGCACATCCGCTTCCGGCACCGGGTGCTGCGTGCCGAGTGGCACAGTGCCACCGCCCGCTGGACGGTGCACGCCCAGCGGGCCGACACCGCCGAGACGGTGGTGTTGACCTGTTCGTTCCTCTTCGCCTGCGCCGGCTACTACCGCTACGACGAGGGCTACACCCCGCCGCTGCCCGGTGTCGACGCGTACACCGGGCGGCTCGTGCACCCGCAGCACTGGCCCGACGACCTCGACCACGCCGGCAGACAGGTGGTGGTGATCGGCAGCGGCGCCACCGCGGTGACCCTGGTGCCGGCGATGGCGCAGCGGGCCGCCCACGTGACGATGCTGCAGCGCTCACCCACGTACGTCGTGGCGTTGCCCTCGCGCGACCGGCTGGCCGACGCGCTGCGGCGCTGGCTGCCGGCGAAGGCCGCGTATCCGCTGGTGCGCTGGAAGAACGTGCTGCTGTCCACCGTCACCTTCCAGCTCAGCCGGCGTGCGCCCGGCCTGGTGAGGCGGAGGCTGCGTCGGGCCGCCACCGGCCGACTCCCGGTCGGGTACGACGTCGACCGCCACTTCTCACCCCGCTACGACCCGTGGGACCAGCGGCTCTGCGTGGCGCCCGACGGTGACCTGTTCACCGCCGTGCGGCAGGGCAGGGCGTCGGTGGTCACCGGCACCGTCGACACCTTCACCCCGGACGGTGTCCGGCTGACCTCCGGCGACGAGGTGCCCGCCGACATCGTGGTCACCGCGACCGGGCTCAACCTGCTCGCCGTCGGTGGCCTGACGCTGCGCGTGGACGGCGTCGACGTGGACCTCGCGAGCACCGTCGCCTACAAGGGCATGATGCTGTCCGGGGTGCCGAACTTCGCGTTGACCCTCGGCTACACCAACGCGTCGTGGACGCTCAAGGCCGACCTGGTCGCCGGCTACGTGTGCCGACTGCTGCGGCACCTGGACCGCACCGGCCAGCAGGTCGTCACCCCGCTCCCGCCGCCCGACGCCGGGCGGGTGCCGCTGATCGACCTGCGCTCCGGCTACGTGCTGCGCGCCGTCGACGCGCTGCCCAAACAGGGTGCGAACGCGCCGTGGCGGCTGCACCAGAACTACCCCCGCGACGTGCTGCTGATGCGGCACGGCAGGCTCACCGACGAGGGTGTGCGGTTCTCCCGGGCCGGCGAGGTGGCCGTTCCCGCCGGCGACCGGTGTCCCGTGTCGTCCGAGCGACGGTGACCACCAGGAGAGGAGCACCTTCCGTGCAGAGGTTCGAGTTCGCCGGTGCCACGGCTGTGGTCACCGGAGCGGCCAGCGGCATCGGCGCGGCGTTGGCGCACGCGCTGGCCCGCCGGGGCTGTGATCTGGTGCTGCTGGACCGCGACGCGGAGCGGCTGGACACGGTCGTCGCCGCGATCCGCGTCGCGCATCCCGACCGCCAGCTGCACACGTACCTGGTGGACCTCGCCGACGCGACGGCCACCGCCCAGGTGGCCGCGGAGATCGGCCAGCGGCACCCGCGCGTACGCCTGCTGGTGAACAACGCCGGCGTCGGCCTCGGGGGTCGCTTCGACCAGGTGACGTTCGACGAGTTCAGCTGGGTGATCGACGTCAACTTCCGGGCGGTGGCGCAGTTGACCCACGCGCTGCTGCCCACCCTCCGGGCGGAACGGGGCGCGCACCTGGTCAACATCTCCAGCCTGTTCGGGCTGATCGCACCCGCCGGGCAGACCGCGTACTCGGCGAGCAAGTTCGCGGTGCGCGGCCTCACCGAGGCACTGCGCCACGAACTGGTCGACGACGGCATCGGGGTGACGTCGGTGCACCCGGGCGGGATCCGCACCCGCATCACCGAGAACGCCCGGATCGGCAGTGGCGTCTGCCACGAGGAGTACGCGGCCGGTCGGGCACAGTTCGAGAAGCTGCTCACCATCGCGCCGGAGCGGGCCGCCGAGGTGATCCTGCGTGGCGTCGAGCGGCGTCGGGGCCGGGTGCTGATCGGCTGGTCGGCGAAACTGCCCGACCTGCTGGCCCGGGTGCTGCCGGCCTCGTACAACCGGCTCCTGGTCACCGGCCTGAACCGGGGCGTCGCCCGCCCGGCACCGAAGCCTGCCACCGGCCTTCCCGCGCAACGCCCCGCCGGGGCCGACCCGGCCCGTGAGGTGGCGTGACCGCAGTCAGGCCGGGCCGGCCGTCGCCGCGTTCCGGTCGACCTCCCGGCGGCGCAGCAGTGTGGTCAGCACCACGAGAGCGACCAGCGATGCCGCCAGTGCGTACACCGGGGCCGGGCCGAGCGGCGTGAGCAGCGTGAGCAGCGCGACGACCGGGTAGGCGACGACCACCACGCCGTGCTGCCGCCGGCGTACGTGCAGTACCCAGACGGTGAGCAGGAAGACGGCGATCGGGACGGCCACCGCGTACCCGGCGGTCCTCTCCGAGATGTGCGCGAGACGCCGCTCGTAGTCCACCGACACGCTCAGACCCGCGCCGACCGCGGCGACCGCCGCGAAGATCAGGTAGTGGCCATAGCCCCAGACCAGGGAGTACGGCAGCTGGGCGGGTGCCTCGATGGGCCGGTCGAAGTAGAGCCACCACAGGGCGAACACGATCACCGCGGCCGCCGCCGCCAGCGACCAGAGGTGACGGTCGCCGGCGTCCACCCCGGTCTGGATGACCACCGACGTGGCCAGCACCACCTCACCGAGCACGATCAGGGTGAACAGCCCGTACCGTTCGGTGATGTGTCGCGGATGCCAGGGAGTCATCCCCGGCCGCTCGGCCACCGCCGGCACCAGCACGTCCGCCACGACCAGCAGCAGCAAGGCCGCGGTCCCCCAACTCTGCGGCAGGGCCAGCCGCAGCAGCCAACCGAGCTGGACGACGGTGACGCCGATCGCGTACCGCCGGGCCGCCCGGCGGTGCGCCGGGTCACCGGCGGCGGCCCGGCACCACTGCACCACCAGCGCGATCCGCATCACCACGTAGCCGTACGTGATGACGCTGAAGTCACCGTCGGTGAACGCGCGCGGCACCCCGGCCGCGATGATCAACGCGCCGGCGATCTGGACCAGCGTGGTGATCCGGTAGAGATCGTCGTCGGTGTCGTAGGCCGAGGCGAACCAGGTGAAGTTCATCCACGACCACCAGATCGCGAAGAAGACCATCAGGTACCTGGTCAGCGCGTGGCCGAGGTGCCCCTCGGAGACGTCGTGGTGCAGGCCGCCGGCCGCCTGCGCCACCGCCACCGCGAAGCAGAGGTCGAAGAAGAGTTCCAGCGGTGTGGCCGAGCGATGCGGCTCGTCGCGACGGCGTGGCCGCATCGGCCGGTAGAACGGCCGCACCGAGCTAGGTTGGCTCACCGCAGCTCCTCAGCCCGCCCGCCGGGTCAGCCGTGCCGGCGCCCGTGGGTCAGCCCCTCCAACACCAGGGTCAGGCCGGCACCGACCAGCCAGACATCCTTGGCCAACCCCGCGCCCTGCTGGGTCGGACGGATGCTGCCGGCCTCGCGCATCCCCGGCGTCTTCAGATACAGCTGCACCAGGCCCGCGCCGAACGCGGTCAGGCCGAGCCCGACCAGGGGCGCCGGGACGAACGGCGCGAGCAGCGCGGCCCCCAGGGCGATCTCCGAGTACGACAGCAGTTTGGCGAAGCGCGCCGGCCCCAGTTGACCGAGCTGGGGCATGGCGGCGACCGCCATCCCGTGCAAGCCCTCCGCGGCGGTGCCCTCCAGGGTGCGCTTGCCCAGACCCGAGTTGAGGAAGTACGCACCGATGCTGACGCGTAGCGGCAGGTGTGCGAGTTTCATGGTCACTCCCGATGGCCGTGGTGGAATGCGGCCCGCGTACCCCGGACCGCCCGCGATAACCGCCAGCCGGGCTGGGCTGGCCGCGCTGGTCGCGGTAGGTTCGCCGGGGGCCCACCGTCGAGCCCGTGGCACACCGCCCGGCCGGCGTCCGGCGCTGCCGCAGACCACCAGCAGGAGGCGAAGTGAGCCAGGAAGTCCGGGGAGTCATCTCCCGCAGCAAGGGCGCGCCGGTCGAGGTCACCACCATCGTGGTGCCCGATCCCGGCCCCGGTGAGGCCGTCGTCCGGATCCAGTCCTGCGGTGTCTGCCACACCGACCTGCACTACCGCGAGGGTGGCATCAACGACGACTACCCGTTCCTGCTCGGCCACGAGGCGGCGGGCATCGTGGAGCAGGTCGGCGAGGGCGTCACCGACGTCGCCCCGGGCGACTTCGTGGTGCTCAACTGGCGGGCGGTCTGCGGGGACTGCCGCGCCTGCCGCCGGGGCCGTCCCTGGTACTGCTTCAACACCCACAACGCGAAGCAGCGGATGACGCTCACCGACGGCACCGAACTCGCCCCGGCGCTGGGCATCGGCGCGTTCGCCGAGAAGACGCTGGTGCACGCCGGGCAGTGCACCAAAGTGGACCCGGCCGCCCGACCGGCTGCCGTGGGTCTGCTCGGCTGCGGTGTGATGGCCGGGCTGGGCGCGGCGATGAACACCGGCACCGTCACCCGGGGCGACTCGGTAGCGGTGATCGGCTGCGGTGGTGTCGGAGACGCCGCGGTCGCCGGCGCGGTCCTCGCCGGCGCCACCACGATCGTCGCGGTGGACACCGACAGCCGCAAGCTCGACTGGGCTCGCCAGTTCGGCGCCACGCACACGGTGAACGCCTCGGAAACCGACCCGGTCGAGGCGATCCGTGCCGCCACGGGCGGCTTCGGCGCGGACGTGGTGATCGACGCGGTGGGTCGACCGGAGACGTGGAAGCAGGCGTTCTACGCCCGCGACCTGGCCGGCACCGTGGTGCTGGTCGGCGTACCGACCCCGCAGATGCAGATCGAGCTGCCCCTGCTGGACGTCTTCGGACGCGGCGGCGCGCTCAAGTCGAGCTGGTACGGCGACTGTCTGCCCAGCCGTGACTTCCCCATGCTCACCGAGCTGTACCTGCAGGGCCGGCTCGACCTCGACGCGTTCGTCACCGAGGAGATCGCACTCGACCAGGTCGAGAACGCGTTCGAGCGGATGCACCACGGGGACGTGCTGCGCTCGGTGGTGGTGTTCTGATGACCGCCCGGGTCGACCGCGCGGTCACCGCCGGCACGTTTTCCCTGGACGGGCAGACGTTCGACGTGGACAACAACGTCTGGGTGATCGGCGACGACAGCGAGTGCGTGGTCCTGGACGCGCCGCACGACGTCGCCGCGATCCTCGCCCTGGTGGGTGACCGGCAGGTCCGCGCGATCCTGGCCACCCACGCCCACGACGACCACGTCCGGGTGGCACCCGAACTGGCCGAGGCCACCGGCGCACCGGTGCTGCTGCACGCCGCCGACCGGGTGCTGTGGGACATGGTCCACCCGCACCTGCCGCCGCACGGCGAGCTGCACGACGGGCAGGACATCGTGGTGGCCGGCACCACGTTGCGGGTGCTGCACACCCCCGGGCACAGCCCCGGTGCGTGCAGCTTCCACGCCCCGGACCTGGGCGTGGTCTTCACCGGTGACACGCTCTTCGCCGGCGGTCCCGGTGCGACCGGCCGCTCGTACAGCGACTTCGACACCATCGTCCGCTCGATCCGTACCCGCCTGCTCACCCTGCCGGCGGAGACGGTCGTGCACACCGGTCACGGGGACGACAGCACGATCGGCGCGGAGGCCCCGCACCTTCAGGAGTGGTTGGCGCGCGGTCACTGAGCCCGCGCGCGGGTGCGCGGCTCAACGTTAGGATCGCGCATGGCCGCCGAGCACCCCACACCTGTCGTCCGTCAGTTGCGCCTCGTGGTGGAGGCAGCCGACTACGACGCTGCCGTCGCGTTCTTCCGTGATGCGCTCGGCCTGCCCGAGGAGGCGGCGTTCGTCGGCGACGGAGACGCCCGGGTGATGATCCTGGACGCTGGCCGCGCCACCCTGGAGATCGCCAACCCGGCCCAGAAACGCATGATCGACGAGGTCGAGGTGGGACGGCAGGTCGCACCCCGGATGCGGGTGGCCTTCGAGGTGGACGACGCCGAGGCGACCACCGCCCGGCTGGTCGCCGCCGGCGCGAGCGAGGTCGCGCCGCCGACGCGTACGCCGTGGCAGTCGCTCAACTCCCGCCTCGACGCGCCTGCCGGCCTGCATATCACCGTCTTCCAGGAGCTGCTCCCGCCGGACGCGCGGGCAGGGACGCGGGATGCGGAGTCCGGACGCGACGGCGAGAACTGAGCCGGGTCGCGCGCTCGACGACTACCTGGAGGACCAGGTCCACGGCACCCTCGACCTCGCGCGTGACGTCGAGGAACTGGTGGTGGAACCGTCCTCCGCCGGCACGCTGACCGGCGCGGCGCTGGAATCAAGCGCCCAGCGGCACGGTTTCCCGCTGCGGTGGCCCCCGGGCTTCGCGCTGGTCGTCGGCCGGGGTCCCGTCGCGGAGACCCGGCAGCACCTCAAGCAGCTCCGGCACGTTCCCGACCGGTACGGCGAGCCGCACGACAACCTCACCCACCGTGCTGACGCGGACGCCTACTCACGGTAGCGACAAACCGCCCCGCCGCCCGCCTCCCCATCACCACACCCGCCTCCTTTGCTGTGCACCCCTATCCGCACCATGTGCCGTGACCTGCGCATGGGCCCTTTCCGCTAGCTGCGGGCGCTTTCTCTCTGCCGTCACTGAACGTGCCTGGTGCGTATATAGATGCAGAGCAAAGGCTGGTGGTCGGATCCGGCCTCCGACCGCCGAAATTACCCTGCGTCACCATAGTCGGACGTGGCGTTTGGAGAGCCGCCATGTCCGGTTCCGCGCCGTGAGCGGGACCGCACCGAGCCGAGGTGAGCGCATTTCCGGAATGACCGACACGTGAACCTGGTTGTGTCCCCCGTACCGCCGGAGCCCAAACCCTTTTCCGCGGTCATCTCCCGAGGAGCGTTCACCCCGGAGCGCTCCGCACGATCGAAAGGGCAACCATCGTGAAGGTCGACTTCACTCGATGGCTCCCCGCCATCGCTAAGGACTCGTACCGCAAGACCGCGCTGAGCGTGGCGGGTGTGGCCGCCCTCGGCGGCCTGGCCCTCGCGCCGACCGCAGTTGCCGCTCCGGTCACCTCCGGACCGCATCAGGGCGCCGTCGCCGCCATCGACCTTGCCACCGGCAAGGCCGCCACCTCGGCCCAGCAGGACGACCAGCCCGTCGAGTCGGGCCTGACCACCGGCTCCGCCACCGGCAAGCCGCCGGCCGGCAAGCCCAGCCGAGCCCAGCTGATCCCGCACGGCATCGAGGGCGCCCAGTCGCGCATCCCGCTCGACGATGCGCAGCTCGCCAACGCCCGGCACATCGTCGACGCCGCCAAGAAGACCGGCGTCGGTGACCGCGGCGCGGTGATCGGCGTCGCCACCTCGCTGCAGGAGTCGAAGCTCTACAACCTCGGCCACCTGGGCGCGTACAACGACCACGACTCGCAGGGCCTGTTCCAGCAGCGCCCGTCGTCCGGTTGGGGCACGCCCGAGCAGATCACCGACCCGGAGTACTCCGCCACCGCGTTCTTCAGCGCACTCAAGAACGTGGGCGGCTGGCAGGACCTGCCGCTGACCACCGCCGCGCAGACCGTCCAGGTCTCCGCATTCCCGTACGCGTACGCGCAGTGGGAGGAGCAGGCGGCGGACATCGTCCAGCAGCTCTGGTGACACCCGCACACACGCGCCGGCCGGTCCCCACGTGGGACCGGCCGGCGTCGTCGTATCTCAGCAGGCCGGATAGAGGCGGCGGGTGCCGACGGCGGCGGCGTACGCCTCCCGGTCGCTGAACCGGCAGCCGTAGTCGGGCCGCGCCACCACCGCCGGGTCGGTCACGGTGTCGCCGGCCGGGCGCTTGCCGGTGCGTACCCAGGACACCAGGTCGTCCCAGGCGGCGCCGGCCTCGGCCGGGGTGAACTCGCAGTGCTGCGTGGCCCGGATGGCTCGTTGGACCACCAGCTTGCTGCGACCGTGCCGTGCCACGTCCGCTGCGTACGCCTGCTCCATGCTGAACGGCACGAACAGGTCACCGAGGCCGTGCAGGCTGAGCACCGGCGCGGTGGGCCGACCGGCGATCCGCGGCACCTCGGTCAGCGTCGGCAGGAGCCGCTGCACCACGTTCTCCGGGGCGACCCGCCGCACTGTGGCGTTGACGTTCACCGGGCTGTTCGGGGCGTACCGGGTGAGCAGGTTGGTGGACAGCTGACCGGGCCGCTGGGCGGGGGAGTTGCCGCTCCCGGTGGGCACGCTGATCGAGAAGAGGAAATCCTTCCAGACCGCGAACGCCGCGTCCGCGCCCGGACGCGGCCCGCCCGAACGGTTCACGGTGATCGCCCGCAACTGCTTGCCCCGGTCCGTGGTGGTGTCCGGCCCGGTGGGGGTCAGCCCGGCCAGACCGAGCGCCACCTGGATGCGGGGTACGGCGTTCGTCAGGTAGTCGGCCGGCGTCGGGTACGCCGGCAGCCCGGCGAGGGTCTGCGCGACCAGGTTGTAGTCCAGATAGAAGTCGAGCAGCGTCTGGTCGCCGAGCACCCCGCACATCGGCAGCGCCCCGTCGTAGTAGCCGGGGTACTGCTCCAGTGAGCGACCGATGACGTACCCGCCCATCGACACCCCGGCGACGTAGGTGTGCTGCGGCCGGCGGACCGTCCGGCCGAAGTGGTCGGCGAGATCCTTGGTGCCCAGCACCCCGGAACGGATGTCGAAGCCGTTGCGGTCGTACGAGGACGACGCCCACGCGTACCCCTGCTCCAGGAGTCGCTGGCGCAGCCCGAAGCCCGGCGGCTCCGGCGAGAGCACCGTGCCCTGGCCGCGGTAGCCGTGCGCCCACAACAGCAGGTCACCGTTCCACCGTGCCGGGACCTCGATGATGTACCCGGCGTGGCGGTGCACCCCCTGACGTACCGTCGTCGGCTTGCCGCCGACCACCATCGGCGCCAACGGCGGATTCTCGATGGTGTACCCGGGCAGCGGCTCCCCGCCTCCCTGGTCGTGACCGGTGGCGTTGGCCGGCGCGGCGCCGGCCAGCCCGACGGCGAGAGTCATCGTCGCGGTGGCGGCGAGCAGCCGGCGGAGGGTACGAACGGGTGCGGACAGCATCGGTGCTCCCCATCGGACGGATGTCGCCCGGGGGCGACCAGGCGGGACGGTTGCCTACCGGCCGGTAGCGCCCTGAACCTAGGACCGCCGTCGACCAGTGTCAATGTCTACGTTGATCGGCTGGTCAAGCTCGACTGTCCGGCTGATCGGGCCCCGGGCTCGTGCGCCGTCAGTGCGGTCGGCGCTCGGTGAGGCCCTTCGCGCGTTGACCCGGCCGCCCGTGCGCGCGGGATGCGGACCACCGTCCGTGCGCGCGGGGATGCGGACCGCCGTCCGTGCCGGGTCAGCCGGCATGCTGGTCGGTGAGGTGCCGGCCACCGGTACCCGGCTGCGTGAGCAGGCAGACCTGTCGGGTTGACTTGTCGCCGTGGACGAGTCAATCTGGGAGGCGGCCCGCGCGTCGCGGAGCTGGTTGGACAACGCGAACGGCACCGGGCAGACCGAACTGACCTGCCGCATCCTGAAGCTGACCGAGGAGGCGGGGGAGGCGTCCGCCGCCTGGATCGGGCTGCTTGGGCAGAATCCGCGCAAGGGCGTCACCCACACCCGCGAGGACGTAGCCGCCGAGCTGGCCGACGTCGCCTTCACCGCGTTGGTGGCCATCGAAAGCCTGGGGCTGGACGCCCAGACGGTCCTGGGTGCCTGCGCCGCCAAAGTCCGCTCCCGCCTCGCCAGCTGAGCGAGCCCGCCACCCGACGCCCCCTTTCGGCCCGGCTCACTCGGCCGCCGTGGCCGGCTCGGCTCGCTCGGCCGGTTTGTTCGCCTGGCCCGGTGGCCCGGTGGCCCGGTGGCCCGGTGGCCGGTTGGCCCGTTGGCCGCGGCTGGCCTCGTTCGCTTCGGCCACGGTTTTCTGTAGCTCTGGTCTTACGTCCCCGCTCGGCATGGCTCTGATTTGTGATCGACTCGGTTTCCGTGAAGTCGGGGTGTCAGACCGTCTCGGATGCCCCGGCTTTCGCGAAGGCGAGTGGATCACGCACGGTTGTGAGGTCCTCTACGGTTTGTTCCGTTTGGGTGGTATCGGCCTGTGGTCGGGGGCACTCGCCGGCCGGAATCACGGCGGGGTCGGGGTCGTTGCACATCCTGACAATCGCAGGACCACGGCCTGTCGGCGCGGTGGTCCGCCCCCGGGAATGACCCCGGCCCCCGGGTCGTTACACCTGGACCCCGGCCGGACCGGCACCCCGCGTCACCGGGTGCCGCGGAACCGGTCGCCCCCCGGGAATGACCCCGGCCCTCGGGTCGTTACACACGGGCCCGGCGCCGCGAGCCCCCGCTCGCAGGCCGCCGATGAACCCCCAAGACTTTGTTGCAGCGCCGGACGAGGTGCTCTCACCCGTGGCATGTGTGCGGGTGTCCTTACCCCCGAAGGAGCTTCCCCCATGAACACGATCATGCGTAAGAGCGTGCTGTCCGTTGCTGGTCTGGCGTTCGCCGGTGGTGTGTTCGCCGGTCCGGTCGCCGCCCACGCCAACCCCGTTGACGCCAAGCCCGTCGCGGTCGCCGTGCAGTCGGCGGCGCCGAAGCCGCAGGGCGAGCAGTCGCACATCACCCTCAACGACGAGCAGACCGCCAACGTCAAGGCGATCATCGCCGCGACGAAGAAGGCCGGCCTGCCCGAGCGGGCCGCGGTCATCTCGATCGCCACCAGCCTGCAGGAGTCGAAGCTGGAGAACCTGGGCCACCTGGGCGATATGAACGACCATGACTCGCTGGGTCTGTTCCAGCAGCGCCCGTCCAGTGGTTGGGGTACCCCGGAGCAGATCACCGACCCCGAGTACTCGACCACGGCGTTCCTGAAGGGCCTGAAGCAGGTCGACGGGTGGCAGGACATGCCGCTGACCGAGGCCGCGCAGACCGTGCAGGTGTCGGCCTACCCGGACGCGTACGCCCAGTGGGAGCAGCAGGCCACCGACCTGGTCGCCCAGTACTGGAACAGCTGACCCACCGCACCGCAGCACCGACGCCACACGACCGCTGGCCGGCACCCCACCACGGGGTGCCGGCCAGCGGCATATCCACTACCGCCGACCACCGCCACCGCCGGGCGAAGGCGGCGGCACGTCCAACCGAGATCTTGGACAGTTTCCGTTCCGCGTGAACGGAAACTCTCCAAGATCTCGCGTTCGGCGACCGTTCGGCGACCGGTCGGCGACGTAGTGGAGTGACGCTGGGGGCGCGGAGTGATCCGATCGGCCGGCGGGTACGTACCTCCCGTCGGGGACCGGCGGAGGGACAGAGGTATGACCGCGGTG